>JAJFUK010000184.1 GCA_021372435.1 Actinomycetes bacterium | reverse complement strand
CTGCTGAAAAACGAAGCCACGGCCGCCAAGACACACCGGCCGGCGCGATAGAGCGTCCTCGGTCGCGCAAATAGCGCTGCTATTCGCGCTTCCTGCGTTCTTCTCTCGCCCGCAGCCATCGCGCCCTGACGGCGCAGCGTCATTTTTCAGCAGCCTGCTAGCTCGACTGCTCCACCAGAATCGTGGCCACCTCGCCTAGGTCCTTCACCAGGTGGACTCCGGGCCGCTCCGAGAGGCCGGTAAGCTCTATCAGCCTGCGTACATTCGCGCTCGGATTCACGATCGCCAGTCTTCCCCCGTCTTCGAACCTACGTGCCGTTTCGAACAGTAGCGACAGGCCCCCGCTGTCCATGTAGGCGAGCCGGCTGAAATCCAAGAGGAGGGCTTTCGGCCGATCCGCCAGCTCCTCATCGATGGAGGCCCTCAGCCGGCCCGCAGATTCATGGTCGAGCTCTCCCTCCACGTAGATGAGCGGTGCCCCGAAGCGATACGAGACCTGGACCTCGAGCTGAGACAGAGGTGCTCTGATCCGGGGTGTGCGGGCCGGGGTCCTTGCGGGTTCCTCCGGTGGTCTAGTCACGTTCGCATCCCTCCTCCGTGCATCGGGCAAGGATCATCTGCCGGGCGCCGTCGAGATCTTTGAAGACGTGGAAGCCGTCCTCGTCGGTGAGTTGCACAAGCTGCAGCAGCCGGAACAGTTGCGTGCGGGGCGAGATGGCGATCACGCAGCCCTGTTTGGCTCGAGCCCAACGGACCAGTGAGAACAGGACTCCCAGCCCCACGCTGCCTATGTGGTTGCAGAGCTCAAGGTCCAGGACGATGCGCGTCCCGCTGTCGCCGAACGCCTCCCAGGCGGCCTGCTCTAGGACGGGGGCGTCCTCGGGATCTACATACCCTTCGATGCGAAGCACCGGCGCCCCGAAGGCTTCTCCATGGGACAACTTCACGGTGTACCTCGTTCTGGGGAGTGTGGGTCATCACGGGTCTTCCCGCCGGGGGCAGGTGTCAAACCCCGCCTTGAGTCGGTCTCAGGGCCGGGGCGCGAGCAGGCCTGTGCGGTGGTCGAGAGCAAGTGGCACCGCGCCGGTCCATCCTGAGCGACGGTTGGTCCGGACATCGAGCCCGATGTACGCGACGGCTTCACTCGGGGGCCCAGGGAGCAGTGCCAGCGCCAGTACGGTCTGGGCCGGCAGGTTCTCCAGCCTGGAAGTGGGGGGATAGGGCTTGGTCATGGCGACAAGTCCGGCCACAGCGGCGCCGGCCAACGCCGCATCGAGGCGCGAGAGCAGGTCCACCAAAGGCCGGGGTCCGGTGAGGAGCAGTAGGTGGTCCAGGTCGTCCAGCAGGAGTACGGGTGGCTGGGCGTGCCGGTCGCCCAGATCGTGGACGCGTCGTCGCACGTCTTCGAGGAATGCGCCGACCGCATTCGCAGAGTCGGGGATAGTCTCGACCAGCGATAGCCAGGGCGACACTGTGGTCGCGAAGGCTTCGCCGGGAACGCCCAGACACTCCAAGGTGTGGACCATCCGCGCTCGGACGCCCTCACCGCCCTCCTTGAGGGCATAGTAGATCACGGGCCGGTGGGACGCGACCGCCTCCCACCCTACCGACTCGAGGAAGGCGGTCTTTACCACCCCCATCTTTCCGGAGATCAGGTGCAGTCCCGCGCCGAACCCGCCGGCCAGCCGGACGTCCACAGTCTCCAGACCGGAGGGGACCACTCCGGACGCCTCCGCCGTGGCATCGGCCCGCGCGGCTGCGCTCAGGAACGGGGCGACGGCTGTGGGCCTCTGAAGCCGGTGGCCGTCACTAAAGAGGGCGAGCAGTTGTTCGCGCATCGACGCGCGGGAAGTGCGGACCTGCGGGCCGCCCGGAGCCCGGTGCGTCTGCGGCATCTCTGCAGCCGTCCGGGCGAACGGACCTACCACGTCGTCGATATCGCGGCCCGCGCCGGCGCCATCAGTGGTGCCGCCGGCCATCGGTGTCCCGGTGATGATGGTAGCAGTGAGATCATCCAGGTACTCGGCCGGCCTTTGTCCGTCGCGCGGGCTTTCGATGCCGGCCCGGCTGCCGTCGGTCAGGTCCGTCGTTCCCATATCCATATGTTGTTCGACGTTCGGGCGCAGGCTCCTCGCGTGGGCGAACGAGAAGCTTGACATGCGCCTGTCAATGCTTTACAAATTGAACAATAGACCTGAAGACTCACAGGTCTTTTCCATGTGGTGACACGTGACGGCGCAAACCTAGAGCGGCCGTAAGCCAGAGCGGAGGAGGTCGTATGCCAGCCAACCAAGCGCATGATGACGTCTGGATCCCCACAGTATGCAACCTCTGCTTCTCCTTCTGCCCGATAAGAGTCCATCGGGTCGATGGGGTGGTGGTGAAGATAGAGGGGAACCCGGACGACCCCCAGACGCAGGGCCGTATCTGCGCCAAAGGCCAGAGCGGGATAAACATCCTATATGACCCTGGCCGACTGAACTATCCGGTCAAACGGACGAATCCGGAGAAAGGATTCGGAGTCGATCCCAAGTGGCAGCGGATCTCTTGGGAAGAAGCGCTAACGACTATTGTCGAGAGACTCGGCAAGATCCGGGCCGACGACCCCAGAAAGCTCCTGCTCTTCGTCGGAGTCACCTCGCTGAACTACAGTAGTGTCCCGCAGAGCTTCACGATGGCTTTCGGCTCTCCAAACTGGAACTTCTCGGGCGCCGGAGTCCACTGCGCAGCGGCGAAACACTTCATCGGCTGTCTCAACAACGCCGCCTGGGTGTGTTGGCCCGACTTCGATTACTGCGACTATTTCCTCAACTTCGGGGGCGTGCCGGTAGGGACCGGCGCCTACTACGCCAACAATGCCGCTGCCCGTAAGATGGCCGAAGCCAGAGCCCGCGGCATGAGGCACGTGGTCATAGACCCCTATAGAGGGATGGCCGCCCAGAGTTGCGACGAATGGATCCCGATCAGACCCGGCACAGACGCAGTGGTGGCGCTGGCCATGGCCAATCTGTTGGTCAACGAATACCACCTCTATGACCGAGAGTTTCTGGAAGAGGGGACCAACGCTCCCTACCTAGTCGGCGCCGACGGTCGCTATGTCAGGGGTCAAGACGGAAAGCCGCAGATGTGGGACGAGGTGGAGAGCCGCGCCAAACCGTACGACGCCGCTTTTCAGAAGATCGCCCTGGAGGCCGAACCTGTCATCGATGGGCAGAAGGCGTCCACAGCCTTCCTCCTGATCAGCGAGCATCTCAAACGCTACACGCCTGAGATGGCCTCAGAAATAAGCACCATCCCGGCGGATACGATCCGCAGGATCGCCCGTGAGTTCGGCGAAGCGGCCCGCATCGGCTCCACCATCGAACTCGAGGGGAACACGTATCCGTACCGCCCCATCGCCGTCGGGCTTTTCAGGGGCGCGAGTGCCCATAAGCATGCTTCTCTCAACGCTATGGCCCTCGAGCTTCTCGGTGCTTTGGCAGGGGTCCGGGCCACTCCTGGTGCATATCCTGGTCTCAATGCACGCTCGCTGGGACATCCGGACACAGGCCTGCCCCACTACTCTCCCAAGGTAGGGCTGGACGGCATGTTGGAGACGGGACGGTGGGTTATCCCTCCGGGACAGCCTTGGCCCCCTGTCTACCCGGAGAAACCCGATGACGTGGGCCTGTGCAAGCTCAGCCCGGCGTCATGGGGCCAGAGTTCACTGCATACGATCGTTCCTCAGGACCCCGCCCGTTACGGGATCGACTACGCACCGGAGTTCGCCTTCACGATGAACACGAACATCGTGATGAGCGTCGCGAACCCGAAACAGGTAGGGGAACTGTTCAGGAAGGTGTTCACGGTCAATTTCAACATCTTTCTTGATGAGACCACCGAGTTCGCCGATATTGTGCTGCCGGATACCTGTTATCTCGAGCGGCTCGACATTGAGGCCGACTGGCTGGCGAATCAGGGGGCCCGGGGCTACTGGTCCTACCCGATCCGGCAGCCGGTCGTGGAGCCCGTTGGCGAGCAGCGGCAGGTACCGGAGGTCTTCCTAGAGATCGCCGACCGTTTGGGCATGCGTGCAGATCTGAACATGGTTCTGAACGGCTACTTTGGCTTCCGCGAAGGGTATCAACTCGAACCTGATAGGCGTTACACGGTAGAGGAGATCGCTGATCACCGGTACCGGTCCTGGTTCGGTGACAAGTTCGATCTGGCCTGGTTCAAGAAGAACAGCCTGCTCACCTGGCCCAGGAAAGCCGAGGAGATCTACTGGGATCCACAT
>JAJFUK010000172.1 GCA_021372435.1 Actinomycetes bacterium | reverse complement strand
GTATTGCCCGGAGGGCCGGTTGCTGGCCGAGGCCATCCAGCGGAATCTCGTCGAAGCGCTGGGCTCCGCCGACCGCGGCGCGCGGACCCATTGGAACCGCTTGGTGGTGCTGAGCGAGACGGAGATGACCGCCGCGTTGGTAGAGGTGGGCTTCATGACCAATGCCGTCGAGGAGGCAAGGCTTCTCACCCCCGCCTATCAGACCCTGGCCGCCCAGGCGGTCGCCGAGGGGATCATGGAGTACCTGGGGTGGTCGACCACGGTATACACTACGGAAGCGCCCGAGACGCCCGACACTATCGAGCCGCCCGACACTACCGAGCCGCCTGACACCACCGACACTACCGGCACTACCGACACTACCGACACCACTCAGCCGACCGGCACTACGACCACGACCACGACTGAGGTCCCAGGGCCTGATCTGCCGTTCTGACCCGCGCCGCCTCACCATCCTATACGATCATATAGTGGTAGCGTTACGCATCACGTCGCATACTACGAAGAGTAAGCCCCATGAATAAGAACGATCTCCTCATCACCATCGACCGGGACGTGGGCAGGGTAAACGGGGTTCGCGCCCGCGGGTGGTTCACGCGGGCGTGGGTGGTGTTCGTCGTCCTCGCGGTCCTGCTTCTGGCCGGACCCATATTCACATCCACAGCTCATGCCGCGGACACCTTCGTCTTCGCGGGCCGCGGAAATGGCCATGGAGCCGGTATGAGTCAGTGGGGGGCCTGGCAGGGAGCCAGGGAGGGCTATACCTTCGCCGAGATCCTTGCCTTCTACTATCCGGGCGCCACTCTCGAAGCCGCCGCCGAGCCCGACACGGTGCTGAAGGTGCGTATCTCCAGCCGACCGTGGACGAGCAACACCACCAGTTTCTCGCAGGTCGACCTGGAGCCCACGGTCTCCGCCGCCACCCTCTATACGGCTCCCGACGGCGAGACTCAGGAGATACCGCCGGGCACGGTCGTCACGGCCGTCAACGCCGGGGGCAGGGTCCAGGTGAACATCGACGGCGAGGGCTGGGGTCCCTACGACTATGTGGAGCTCCGGCCGGAGGGGTCCGATGCGTCTGAAGGCCGGGTCAGGGTGGGACTGACGACCCCCGATGGCAGCCAGGTCGACCCTCGGGAGTATTGGGGTACCGTCCGTGTCCAGTACGGCGATGATCCCGGCGAGCTGTGGGTCTACAACTACGTCGCCGTGGAAAAGTACGTGCGGAGCATCGCTGAGGTCGAGTACGACTGGGCGACGGCCGGGGGCGACTTCTACGCGCCGGAGGCGGTAAAGGCGCAGGCCGTGGCCTCGCGCAGCTATGCTCTCGCCAAGAACGGCACTCTGGCGGACAACTGGGCCGACCAGTGCTACCGGGGCTATACGTTCGAGGCGAAGTACCCGGGCATCGCCCAAGCGGCTGAAGACACCGCCGGGCTCATCCTCACCTACGCGGGCGGGCCCATCACCGCTTTCTTCTCCGGGCACTCTGGGGGCTACACGACCGACTCGGCCTGGTCGGGCGCCATGCCGCCCTACATCGTCGCCCAAGCGGATCCCTGGAGTCTACGCGCACCGCCGGCGGGGACGCCCAACGGCCCCGGCTGGGCCTGGACCTACACGGTCTCCGCCGACAGCCTTTCGGCTAAGGTGAACGGCAGGCTCAGGGATATTTCCGGAGAGACGGTCGACGTGGGTTTGATCAGCGATGTGGAGGTCGCCGGCCGTGACACCACCGAGGCGGGGAGTCACGCCCGGACCCTGCGCATCACCGGCGCCGGTGGAACGGCGACCGTGTCCGTCTCCTCGTTCCGTTCGCTCCTCGGCACCTCCAACCTGCCTTCCACGCTCATCGTCAGCATCAACGGCGACGTAGGTGCCGGCGACCCCGGCACGGGCAGCGACCCGGGCGGTGACGGCGGGGGGACCGGCGACGGTGACGAAGGCGAGGACGGCCGGACGGGTGACGGGCCGGCGACGCCCCCCGAGTTCCTCGATGTCGGCCCCGGGCATCTGTACCACGACCAGATCATGCTGGTCGTCAGCGCCGGGGTCATGTCGGGCTACGGGAACGGCCGGTTCAACCCAGAGGGCCCGGTCACCCGTGCGCAGTTCGCGAAGATCGCCGTCAGCCTGCACAACGCGCTGCATCCGGACGACCCCATCGAGGTGGTCGATGTCGGTACCAGGCCGTTCGCCGACGTGGCGGTCGACTCGAAGACCACCGGCGACGCCTCCGACTGGATAGCCGCCGCCAAACAGGCCGGCTTGGTCTTGGGGATCGCCTCCGATGGCTCCCCCGTCAGGTTCTACCCCGACAGCGTGATACGCCGCGACCAGATGGCCAGCATGATATGCCGCGCCCTGGGTTGGGAAGACGAGGCCCGGGCGCTGCCTCTCGACACACCCGGGTTCTCCGACGTGTCCCCCGGGAGTGTCCACTGGGCGGCCGCCACCTATCTCAAGACGGGCGGGATCCTCCTGGGCTACTACGCGGATGCTCCCGGCGCATCGTCTGTGTCACTGCGGGCTGAGGAGCCCATCATGCGGCAACACGTGGCGGTCATTTTGAGCCGGGTGTTGAGCCGGGTGCTTGAGGCCGACTGAGCCCGCCCGCCAACCTCGAGCCGGGAACCTCGGGTGGGCGGGCCTCAGTCGGAGGAACGCCGGGGCTCCGACCCGGTGAACCACTTGCCAAGATCCACCGGGGTCGGAGCCCCGGCCCGCTGTGAGGGAGGTCGGACAACTCGGAGAGGGAGGCCGGTTGTCTTTGGGGCTACTCAGGGAGCGAGCCTGGCCCGACTATACGCGGAGCCGCATAAGGAGCCTGTAAAGTCATCTCCCGTGCCCAGAACGCAGGTCCAATCGGGTCCGTGCCATGCGACCGGCTATAATGAGCGGCATGCCTGAAGCCCCGACACTTATTCGGTGCCTCCGGGGCACCATGCAGGAGGGCACGCGGCATCCGGTCTCCCGCGCGACGGTCATCGTGTTGCTCGTGTTGGCCGGCGTCTTCGCGTTGTCGCTTCTCGCGTCTGCTTTTCTGCTCCCCGATTCGGCTCTTGCCGCGCCCGCCGTCGGCGTGCCCGAGGCCTTCTGGGCGCAGGACTGGAGTACGGGAGCGTATGTACAGATCCAGGCGACCGCGCGGTACGTAGGCGAGCACGTCGCAGTCTACGTACATGACAAGGTCGTCTTGTCGGAGTTTCTCGTGAACGAACTGGGGACGACCTTCGATGAGACCATCTACCCGGCGCTCACGTCCGCGTATGGCTCCGAGCCGAACCCGGGCATCGACGGTGACCACCGCGTCGCTATCCTTATCTATGATTTCAACGACAAGTCGAACGCGATCGACGGCTCGTTCAATTCCTACGACATCGACCCACGGGGTTCCGGTATTTCCAACCGCCGGGAGATGTTCTGTCTCAACCTGCAGGCCGTGCTGGCCGAGCCGCACAACGTGGGGGCGCTGGCGGCGCACGAGTTCGCGCACCTGATCGTCTACTACCGGGATGTCATGCTGGACCCGTCGATGGATCGTACGCCCGAGGATCTGTGGCTGTTAGAAGGTTTCGCCACCTACGGTGAACACCTAGCCGGGTATGACGCCCGGATCGATGGTCAGCTTCAGTCGTTCATGAACGACCCGGACTTCAACCTTACCGATTGGCGCGGCGTGCGTGCGAACTATGGAGCTTCGTACGCGTTCATGCGGTACTTGGCCGAAAGGCAGGGGCCCGGTTTCATCCGCGTCCTGGTGGGGCAGCCCCTGGACGGGGCGGCCGCGGTCGACGCGGCACTTGCTCTTGTCGGCTCGGGCGACACCTTCGCGTCGCTGTTCGACGATTGGGTGGTGGCCGTTTTCCTCAACGGGCGACCGCCGTCCTTGTGGCCCTACGTGATGCCCGGCCTCTCCGCCCCTCCACGTCCAGTGACTCTGACGGGTATGGAGCCCCTGCTGGGCTCAGCCGCGGTTACCAACTTCGGCGCCCTCTATCTGGACTTTCCCGCCACCTCACCCGAGGCGACCTTTCAAGCCGTTGTCGACGGCGCCGATGGCGCCCCTCTACAGGCTGCGCTGATCTCCTGGGATTCGACGGGAGCAGAGACACCCGTGGTGACCCGGCTTGATCTGGGCAACGCGGCGGTGGGTGGCACCGCGATGGTTGCCGGCGGGTATGACCGGCACACTCTGGCGGTGTGGGCCCGGGATGTTCCTGGGGCCGTGGGTTCCTATGCCTTCGTGTTCACAGGGGCGTCTGATCCCCCGGGAAGGGTCCAGTTCCTCGACATGGGAGGAAACGATCCCTTTTACGAATTCGCCGCTATGCTCCTGGCCCGTGGGGTGATAAGCGGCAAGGAGATCCCGAGCGGCTCGGGGTTGTGGTTCTTCGTGGGCAATGATGATGTCACCCGCGCCCAATTCGCAAAGATGATCATGCTGGCCGGTGGGCTGCATACCGAAGAGATAGAGAACCTGGATACTCCCACGTTCACCGATGTCCCTCCGGTCTTCGACCGGTACGGCTATCCGTATGACTATATCGAGGAAGCCGCTACGCTCGGTGTCGTGAACGGATACACCGACGGCACCTTCCGCCCTCAGAACGCCATCACGCGGGCGCAGTTGGTTGTGATGATCACGCGGGGAGCCGCGGCTACCGGAAAACCTCTGCCCATCTATACTGAGAGTGAGCGGGTGTTTGCCGACGTTCCCCCGTCCCATCCGTACTACCGGCAGATCATGACCGCCTACGCTGCCGGCATCTTGAGCGGCAGCTACGGCGCTGACGGGCGTCTTTACTTCCGGCCGTACTCTCGGGCCAGCCGCAATCAGGTGGCGAAGATGACGGCAAACCTGCTCGAGCACCTGGATGCCTCGGGCGGCGACGGCCTTTCGCCGCCATAAGAGGCATGGCCATCTTCCATCGTTCACATCCGACGACGGACGGGTCGGAGCCGCGCATCAAGGCCGATGCCTGGTCTGACTCATCGGTTGGGGCGGGAGCAGTCCCGGGGGCCGGCACTGCCGCGGACGAGGCCGTCCCGAGCGGCGACCGGGCTGCCTCTCTCGCCTCGGCCGGCCTCGTCGCCGACGATCTGCTGGGTGACGCGCAGGTGTCGGAACGGGAACGGCGGCGAGAGCGGCGTCTGGTAGAGGCTGCCTGCCGGGGCGAAGAGTCGGCGATCGAGGCCCTGTACCGCACGCACTTCGATGTGATCTACCGGTACGTCTTCTTGCGTCTCGGCTCGCCCTCAGCGGCAGAGGACGTGACCAGCCAGGTGTTCCTAGGTATGGTACAGGGGCTGCGGCGCTATCGCGACCAGGGCAGGCCTTTCGTGGCCTGGCTCTATGGTATTGCGCAGAAGCAGATAGCCTTCTACCAACGTGGCCAGAGGCGGACCCCGGAGCCGGTGGATCTTGACGCCGCCGCCGAACTGGTCTCCCATACTGCCGGCCCCGAGCCTACCGCCGAGCAACGGCAGATGCGCATGGCCATCGTACGGGCGCTGCGCGAGGTGCCCGAAGGGCAACGCGAGGTCATCATGCTGCGCTACATCCTCTCGCTATCCGTTGCTGAGACGGCTTCTGTCGTGGGCAGGACCGAAGGGGCGGTCAAGCAGCTGCAGCTCCGCGGTCTCGCTACTCTCAAAGACATCCTCGGGCGTGAGGGGGTCGGCCTCGTCTGACCGATACCCGCGGCTCTCGTCCTGCGGCGTAACTTTTCCGGCACTTCGGCAATATAGCGTTTGTTATGTTCAGAAGTATCCGCAAGAGACGTGGGGCCGATCACAAGGACGAGGGCCGTGAGCGGGGTTTCTCCGCGCCGTCGGTTTCGACGTCCAAGGGCGGTGGTTCGCAGGCTGGGCCCACCGCGCCTGCGACCGTTGTGGACGAGGCCACGGTTCTTCTAAGCCGCGAGCTCTCTGCGATGGGGCGGATGGAAGTGGGACAGGCGGCCAAGGAGCGGGGTTGGGCCAAACTCCAGCGGGAACTGGAGCGCCATCCCGTGCAGCCGGCGGCTTCGCCGGTGGCGAAGAAGGACGAGACGAAGACTCCGGTCGCTGTAGGTGCCGGCGTGTCGACCCACACGACGCGTTCTCACAGCCGGCAGTGGATTCTTGGGTCCACGGCGGCTGCGGTCGCCGTCCTGGCCGTTCTACTGGGCACTTACAGCGCCGGGCTGCTGACCGCAGGCGATGGCGGGCATTCCGGCGCGGTGACTTCAGTGGCGTCGTCTGACACGAGCCGGGTGGGTACGCCTACCACCCGTATTGCCGACACCACGGGTTCGACCGGACCCACAACCGCCACCACCCAAGGACCCGGCACAGCCGTGGCCCCTGTGACCTCTCCCGGCACCACCGCCGCGACGCAAGGGCCCGAAGCGACCGGCACCACGACCACCACCCCTGTGACCGCCGGTCCCACCACCCCCACCACCCAGAGTGTCGAAGGCCCCGGCACCACGCAGCCGCCGCGGACCACTACCACGGTTGAGCAGCAGGTCGTCAGCGCCCAGCTCGAGAAGACGGCGAAGGCGGTGGTCTTCGATCTGGGAGATCTGGTCATCGAGTATTTCGTCAGCGGCGACATGTCCGGGGCTCGGGCCCTGGTCGCCTCCGGAGCTCAGTCGTCTCTGGTTCAGATGATCTCCTCGCTTGACAACCCCAACGGCTTCCGGTGGGTCGGCACCAAGGAACTCTCCGGCGATACGGTGCGGGTGACCCTGGAGTTCAGCGACAGGGTTTCCAACGGGCAGGGCGAACTCGTAGCAGTGGCTAAACGATTCTTTCTGACCGTGCAGGTAGATGAGGGGAAGGCCGTGATAACCGCCATCAGCGCGGGATCTTGAGGGAGCCGGTGAACACGTGAGCCTTTTGCCTACAACCCCTTCTTCGTTATACTGGAACGCTCGTGCGGCTTGTCCGCACTTCCTTGGTGGTCTGGAACGGCCGCGGGCTCTTCTTGCCGCCCAAGGCCTCGACAGAGTTTGCCACTCCGCGTTGGTAGGCGCGGCTGTGAGCCTGGAAAGGAAAGGAGGTGACTCGTTCTTTCTTCCTACTACTACCGCAGCAAACGTAGGAAACGGCAAGAACCATTTTGCTATGCACAAACAACTCAAGAGGAGTGGTCTTATGCAGAAACGCACCCTTAAGGTCGCGCTTCTGGCCGTCCTCTCCATCGTTCTGGTGTTGGGTATGTCCACGGTGGCCCTCGCGGACCAGACGTGGCCTGATCTGCCCGACACGGTGACCGCCAAGTACGGCGTCACCGACAACCAGATCTCGGCGATATCTGAAGGCTATGCCAGCGGCCTCTGGAAACCTTACCAGGCGGTCACACGGGCACAGTTCACTAAGATGGCTGTGGAAGCTTTCAATATCCCGTTGGTGGATGCGGCCACCGCGTCCTTCACGGACGTTGCGAAGGGTAGTCTCTACTATCAGTACATCGAAGGCGCGAAAGCCGCCGGGGTCGTCAACGGCCTGACGGCCACCACCTTCGGCCCGAACACCAATATCACCCGCCAGCAGGCTCTGGCCATCATCGCCCGCTATGTGGCCCAGGCCAATGGTTACGACCTGGCCACCATGTACACAGCCGATGAGGTCGCCATCCTTCTGGCCCACTTCGGCGACTCGGCCAGCATCTCAGCCGATCTGAGAGAGGAACTGGCCTTCGCCTTCGACTTCGGTATCACGGTGGGCAACGACTACGGCAACCTGGCTCCGCTGGCCAACCTGACGCGCATCCAGGGCGCCGCTATGCTCATCCGGGCCCAAGCCAAGGTTCCGCCGGCTCAGTGGACGGCCAGCAGGCTTGAGCTGGTAAGCGCCGACGGGAGCGAGAACCTGATCGGTCAGCCTCGGTCTGTCACCTTCGAGGTCACTGACGCCTCCGGCCATCCGGCCATCGGTGTGCTGGTCGACTTCGACGTGCTTTTCGGCGGCGACTATTACGTGGGCAACATCAGCCCGCAGGCCGCGGTGACCAACAACTACGGCCAAGTGACCGTCAACCTCCTTTCGACTGAAGTCGGCGTCGAGCGTGTGAGCGCCACCGTGGCCGGTGTGGGTACCCTCTACACGACCGCCTACTGGCTGGCGCTGGACGAGGTCTACATCCTCGACACGGATCTTGAGGCCGAGAACAACGCCGGTGAGGCCCATGACTGGACCGCCCGCGTGGTGGTGTTCGGCCCCGGCCCGCGTTCCACCAGCGCTCTTGACTGGTACAACGCCATCGACGCCGCCTACGACCCGGCCGACGTCAACGTGAACGACGGTGTGGACGTCATCTGTGAGGCTTTCACCGGCGAGACCATCGCGAACGATGGCGACTGGACCTACGCTGATGAGCTCGATCTAGCGAAGATCGGTCTCTATCCGCGCACCCTGGCCGGCATCGATGTGTACTGGAAGATCGTCAACGTGCGCGAGGATAATCCGGCGACCACTACCGTAGACGAGACGGTCCCCTCCGTGGGTGACATCGTCAAGGTCGACGGAGTGGCCGTGACCGCAACCAAGGCGGCTAAAGGGGTGACCGATGCCGATGGTCTGAGCAGCATCTCGATCACCTCGACCGCTACCGGTCAGACCAAGGTGACGGCTGTGGCCGATTACGCGGGCAACCCGTATCCGCAGCAGCTGTACAACCACAACACCGGTGGTAGCGACTACGAGGAGCACTATTCCGACTGGGACGATCAGCCTGTAGCTTCGCAGGCCATCGCGCTGAAGACCTGGATCCCCCATGTCATCGGCGGCGATGAGGCCGGTCCCATCACTCCGACCTATGCGGTCAACAACACGGGCGAAGTCGAGACCTACGTCCTTAACCTGAAGGACGTCTACGGCAACCCGATCAGTGGCTACACGGTCGAGTGGTGGATCCAGGGTGTAGGCTTCTTCAAGACCGACACCAGCACCTGGGTGGGTGCCGGCGAGCAGAACAAGGACGTCGATGTGACGAACTCCGCCGGTCAGGCCACTCTGGACCTCAAGTCCCTCGTTCCCGGCCAGACCATCGTCCACTGCAAGGTCATGGACAAGTACGGTCTTCCCTACAAAGAGTGGAACGTGGCCAAGCAGTGGTACTCGATCGACGACGTCAGCTTCCTCGTCTGGGACGCCGTCAACGAAGAGTGGCTCTATGACACCGGCGCGACCAACGTGGTAGACACACCTCATACCTTCAACGTGTGTGTCTCCGGCGCCAAGTACGTCTACACGATCTACGACCTAAACAAGAACGGTCTCCGTGATGACAACGTCCTGATCGGCAACCGGGACGACATGAAGGCCGCGGCCGGCAATTATGCGAACTTCGACGGCACCATCGGCGCAGCTAAAGCCGCTGGGGTCGATCCGGCTGTCGGTGTGCCCTTCATGCCTGCTACCGGTGACACCTGGTACATCCGCTTCGCCGACATGGACATGCTCGACAACGAGTTCTGGATGGACATGTACGGTACGGTTGCGGACGGTCCCGATGGCGACCGTTTGCCGGATGATGACGGCATCGACGAAGTGTGGGCCGGTCTTGCCGGTAAGGATGTCTACTTCTACAACAACGTCTTTGGCGACAACGGCCTGCAGGACAACCCCCTGACCGGCCTTGTCGGCACCATCACCTCGGCGACGAAGGTCGTCACCGACGATCTGGGCTTCGCCACAGTGACCGTCAACTCCACGAACAAGGGTTATCAGAACGTCACCGCTGTGGCGGACTATGCAGAGAACCCGCAGGACGGCGACCCGCTCAAGCCCACCAAGTTCGCGGAGCTCCGTTATGATGTGGTCCAGAAGCACTGGACACCTGTGATCACCGGTCCTGAGACCATCGAGATCTTCGCCAGCGGTATCCTCGGCTCTGCCAGCGGCTATCGTTGGACCAACCCGATCCTTGAATGGGCTCGGCCCGGCGCCGCCACCGTGACCATCGCTCCGCCGGCCGCCGGTACTGCCGCGACGGGCGTTACCGCAACCGTAACAGGCGGAACGGCCGCCTTCGGCGGCCTGCCCAGCGGCACCGGCTATACCACCGCCGACATCGGCAGGGCCGTGACTGCTCTTGGACCGGTGGGTGGGGGCGCGACTGCGACCGCCGCCATCGGAGTGGTCGGTGACACCAACAACGCCGTTACGGCCATCACCGTAACTGCCGGAGGAACCGGCTACACAGCGGCTCCGACCGTCGTCATCGGTCCGCCTCAGATCGCAGGTGGTACGCAGGCTACGGCCGTAGCCAACATCAACGGTGGCAGTGTGGTCAGCGTGACCATCACCAATCATGGCTCGGGCTACACGGCAGTTCCCACCGTGACGTTCACTTCCGCGACTGCTCCCGCGACCATCGGGACCATCGCGACGGTCGTGGACAACCAGGTGGCCACCATTACCTCTGCTGCTACCGGTTGGGCTGACGGCACGTATCCCGTTACGGTCCCGGCGCCGCTCAAGACGCCGGCGACCGCGACCGCCACGGTGACCGACGGCGTCGTCACCGGTCTTACCTTCACCAACACCGGCCTGGGCTACTTCGGCACTGCTCCCGCGGTTACCATCTCTGGTAACGGTACCGGAGCGGTCGCTTACGCCACCATCAATGCCGACAGCACCATCAGTCTCACTCTTCTGAGCGGTGGCACCGGCTACTTCGACATCGAAGCTGGCGACAACCCGAACCGCGAGAAACTGTGCGTCTCGGTGTTCGACAAGTACGGCAACGCCCTCCAGGGTTACAAGGTAACGTTCGAGGTGGTCGGCCAGGGTACTACTACTGCCGGCACCATCCCGACATACCATCCGTATGCCCACTTCGAGGATCCGGAGCACGACATCGACTTGACTGGCACGGCGAACGATCTGTGGTCTGGTCTCGGCGATCTCAATCCGTATCTGAACGTCAACCCCTATTGGAACCGGGGGCCGGACCTGATTCCGGGCAACCCGACCGAAGAGCTGTCGGACGACGACTACGCTTGGGGTTACACGCTGAACCACGAGATCAACTTCGTGACCAACCCGGCGTATGCCGCGACGGTTGATCTGGTGCTGGATGAGACCCGTGCGCAACTCGCGGGTAAGCAGCACATTACCAACATCGTCAACATCCAGGTGTTCGCTCCTGACGGTACCCGCGTCATGGAGAGGGAAGTGACCAAGATCTGGAGCCTTGAGGCTCCGGTTCTGACCACTCTCCAGGTGATGGTCTCGACGAGCCCGTCTGGGCCGTGGTCGACGTCCGTGCCTGCGACCACCATCCAGCCGATGCAGTACCGGGTGCAGCTGTTCGACCAGTACGGTAATCCGTTCACCAGCGCAGTGTCGAACCTGAAGCTGAGGTATGCGTCTGCCGTCAACACCTGGACGGTAACTCTCACTACTCCGGACACGGACGGTGTGATCTACGGCGCCGCCGCGGCTCCGGTTCCGGCCGGGACGTATACCTTCCAGGCCTGGAACGACAACGTCACGGTTGATGGTCTCGTCAGCCCGACGGAGCTGGTCAGCAACCTGTCTACCTATGTTCTTCAGTAAGTCGACCTAAGGGACAGCGTTAGCTGACTCTGAGAGGGGGCCCGCCGCAAGGCGGGCTCCCTTTTTATATGCCGCCACCACCTTTGGCTGTGAACCCTCTCGGCGACTCCTCTTGGTGGGCGACCCTCTCTTCATGCCGGTCCCCGAGTCGGCTTCCGTGGTAGACTGACCAGGTCCCGCGCCCGACAGCGGAGGCGCACCCAGCCGCGCAGCCTGATTCAAAGTGAGGTAGAGATGAGACTCAACTCGCTGAAGATCGTCGTCACAGTCGCCCTCGCCGCCCTCCTCCTCTTAGCACTCGCCGGCGGAGCCTTTGCGGCTCCCCCCTGGTCCGACGCGCCGGCCGCTTGGTGGGAGGCAGGCTACGAGGTCACCGAGGCAGAGGTGGCCACGGTCGCCGATGGCTATCCCGACGGGACCTTCCGGCCGAGTGTCGCCGTCACCCGGGGTCAATTCGCGAAGATGGCGATGAACGGGCTGGAGGTGCAGACCGCCAACCCTGCCACACCGACCTTCAAGGATGTAGCCAAGAACCATATCTTCTACCCGTATGTGGAAGGCGCGTATGCCGCCGGCCTGATCGGGGGCTACTCGACCGGTGGCAGTCTATATTTCAAGCCCGGGAGCACGATCACCCGCCAGCAGGCGAACAGTATCTTGGGAAGGTATCTCTCAAAGGTCGAGATCGACACCACCGGAGTCGTCCACGGAGATGTGACCAACTACGGCACCCTGGCGCTCTGGTACAACGCCGAGGGGGAGTTCTACCTCAAGGCCTTCAGTGACTGGAGCAAGGTCGCGGCCGAGCATAGAGCCACCACCGCATACCTGATCCGGCGCGGCATCGTCAAGGGCTCCAGCAGCAGGCTGGATCCCACGGCGACGCTCGTCCGCTCCCAGGCCGCCGTTCTCGTGCTACGGGTGAAGGCCGAGGCGGTCGACATCCTTACGCCTCCGCCGCCACCGACGAACCTGGGGGTGGCGGCGACAGGCGCAGGCGCGAATGTCACTCAGACCGGAGCCGCCCAATATGTGGGGAACGATCCCACTCCCAGGGTGACCGGTGAGACTTTGGCGGACAGTGATATTGCGATCTACGACGCTCCTTTCTACGGGACCGCCTATATCAAGCTCGACACCACCAATCTCTCCGGGAGATTCTATGCGGATCTCGATGAACCGACCAAGCCCCTGGCCGATGGCACCCACAGCTTCACGGCCAAGGTCATGAACGCCAACGGTCTGGTGTCGCGTGCTTCCGATGCGGTCAGCTATGTGCTCGACACCGTTCTCCCGGCCGGTGCCGTCACGGCTCCAACGGTCACGGTGGGCCAGAGCTATGCTGTGGCGGATTCCGTGAAGCCGGCGTTCACAGTAGCTGCGGGCGACGAACGCAGCGGCGTCGAGAGGGTGGAGTTCCAGGTGGCCCGAGACATCCTACCCCTCGAGTGGCACACCATATCCACCGACACCGCCCCCGAAACGGGTACAACAACCTATGCGGCCGTATGGCCGGCGGGCGGCGGTCTCGGGGCCGGTTTGGCCGACGGCGACTATCAGTTCCGGGCGGTCGTCACCGATGTGGCCGGCAACCAGAGGACTCTGGGTCCGCTGCACGTCGTGGTAGCCGTGCCGCCCACCGCGGTCATCACCGCCCCGGTCCCGAACTCGGGCTCCGTCTTCTACACGGAGAGCACGACGCCGGCGTTCACGGCTACGGCGACGGATCCGGGGAGCGCCGGCGTGGAGAACATCCAAAAGGTCGAGTTCCTTTACGCGCTGTGGAGCGATCCGCTGCCCAACACCTGGGCCCAGTTCAGCCTGCTCTCTGCCGATGACACGGCCGCCTATGCAGCCACCTACATGTCCCCCCTGGCGGAAGGCCGGTACATCTTCGCGGTACGGGCCACGGACAAAGCCGGCAATCTGAGCGCGCTCATGGACGGCAGCGTGTACAAAGCCAACGTGACCCAAGAAGTGATCATCGATAGGACGGCCCCCCTGATTACCATTACGGCGCCGACGGCGGGCCAGTTAGTGCCTGATGCCGCGAGCCTGGCCATCACCTGGACGCTCACGGACATCCCGGCCGTCTCGACCCCGGCGGCGGTCTTGATCGAATACTCCGCAACCGGCGGGGATCCGTGGACTACGATCGCGGCGCCCGCGCCGTTCACGCCCGGCCTGCCCGGCTCGTTCCTGTGGACCGTCCCGCATATCACTGGAGCCGACGTCGCCACGTTCAAGATCAGGATCACGGCTGTGGACAAAGCGGCCGTCCCGGTGGGCAACATCGCCGCGCATACCACTGTGAAGACGAGTGACGCGTTCACGGTCTACGATGCCCCAGCGCCTGCGGCCGACGTGGCAGGTAATGACCCCGACGCCACGGAAGCCGACGTGGATGGGCGGGACTTTCACGCGATCTGGACCCTGTCTACCTCCGGGCACATCGTGCTGCAGGAGCTGTACCTGTTGCCTGACCCCAAGACCCTCGATTTGACCACGGCCCCGGCGGAGACGCCGGTCGCAAGTTTCCCGAATAATGCCACGACTACATGGACCGGCACCGCTTCCCTGGACAAGAACAGTCTGGGTGATCGACTGACCGCGGGTGATTACAGGTTCTGGGTCGTGGTCACGGACCCGGCGGGCCGCAAGGCCGTCTCGACTGCGAGCGATCCGTTCGCGGTGACGGCTGAGTAGAGGCGTTGACGAGCAGGCAGGGAGAGAGAGGACCGGCTTTGAGACGATCGGCCTGCAGGACGCGTGGGTCGGCGTGAGCAGGCGGGTGGCAAGCGCCGCGCCGCGCCGCGGCCCAGCGATGACTATGCGCCTGGTCCTCGGGGGGCTGTTGCTTGTGCTCGCGCTGGTCTTCGTCCCCACCCCGTCGGGTGCACAGGCCGTTGACTACAGCGCCCAAGAGATCGAGTTGGTGCAACTGTTGAACGAGTACCGGGTGGGTCTCGGCGTGGATCCTCTCATGGTCTCAGATCTGGCCTCTGAAGCGGCGGAAAAGCACAGCTCCGACATGGGCAACTATTCGTTCTTTGCTCATGGGACCCTTGCGTCCGACTTCTTCCCTGTGGGTTCCGACGCCGGCGACCGCCTGATCCTGTGCGGCTACCCTTCCTATATGGGCTGGGGAGAGAACATCGCTGCCGGCTACTCGACGGCCTCGGCGGTGCTTCAAGCATGGGCCGGTTCGCCCACCCACCAGCAGATGATGGCGTATTCGGGCTTCAAAGTGGTGGGAGTCGGGCTCGTCTACGTGCCGGGCTCCCAATATGGCTACTACTGGACAGTCGACTTCGGCGCCGCGGTCGATTCCACGGCCCATTGGTTGGACGGCTCGAGCCCTACCACGTCCACCACCACCGCACCCTCGACTACTTCCACCACGCCCTCTCCGTCGACGACGACCGCCATCTCTACCACCACGACCCTCTACACGCCGCCGACTACCACTACGACCACTACGACCACCACAACAACCACGACGATAACCACCACGACCGGCCCCGCCGGGGGCGGCACATCGACGACGGTCCCGGCCGGCACGACTACGAGCACCACCGTTGGTACGGTCGGCGGACCGGCGTTCTCTGACGTGCCGGTGAATCATAGGTTCTATGAGCCGATCACCCGGCTGGCGGCCGCCGGCGTGGTCGAAGGGTACGCAGACGGGCTTTTCCATCCTGGAGCTCCCGTGACCAGGGCTCAGTTCGCCAAGATCGTGGTTTTGGCACTTCAGGGGCACACGGAGGAGATCGACAACCCGGATACCCCCACATTCTCCGACGTTCCTTTCACCGGAGCGTCTTACCCGTTCGACTACGTCGAGGAGGCGGCTGCCCTCGGGATAATCAAGGGTCATGTCGACGGCACGTTCGCGCCACAGGCTTTTCTTACCCGGCT
This sequence comes from Actinomycetes bacterium, assembly GCA_021372435.1. GTDB lineage: Bacteria > Actinomycetota > Thermoleophilia > RBG-16-64-13 > RBG-16-64-13 > RBG-16-64-13. Next base: position 3,545 of record JAJFUK010000172.1, on the reverse strand, counting down.
GCAGCTTGCCCTCATGCTTGTACGGGCGGGCGGTGATGACCTCGCCACTCCACCGACGGGCTACACCTGCCCGTTCACGGATGTGCCGAGCTATGGGCGCACTGGGGTTGCCATCGCCTCCTACAATGGTCTTCTGTCTGGTAGGACCTCGACCACCTTCGATCCGTACAGCTGGACCACCCGCGGCCAGGTGGCGAAGATGGTCTACGGTCTGACGCGGCTGCTCGGTCTCTGAGCGATTTCCCCCGCCAACGTTCGTGACCTGCGTCGGACCGACGCAGGTCTCTCCAAGCAACTGGGTCCCTACGCCCGCGGCTTGCGGCGGGGGCTTGCGGTGGGGCTTGCGGCGGAGGGATTAGCCGCCTTCTTACGCTCAGACGCAAAAACGTGCTGTTTGGGCTTAAGCAACCGGGCGCGGTTGCCGATGAATTCTCCAGAACGAACTTCTGGAGAAAGCCGCGTGATCCTGATATGAGAACAAGCTTCACAGAACGCCGGTCGGTTAGAGCCGGAGGGTCGGTGGCGACGCTCCTCGCGATTGCTTCGCTTCTACTGGGAGTGGCCTTTGCCTCGCCTGCGCAGGCCGTCGGCTACAGCGCCGAAGAGGTGGCCTTCGTTGAGCTGATCAACGACTATCGCGCGAGCCACGGACTAGACCCGCTCTTGGTCTCGGACGTGATCAGCGAGGCCTGTGACCGGCACAGCTCCGACATGGGCAAGTACGGCTTCTTCGACCACTACACCGTCGCCTCCGACTGGTTCGCCTCTGGCTCCTCCCCGTGGGACCGGATGGCGGCATGTGGCTACGACTTCAACACGTACATGGGAGAGAACATCGCCGCTGGGTACGGCACAGCGGACGCGGTGTTCGCCGGATGGAAGAATTCCTCCGGCCATAACGCCAACATGCTCAACTCCAGCTATGAGGTGGTCGGGGTCTCGCTAGTGTACGTGAGCGGCTCCGACTACGGCTACTACTGGACCACCGATTTCGGCGGGTACGTCGACTCCACCGCGCACAGCGTCGGCGCTGAGCCGGTAACGACGACTACGGAGGCGCCGACAACCACGACCGAGGCACCGACCACCACGACGACGGCGGCGTCACCCACCACGACGACGGTGGCGCCCACGACGACCGAGGCGCCGACGACCACGACTACGGTCTACGTGCCGCCTACAACGACCACGACGATCATTCACGTGCCGCCGACGACGACCACCACCACGACCGCGTACGAGCCGGTCACTACTACGACGACGGCGAGGCCCACTACCACGACTACTGCGGCCAGGCCGACCAACACTACGGCTCGGCCGGCCACGACGACGACTTCTACTACCGCGCCGGCCACGACGACCACGACCGTCGTGCCGCCGGCCGCCTCCGTCTTCGCGGATGTCACCGGCAGCACCCCCTACGCGCACGAGATCGTGCTCCTGGCCGACCTTGGTGTCGTCACCGGCTATGGGAACGGATACTTCGGACCGATGGCCAATGTCACCCGCCAGCAGTTCGCCAAGATGATCGTGCTGGCGCTGGGCTACAACGTCTCGCCGCTGACGGCCTGCGCCTTCAAGGATGTGGCTCCGCTACCCGATTCGTCTGATCCCCTCTATCCGGCCGGGTACATCGCGGCCTGTGCGGCTGTCGGGATCACCGTCGGAAAGACCCCCGATACCTTCTGCCCCTACGACCAGATCACGCGCGCCCAGTTGATCACGATGGTCGCCCGGGCCGCCGGCCTGGCCGGCCCGCCGGCCGGGTACACGCCGGTCTTCGAGAACTTCAATGAGGCCCACTATCCGTGGGCGCGGCGGGCGGCCTACGCGGGCCTGCTCGACGGTCTGGCCGGGCTCGGGGCCGGGTATGACTTCTGGGCTCCGGCTACCCGCGGCGAGGTGTGCCTCCTGCTGGCCAACCTGCTCGGCGACTGAGTCGTCCTTACGACTCCTCGGCCGGTGTCTCCAGAGCGGAGGCCAAGGGCGGGCGGGTGGACGCTGCGGGCCGATACAATGGGCTCATCCGGCTGAACGACCCGTCGCGGGGGCCCTGTGCGATCGTCGCGCTATACGCCGCTTTTCATCCTAGGGTTCATAGTCCTTGTCTGGGGGTACCTGTTCGTCCCGGGTAAGCTGGGCGTCGGTTCCAGCAGCGTCTTCGTATGGGCCGGCCTGCGGACGTTTCCGGCCTACCTGCTTTTGCTCGGCCTGCTGGTACTTCTCCGCCGGCCTCTGCGGCCCCAAGCGCCGGGCCTTACGGCTCTTGTGGGGATACTGCAGGTCGGCGGGTTCGTGGGATTCTCCTCGGCGGCGCTCGTGACTTCCGGAGCGGGCCACACCGCGATGCTGGCCAACACCTGGCAAATCTGGATCCTCGTGATGGCCTGGCTGGTCCTCCAGGAGCGGCTGCGGGGGATGCAGTGGGCGGCGGTGGGGGTGGGCACCGTAGGCCTCATCTTGATCATCGAACCTTGGCGACTACACGGGGTGGTCAGTAGTCTCTTGGCGCTCGCGGCCGCCCTCTGCTTCGCCGGAGGCGCGGTGGCGGCGAAAGTCCTGAGACGGCGCCACAGCGTGGATGTGCTCTCTTTCACGGTATGGCAGGGTCTGCTCGGTTCGCTTCCCTTGGTGGTCCTGGCGGTCTTCATCCCCGGCGACGGCATCCGTTGGTCGGGCACCTTCATCTGGTCGCTGGCCTACAGCGTCCTGATAGGAACCGCGCTTGCCCAGTTCTTGTGGCTCTATGTACTGGACCTGATACCGGCAAGCATCGCGGGCATCGGCAATCTCGCTACTCCCATCGTAAGTGTCCTCGCGGCGTGGATACAGCTGGGAGAGCATCTGAGCGGGGCAGAGATCGCCGGTATGGCGCTCGTCATCGTGGCGCTCAGTCTGCTGCTGATGGCCTCGAGGTTCAGGAAAGCCCGCCAACCGGGATGAGACCCCGGGTCGGTCCGACGTCTGTCGGTCACGGCCGAGGGTAAAACGCCGCCGGGCCCGCCTTGCGGCGGGCCCGGCGGCGACGGCCGGTGCGTTGCGGGCCGGCTTCTTTCCAGCACCGTGGTCGGTCGCCCAAGTTCTCGCCCGACCCTCGCGGAGCCTCGCCCTACTGGGCAGGCACGAACTTGACGGCGTCGGCCACGACGTAGCCGTTGGCCCCGGTCGCCCACAAGGTAAGACTGCCCGCTCCGGTGGCATAGCCGGCGTTAAATCTGTACTGGCCGAGTGAATACCAGGTCCCGCCGTTGGTCTGCTGGTTCACGTAGCGGGTGTACTGGCCGCCGGCCGTGTTGATGGTGACCTTGGCCGACGACGCCCGGTTGCTCCCGCTCGTCCAGCGCATGTAGACGTTGTAGTAGCCGGTGGAGGAAAACCGGGGCGTCCAGCGCGCCCAGGCGGTCGCCGTGGTGGCGGCCTGTGTCTGGTAGTTGCTGCCGTAGTACCCGGAGGAACTGGTCGACCGGGTCCAGTTGCCGCCCAGGTCGGTCCCGCCGATGCTCTTGGCCGTGGGATTGTCGAGGATTATCGTGGTCGTCTCCTGG
>JAJFUK010000176.1 GCA_021372435.1 Actinomycetes bacterium | reverse complement strand
GGCCCGCATCCAAGGCTTCCTAGCCCCTTTTCGGGCCTCAAATCCCATAGGCACACGGCGCCTTCGCGCTGAATCGCTGCTTTCCCCTGCTCAAACGCACTTTTCATCGCCCTATGGGCGAGGTCAGCTGCGGAACGCCGGCGCGAAGCCACGCGAGAATAGCGTTCATCGGAGGCTCACTCGCTACGACTTTGGGCGGAGTGTGGCCGACGTGCGCGGGCCGTCCCGGGCACACGCTACAGGGCTGGTAGGGCTGTCAGGATGATCGGGGTCATGGGAGCAACGAGGCGAAGACCGCCGCCTACCGAAGGGGGCCCGACACGGTGTGTGTGGGGGGGGCTTCGCCCGGATTGTCGACCGCGAGCCTGCTCCTCGGCCGACTCTTCGGATACAATCTCCTGTGCGTTGAGCGGGCTTCCCGGGATGACCCGTCAGACGCTCCAATTGGAGAGGTGGCAGAGCGGTTGAATGCGGCGGTCTCGAAAACCGTTGTGCTCTTTCAGAGCACCGGGGGTTCGAATCCCCCCCTCTCCGCTTAGGAAAGCCAAGAACGGCTGTCGAGGACCCGGTCCTTGGGACCGGGTTTTCGCGTGTTGGAGGCGAGTTCGGTGGCAACTCGGTGGCAAACTCAACGACACTCTTGGGACACTCATAGGGGCTATGGGGCCCCCTTCTTCCCGATTCAACGCAGACGGGCCAAGTGGGCGATCCCAGTTGAAGGCCTCATCTCCTTCGTCGCTTCGGAGCCACAAGACATGCAATCCCGATGACCGCCACAAACGCCGCTACATAATGCCCGTAGGAGTTGTAGCTTATGAGGTTCGTCACTCTGTAGGAGAGCCAGATCCTCTCCAACGACATCTCTGTGGCCAACACGAAGGTCAGGACCAGCCCCACGACGACGAACACCACGCCTACCCATATGTCCCTGTGGGCTCGGGAGAGCACGTACCATGCCAGGAGCAAGAGCATCGCCGCTAGAACGAGGATAGCGATGGATTCCACCCAGAAAGTCGATTTGGCGAGTGTGCCGCTCACGGTCACCCCTACCTGCTCGCGCATGTAGGTCACCAGTCGCTGGAAACCGTAACCCACCGCGAACGTGACCACCAGCCCAACGAAGGACAGTATCCTCTTGCCAATCATGGGCCCCCCTGAGTCGACGCTCAGTACCTCGGTCTATTCGCTTCTGTCCACAGCATAGCAGGGTCACTCATGGCACTCCACCTGAAACCGTGACCGAGCACGAGCCACCGGGGTCTCATGTCTTTCGGGCCAGTCCGGTGGCAGGTCGGTGGCAAAGACAACAGCGCTCATCGGTGTCAGACGGACCAGAAGACACCGTAGAGCACAGCGACCTGTCCCTTGCTCGTGCCCTGCGGAGATCATCTCCCAGTTGCCAAGCCCGGCCATTGAGGGGTCTCTCGTTCTGCTTGGCGGATGCCCTATTTATGGACACATACCGATGCACAGCCGCGGATGATCGGGGGACAGTTGTCGTCCGGAGACAGGCATCGGCGGCACGTGGAGCGCGGCCCGGGTGGCCCGGTGCTTGCGTCCTTCGGGCGAGTTCGGGGGCAAGTCGGTGGCGGACACAACGGCACTCATGGCTAACAGACGGACGGAACGAAACGCCTAGCGCTAACCACCAACCTGCGCGCACCAGGTGTCGCTCGCTTGATCCCCCGACCGCTAATGTAATCCATACTTGACATGGAGACTCGAGCGCGCTAATGTAAGCTAAACTTTACATGAGGCTGGGCATGACTCTCTGCAATCGCTTGAAAGAGATGCGGGTAGCCAGGAATCTCACTCAGGAAGCTCTGGCGCAGGCCGTGGGGGTCACAAGGCAATCGATCATCGCGATCGAGAAGGGCAAGTATGTGCCTTCCGTGAGACTGGCGCTCGAACTAGCACAGGCCCTGGAAGCCCCATTGCAGGCCATCTTCTGGTTGGCTGAAGGCGAGGGAAGATGAGAAGTACGTACATGATGAAGTACTACGTGAGCCGCCTTGTCGTGACCGCAGTAGCAGTGGCGCTCCTTGTGTTGGCAGAGCTACCCTGGTGGATAGCAGCGGTGGTCGGCGCACTCATGCTCGGCTTCTTCGTCTGGGCACCGCGGGGTAGCCGGTATGTGACAAGAGACAAGGCTGGGGTAGCACCATTGCGACGCGACGAGCGAACACAAGCGGTGGCAGACAAGGCCGGTCGGAACGGATTCGTCGCTCTCATGCTGGCGGCAGCGGCCGTAGCCATCTATTGGGGAGTCGTTGCCGAGACCGATGTCCCCGGCTTCGTACTGTATCTTCTGGTTGCCCTCGGCTGGATTGTGTACTTCGTCTCTGAGTTCTGGCTGCGCCGAGGATAGCGGTGGATCAGTCTCTGGGTTGACGTACCAAGTACGTTTCCTCTCCCCTCTGTGCCATCTTCACGTCCTCGTTTCCTTTGAGCGCCCTTCGCAGGCCCGCCCGTAGGGTGGCGGGCTTCATCCCCTCGATGCTCACCTGCATGGACTCCGCGCCCGTCGCGACGAAGTCGGCGATGATGTCGGCGTAGACGCTCTGGCTGCGGCGCTCTGGGACCCCGCTCTCGGTCAGCTTGTAGGTCTTGGCCATGGGAGGCTCCTTCCGTCTTGGTGTGGTCGGGCGCAGTGTTGACCACCAAGGCCAAGAGGGAAATCGGCTACTCCCCTATGGCTTTGCCGAGAGCGGCGTCGATCTTGGCCACGGCCTCGGCCTGCATATTCGGCAGCGTATGTGCGTATATGTCCATCGTGATGCTCGTTGTGGAGTGGCCCAGCCGCTCGGATACCACCTTGACCGGCACCCCGGCCTTGAGGAGCTGGCTGGCGTGGGTGTGCCTCAAGTCGTGGAACCGGCACCGGATGCCCCTCTTTTTCACCAGTCGAGCGAACTCCGAGGAGAACTGCGATGGTGGCCAGGGCGAACCGTCGGCACGCGCCAAGATGAGGTCGCCGTCCTGGTATTCCGCGCCCTTGCGAAGTCGCTCCTCGTTCTGGGCAGTCCGGTGAGCCTTCAAGGCGGAGACGGCCAGCCGAGGTAACAACACTACCCGCCTGCCCCGTGCCGTCTTGGGCGCCTTGAAGCCCACTCCCTCCGGGGTCTCCTGAAGTGCCCTGACCACCCGGCACTCACCCGTCTCCAGATCGAGGTCGGACCAGCGAAGGGCAAGGAGCTCACCGCGCCGCATCCCGGTCACGGCCGCAAGGAGAGTGGGCAGGTGGAGCTTCGTGTCACGAACGACGCCAAGAAGCGCAACCAGGCCGTCCTCATCGAGCGCCTTCATCTCCACAGGGGTGACCCGGGGTGGATCGACCAAGTCGGCGGGGTTCCTGGCCAGCAGCCCCCAGCGCACGGCCTGATGCAGGGCTCGACGCAACAGCCGGTGATAGTGAAGCACGGTGCGGGGGGAGAGATCGCGCTCACGGTTCTTGCACTTCCTCCCCTGGCTTCGGGCCAAGAACCCCTGGATCTGAAGCGGCGTGAGGTCGGCGAGCCGGATGCGGCCCAGATCGGGGATGAGGTCGTTCTCCACGATCTGCCGGTAGCGGCGGTAGGTCTGTGGGGCCACGCTGGCCTTGGCGTGGGCGAGCC
>JAJFUK010000161.1 GCA_021372435.1 Actinomycetes bacterium | reverse complement strand
GCAGGGCTCCGCCGGCCAAGAGCGCCGTGTCCTTGAGCCCTGCGCCTCCCGGTGAACCCGATGCCCAGGACGACACAGAGCAGGCGGACCGGGTCGAGCCCCGGACACATACGCGGCGGCCGAACAGCCCCATCAAGAAGGCCGCGGGCACGAAGCCCACCAAATACCCGCCCGTAGGGCCGAACATCACCGCCGGTCCGCCAAATCCGTTGTGAAAGACGGGAGCCCCCGCGAGTCCGAGCGCGAGATAGCCGATCACGGCCGCCGGTCCGAGCCGGGGACCGAGTAGACCTCCCACCAAAAGGACGGCCAGAGTCTGCATGGTCAGCGGCACCGGATAGAAGGGGACCGACAGCCACGAACTCGCGGCGAGGAGACCGATCGCGGCCGCCATCAGACCAAGCATGAGGACCGCCCGGCGCCTACGGAGGTCGGAGAAGAGGCGCCGCGCGGGCGCCCCCGGCGCACCCGGCGCCGCTACGAGCTCGTGGTCCTGGTGCATGTGGCTCCCTTCCGTACGCTTCATGGAGCCCCGTGGGCCCCGCGATACAGTCCCCGTCAGAGTACCCGCCGCCGCGCAGACTGTCAACCCATGTCATGCACTCTGTTTACGGACCAAGCCCGAGCGGTGAGCAGGCCCCAACCACGATCAGGCCCGAGCCGCGGGCAGGCGCCCTCGGGCACCGGGAGGACGCCCCCTTACGGGCCGGCCACCCTGCCCATGGTCACATCCCCGGCGAACACCGCGACCGTCTCACCCGCCCCGGTGCGCACCAGCAGTTGCCCCTCGGGGCCTATGCCCGACGCCGTTCCCGCCACCACCGGCTCGTTATGGGGCGGACCGGACAGCACCTCGACCCTCCGGCCGGCGAGCAGGTCGCGCTTCCTCAGACCCGCAAGAAGGCCGGCCGTCTCCAGGCCGGCCCACCTCTCCGTGAGACGGGCGAGCAGCGCGGCCAACAGCGGGGCCCGTGGGAGGTCGCGACCGATCTCGGTGCGCAGAGAGGTCGGGCGGGGTCTTCCCAACCACTCGCCCGCAGCCTGCAGGCCAAGGTGCGACATCAGGGCGGCCGGATCGCTGTTGACGTTCAGACCGACCCCCGCCACCGCCCATTGCAGGCGGTCTACGTCCATCGAGCCTTCGAGCAGGATCCCGCACACCTTCTTGTCGCCCAGGAGGACATCGTTGGGCCACTTGATCCCGACCCTGCCCCCCAACCCGGGTATGGTCTCGAGCGTTTCCGCCACAGCCAGAGCGGCGGCCAGTGAGAGCAGATGGGCCTGGACGGGCGTCACCGACGGGCGCAGGAGCACGGAGAAGGTCAGGTCTTTCCCGGCCTGCGCGACCCAGGTACGGCCCAAACGACCCCGGCCGCCGTTCTGCTCGTCGGCCACCACAGCCGCACCGGAGGGCGAAGAGGCCGCAGTCTGCTTGAGGACCTGGTTGGTCGATCCACAGGCCGCGACATACCGATAAGGAAGCCCGGCCACCCATGAGGTCTCGGGATCCGCGCGCTCGAGCAGAAAGGGGAGCACCGCTTCGGCCGCCACCAGGTCCGTGAACGGCCGTTCCAGCCGGTAGCCGGCTCCGACTACCGAAGCGATGGCGAAGCCCAGGGAGCGAAGGTGTTCCACGTGTTTGTGGACGGCCGCCCGGGAGACACCCAGGAGCCGCCCGCACTCCTGGCCCGACAGGAAGGGGGCCGCCTCCCCCGCGTCGGACAACACCGAGGCCAAGCGCACGGCCAGCGCTATCCGATGGGCCGGCCCTCTTTCCAGCAGGCCCCGTGCGACGGCGGCGTCCAGTCTATCGGCTAGGAGGTCGCCGGCCATGTCGATACCTAAGAGGCTGCTAAGCATCACGTCCAAGATCCATCCGCAAGGGAGACGACTGGGCCGAGCGGCAAGGAGTCGGGCCGCCGCCACAGAAAGAGTAGACATGATAATCGCTGCATGTCGCGCGGAAACCTTTTTGCCGACGGCTGCATCTGCTATTTTGTGGCATCTTCGATTACGGGAGTACGACCATCCGTGGTAACTCAGAACGTCACAGCCAGACCCGGGCACAGCCGCGGAGCGCGAATAGCGCTCATCGCGGTGGGCGCCATCGTGGGCGTCATCCTACTGGTCATCGTAGTCGAATCAGCCCTCTCCTACAACAAGATCCATGAGGGCATCAGCATCGCCACCGTGGATGTGGGTGGGCTGACGCGCGACGAAGCGCAGGCTGCCATCGACAGGTATGTGGCCAATGCGCAGGCGAGCGCGATCGTCCTCACCAGCGGCGACCGGAGCTGGCCCATCATGCCTGAAGACGTCGGCACCGAGATGGACGTCGCAGGCGCCGTCTCCCAAGCTATGGACGTAACCCGCGAGAATAACTTCTTCGTCGATCTGTACACGCGTTTCAGGCTCTATTTCACCGAGCAGGACATACCTCTCGAGGGGACGGTCGATAGCGCCCTGATGGACGAGCTGCTGGCCGGCCTTGCCAAAGAGATCGATATTATGCCGGTGAACGCCGGGCTGGCCATCGACGTCGCCAATGCCAAGATCGAGGTCATCGAGGATCAGAACGGCACCCGGGTCGATCAGGATACCCTGCGGGAGGAGCTCAAGGAGCTCCTCTTCACGCTCCACTCCACCCAGCTCGAGATACCCCTGGTCGTCGTCGAACCCGACGTCAAGGCCGAAGACAACCGGGCAGCCCAGGAACAGGCGGAGATCATGATCAGCGCCCCTCTAAGGCTCACGAGCGACGGCCAGACGTGGACGCTGACCCCGGAGCAGATAGCCGCGGCCATGGACTTCGCCGCGGAGGACACGGGCGGCGTGTCCACCTTGGTCCCGTATATCTCCGCCGAGAAGTTGGACCTGTCGTTCTTCGACGAAGTCGCCCAGGTCGTGGAGACGGATCCCGTCGATGCCGGTTTCGACAGCGACGGGACGAAAGCGTGGGTGGTGCCGGGAGTCGTCGGAAAGGCGCTCGATCGTGAGAAGACGGTGGAAGCGCTCCTGGCGGCCGCGCTAACGGAGGATTCCCGGACGGTCGAGGTGGTGGTACAGACGGTCGATCCCGACCTGACCACCGAGGAAGCC
>JAJFUK010000149.1 GCA_021372435.1 Actinomycetes bacterium | reverse complement strand
GAAATGAAACGGAATCAGCGGCCGAAATGAACCGGAACCGGTGGCCGAATTGGGCCGGAATACGCACAATGAACTCCCGCAGCACTACGCAATGGGACGGTTCATGGCACCCAGTACTCGGAGGTAAGGATGCGGTTTGAGGCTCATCTCGGGTCGGCGCGAGTTCCCATGCAGGTCGACATCGGGTTCCGTCGGCGATGTGGTCATCCCGGGCGTCGATGCGGTGGGTCTGCGGCCAGTACTGGACTTCGTCCCTACCTCCGTGCGCGCCTACACTCGTGAGAGTTCGATTGCCGAGAAACTCCAGGCCATGATCAGGCTCGGCTCCATCAACAGCCGGATGAACGACTTCTTCGATCTGTGGTACCTGGCGAGCAACTACGACTTCGACGGAGAAACTCTCCCCGCAGCTATCGCCGCCACCTTCGAGGCGCGCGGCACCGCGATTCCTTCTGAGGTAACGGCGTTCAGCGCCGGCTCTGCCCACAGCCCAGAAAAGCAGGCACAGTGGGCATCATTCCGCAGGAAGAGCCGACTCGAGGAGGCACCGGAGAGCTTCGCCGAAGTAGTTGGGCACATCGCGAGCTTTGTAGCCCCGGTGCTGGGCAGCTTGGCCGATGGCAGATCCTTCCAAGTGAACTGGACGCATCCTGGCCCGTGGGTGTAGGGATGGCAGAGTGCGACCCGGGAGCGACCCCTTCATCCACGAGGATGGAGCAGTGGTCACTTCTTCTCAAGACCTCAGGTGACTGGAATCTCGTACACCACTTCTGCGGACACTAACCCGTCCAGGTCGTACCCGGCACGTTCCCACGCCCGGCGAAGCATCTCGCGTTTTACGTCAACACGGACCACGGACGTCCCATTCTTGTCTGATCTGTACGCGATTGAGAGCTGCGCTAGACAATCCTTCCTTCCCCACAATCATACCTGTCGGCGCACAAGGCTCAGCCGAGCGAAGAAGCCGGCGGCTTCACAGGCCAGCTACGCGTCATCACCTGCAGCGGCCGTCGCTGCCAGCCGGGTCAGCTCCCCCTCGTCCAAGACGAGTACCCCTCGAGACCGTGCCAATGCTTCGGCATCTTTGGTCACTCCCATGGGGGCAACCAGAATCGCCCTGGCACCGGGTCGGTCCAGCGGAATGGCTCCGAGCAGTGACCGGACGATCTCTACACCCACCGGACTTGGGTGGTTCTTGCATTGCACGAAGAAAACGGTCTCCACGCCGAGAGCATCGGTCTTCTTCGCAATCACGTCAATTCCCTGGTCCCTGGAGGCCGGAGTAAGCTCGGTGGTAAAACCGAGCGAGGTCAATAGACCCGCTACGTACTCCTCGAACTCCCGGCCACTCATTTCAGAGAACTCGGTTCGTTTCTGCGGCGCACCGATGTCGAACGGCGCAGGTCTCCGCAGGCCGAACAGCCCAAAGAGTTCCTCGGCGGACAGCGCCTTGCCCAAATCGAGGCAGACATCGTCCACGAGCAGGTCGAAAATGGCCTGCTTTCCCCGCAGGATGGTCGCAATGCGCTCTTCAATCGTGCCGGCTGAGGTGAACGTGTACACGTTCACCGGCATTGTTTGGCCCATGCGGTGGGCCCTGTCCTCGGCCTGCCTTTCAACAGCCGGGTTCCACCAGCGATCAAAGTGGGCCACATACGAGGCCTCCTGTAGATTAAGGCCCTGACCACCAGCTCGTACCGACAAAACAAGCGCAGTATGCCTCGGGTCCCTCTTGAACTCCTCCAATGTTTGCTGTCTCTGATCCTGCGCCATATCGCCCGTGTAGACGAGCGGGGAGAACTCCTCGAGACCGGCCGCGATTGCCCGAGCGCCGAACACATTGTCAGTAAACTGGGTGAATATGAGCATCTTATGACCTTCATCTCTTAGAACATACAGCCGCTCCACCAGGTTCTCGAGCTTGGCTGATCTGCCGGTTTCTGGGCAGAAATTGCAGATCTGTTTGAGCTTCATTATCAAGGTGAGAACGTGGCTTATTCGCAGAGTCTCCCCTCGGCTCTTGAGCTCCACGACTCCCTCTCGCTCGGCCTTCGCGTAGCTCCGTATCTGTTCTGGAAGAAGCTCGATAACAACATCGTTGACGGTCTTCGGGGGGAGCTGAGCAAGGACCTGGCTTTTCTTCCGCCGCAGTTGCAGACGCTTGTGAGTCTGCAACAGATCCTCGTCGGGCCTAAGAGGCCGGCAAGGCTCCCCGTTAGGATTAGCAGCCAAGAACTCCATTATCGAGGCGAGATCGTCGATGCTGTTCTCTAGGGGTGTCCCGGTCAGCGCCCACGATCGACGCCTAGGCAGCATCTTGCAGAATCTGCTTGTGTCGGTGTCTCTGTTCTTGATCTTCTGCGCCTCATCGAGAACAACAACGTCCCAAACCGAACGACGTGGACCGGAGTCCAGACTGGGTGAGAAATCCGATCTGAGGGTCTCGTATGAGGTGAGAAATATGTGCGCCGGGTACGACCACTGTGCAGCTCTCTGCTCCGGTGTGCCGCGAATAGTACTGATCCTGAGTTCGGGCGCCCACTTGTTCAGTTCAGTGCGCCACTGATGAACCAAGCTGGCGGGAGTGACAACGAGTGCCACGTCTGCCCTTGAGCTGTGCAGCAGGACCCGAAGGGCTGCGATGGCCTGAACGGTCTTTCCAAGTCCCATGTCATCGGCAAGCAACACTTCAGGCCGCTCGATGAGCACCATTACACCATCGTATTGAAACGGGTGTAGTTGTGCGGGCCATTCTAGGACACCCTGCGGCGCGGGGGCAAGAAGCTCAACGGGGGGTGCAAGCACGAGCCTGAGTCTCTCTCTTAGGGAAAGACCACCAGGACGGGGCTCTCTCGGCACTTGACCGGTCGTTAGTCCCCGCACACCCATAGCCCCGTCGGACCGAGACCCAACCGGGGAAGGAGTAAAGTCGGCTCCAGATCTCTCGATGAGCGAAACCGAACTGCAGCCTGCTACCAGTGGGCGCACCCCGGGGTCGATGACGGGTCTCTTATCGAGCACAAGCTCAGGGTTAACGCTGCAAGTACCAGTAATGCGGATCTCGCGCATGGGCAGGCGAGTACCGTCCGCGACTACCCACTTGGGGATGCGCACACGTTTCCCCATGGGGGCAGAGAGCTTCTTACGGCCGAGAGCCACCTCACACGCCGTGTCGGTCCTGGGCCTCAGAGGCCGAGGAGGGCTCACGCCTCACTTCGGCTAGACCCGCCTCGATCCTCTCGAAGGGCTCCGTTAGCAGACCAGTCGAAACGAGTCTGGCAAACAGAACTCTCTCCGGTGAGTCATCTGCCGGCGGGCCATCGGTCCAGACAACCTGCAAATCGTCGGAACCCAGGTCTTCCTCAGCCATGTCTCCAGCGTTCATGGTCACCGCCGCCAACGACGAGGCAACACGGCCCGTTTTGACAGGAGTTCTGATGTCCTCACCAAATAGTTCTGGGTCGGTCTCCTCAGCCCGGCACAAGAGCAAGATCGGGGAGGTCGAGCAGACCCTGAGAAGCGCCGCTACCAGCTCTGAGCTCGCCCTTCTTCTGAGGGCGGCTCGTCCCCATAGGACCGTCCGCGGGGTTTCGATTCGCGAGTAGCAGAACTCGACGGGCTCACCCAGCGCGTTGATCACGAAGACAGCACCATCGTAGCCCCCGCCCTCCTCGTACGGGATGATCCGTAGATACGCCGCGAGACCCAGGTCGTCTAGCTCCGGAGTCCGAAACGGAATGGGCATCAGCCAACTGCCTCCTCATCGTCCTCGCTGCCAGAGGACTCTTCCATCACGCGGTCTTCCGTGTAGTCTGCCCCCATCCGGTTGACCACGACATCCGCCCGATACGCTGGGTCAAGACGCCTGAGGTCCCAAGCGGTGATCCACGATCGTATGTGCTCTCTCATCTGCCAGCCATAGACCTTGGTTGGCCCCTGGGATTCCTCGGGACATGACCCATACGCCTCTGCGTACAACGTCTTGAGCCGGTCCCATGTGAGGCGCAGCTTGTCCTGGTCAGGCTCCGGTAGGAGCGCCGAGGGTTTGCGAATGAAATCCATGGTCTTCTCCGCCAACGCCGCAGCCAGTTCGCTCTCGGCATCGCCTCTCGATCTCAGCCTAAAGCCTATCTGGTTAACATCATCTCTCCGCTCGAGCATCTCGTACTCATAGTCTTTGGTAATGGTGCCGACGGTCAGGAGTCCGGGCATCGCGGATTTCGGATACAGACCGAAGAGACGAGCCAGTTCGGCATATGATCGACCACGCTGGAGCACGCTGTAACGTGACATGAGTTCCAGCTCATCGAGTAGGATGACCCAGCCGGAGTATCCGGCGGCGTAGATCAGCCGGGCCATGAAGGCAAAATGCTGCCGCGCAAGCTCCTTGGAGCTGATCTTCTCGAGCGGATACACACCGGCAGCTCCGCAGGCGCGAAGATCCCTTTTAAGCTGAGTGACGTTCAGACGGCCACCCGCCCAGAAGTGGGCAAGGCGTTCATGGAGCTCGGGGTTCGAGCGTGCATCTTCATATAAGCGAATTGTGGCATTGAACCTTGAGTTGACCTTCCCCTGCCGAAGCCAGAGACACAACGCATCAAAGCGCCCCGCATCCTTGCCCAAACGTGTGAAGACGATTTCCTCCAGCGCATCGCCCTTTCTGTCGGGGACACGAAGGGTCCGGACGGAGGCCCTGAAAACCTTGAGCGGGTCGAACAACTGGGTCTCTTTTGAGATCACTACTCGACTGACGGCACAACGGCGTTCGAGAGCGCGACAGCTGAGGTACTCGAGCGCATGCGACTTGCCGGCTCCGAACTCAGCTGCAATCAGGATACCCTGAGGCTGTTCATCTGAAGTCATACCCTCGTGCAGTGAACCAACCTTCTCTTCAAAGACTTGAAGCAATCCCTCATGAGCAAACCCCAGTGCCTGCACCGCGTCTCGGTTGGGCACACCCGCTCGTAGCGCCTCGATCGCGCGGCGAGGTTGCAGAGCAGTATCCATCAGGACCCTCCCTACACGGCAACGTGCACCATCGGGGCGCACGGGTTGGCTCTTGACTTGTCCCTTACGTCTTCCCAAATCCTCGTCTTGAGAGCCGGGTAGCGGGCGACGGATCGCTTCGCCCCGGGATCTTCGTCAAGCAGGGTGTCGGGGAGCATGACTAGGATGAACAGGTGGTCCATGTCATCGGTCGCATCGATGAACTGCCGGAGGACTTCGTAGCCATCCATGATGTTGCCGGGGGTGTAGTAGACCCTCTCGTCCTCTGCTCCACCTCTTCGAGGGACGGCAAGCTGCCCCCAATCCATGATGACGCACAGGCCGGAGAGCTTGGCGGCCGCAATCCATCTTGCCGTCGATTCCAGCATCGTCCTCGCGTTGTGACGAGCGATCTTGTGGTAGATCTGATACTCCTTGAGTGCGGCGATGAGCCTGAGCTCACCACGCAGCCAATCGAGTATGGATGATCTGGCTTGCTCGGTGAACGGCTCCGGCTCCATGGCTGCAAGCAACAGCTGGGTCATGGCCAATCTGAAGTCCTTAGCCAGAGCGTAGTTGGTCACCACCAGCCGGCGAATGGTCCTCTGCACGTCCTGTTTGACCTGATACTGGTCCATTCCGGTAGCCTGGACAATTGTGGGCAGGTCGGTCACGCCGGCCAAGGAAGACCCATACGTGGAGACCACCACATCCTCGGCCACTCGTCGTGCCAAGTCCGTCCAATCCAGCTGGCTTGCTGTACTGAAGAAGACGTTCTGGATGAGGTGAACCTTGGTCGTGGCTGCATCGATCAGCGCAGTCTGGTATCCGGCCGCCGAGGATCGAGCCCGCAGCTCCGCGGCAAGGACGGACGATGAGGCCTCATCCGCACACACAGCCACTTTGACAGCGGCGCCCCCTTGCCTGATGTATGACGACAGGTACTCGTCGGCAAGAAACTGTGCATAGGTCTCGGGTGTTAGGCGGGGTTCCATCGTCTAGCTCCCAGTTTCGGCGAAGGAGATGGACGAGTAGACGATTCTCCTCCCCTGTCTGTCTACGACCGTAGCGGCGCCCCTGGCCTGCCTCGCTCCGGTCGAGCGAGAGAAATGGAGCGTTGCCCCTTTCTTGGTGATTCGCTCCCCACTCTCTTCGAGCAGGTAGAGGTCCCTCGCGAACTCCTGCTTGGAGTACTCGCGCGCACTGCCTGGCATCACTGTGAAGACCGCGTATATCTGATCGATGGAGACATCAGACGGCGGCGTCTTGCCACGGGCCGTGGTCTTCCTCGCGTAATCCCAAGCGGAGAAGAGCGATTCCAAGAAAGGACCCGGCTTGAACTTCGTCTGTCGTTCCTGCTGCGCCTTGAGATGATTCACGAGGACCCGAGGTCTGACATGCCGATAGGGCTTCCTGTCTATGAGAATCGTCCTCCGTGCCGGGTCGAGCCGGATCAAGGAGGGATAACACAGCAGCTGCTCGTCCTCCTCAAGAATCGCCAGGCCCTGCCCTTCGGCCTCTTGAAGGAGCTCTCTGACGTAGCTACCATCTTCGAAAAGCGCCTGCTCAGCCACCGAGTCGAGTGGCCAACCTCCAGCCAGGCTTTCGATTTCGAGCTGGACCCCATCCGAGATCTTGCCGATATCATCGACCAGCCGCCGCAGAGCGCCCAGATCTCCAACTTGAGCAGCCTTCTTTGTAGCCACCACTTGGCTCAGCAGTTTCTTTGTGGCAGCCTGCGCGGAAAGGGCCCGCTTTCCCATCTGCTCCAGCGCCGACTCGAGTGACATGAACTCGTTCAACTGCAATCCCTCCCTCGACTAGTGAAACGACTCGATAGTGTGTCTCCGGTCCGCTGGGGAATATCGGCCGCACGGACCCCCTGTTTCATCTTCGACAGCCGGTACCGACCGCCTTGACATTCGTTCGGATTCCTGCGTCCACGCGTCGGTAAGAGCCGGCTCCTCATCCGGCCACCTCCCTCGTTCCCCGCTCAGAGATCTTCCACACCCCGTGCGACGAATCCGACTTCATTAGCCCTTCGCGCACCAGCGTGTTCCGGCACCACCGGGCGGTGTTGCGCCAGCGCAGCGAGTTCGGGGCAGAAGAAAGAGGCCGGCACTCGCACTTGTTCAGCACCTCGCACGTCTTCTCATGGACGAGAGCGAGAAGCCTACCGACGTGTGCACCGCCACCAGGCTCCGCAAGGCCCTCCGACAGCGGCCCACGAAACACGTCCTTCGGAGTGCGCAGCCCTCGTCTCAGCTTCCCATGGTCGATTCGTCTTGGCGTCTTCCCAGTCCCCCGCCGGTCCATCACGCCGAAACTCTCTCATTCCTTCTGGAGCGCGCGCACCTTCTGCCGGGACTCGCTCAAGCGCGTGGCCTGCTCCATCGGCCCCCTCGCATTCTCGTAGTTGCCACCTTGAAGAGCGTCGGCACCGGGCTCGTTCAGGGCATTTGCCACCTGGTCCTTTCTTCAAGCACTATCTGGAAAGCCTCGCTGACCTCACTCCTCTCCACGCTCCTTTCCATGCATTCGCCTCCGCCTGAGCAGCTTGCGCCCGCATCTCGGCAGCCTCATCGTATCTGCTGATTGCTACTCTCTCAGCCTCCCGGGCCGTCGCCTTCCTGCTCCGGGTCAGTCCCCATGAGATCCCGAAAGTCCAGATACCCCTTCGAGACCAGGCGGTTGATCAAACGCACCGATGCTCGGCGAACATCTTCGTCCGGAGATTGCATCGCCGCCTCAACTACCTTCCTGGCCTCATCCTCCCACCCAGCGATACGCCAACCCTCATGGTCGCTCTGCACGAGCTTGTCCAGAGCCCGAACGCTCCGCAGCGGTCGCCTATCTACTACATTGGCAAGGTGCTCAACGACGAGATGTGCATCATCGAGCAGGCTAGTCGCGCGCAGCGCCACCCCAAGCTGGTCGAACGCCCAGTCGTCATCGAACTGTCCAGAGCTGAACCACCAAGCGAACGCCGAGAGCTCCGTAGCCGCAGTGGTTACCCCCAGCGCTGTGACTTTCCCCGGTTGTCCCGCCTGTGACACCACGAACGCCCAAAGCGCCTTCAAGTGATCAAGCGCTGCGGGAGCCCCTGGATCGAGTCCTGGAGACGGCCATTCCCGCAGACTCGCACCGATGTAGCTCAGCACACGGTGTCTGAGATTCGGGTCTGCCTTAGCCCAGTACTCCTCGAAAACAGAATCGACAGGCTCGATGGCAATCTTCCCGCGGCAGATGTAGGTCGCGAGATGCTCGCCCAAGCGCTCAGAAGGCCTGTCTCCAAACAAAAGGGGTTCCTCGTCTTGAGTCATCAGCTCCACGGCATGCTCGTAGACCGGACGCAGAACCGGAAGAACGTCGTCATACGGCGCGGTGTGCGTTACGTATCCCACCCAGGCAGCAGTCCACCAGGGTACCCGCTCTGGTCCGCGTGGAAAAAGCCTATCTACGTTTGAGCGGGCCCAATCTGGACTGAGCAGATGAATCCAGGGGAACCACTGGCCGTAGACCGAGCGGACAGCAAGCGAGGGATCACGGTCGAGGTCTAGATGCCGGTCTAGAACAGGCCAGATCTCCGGTACAAGCGATTTGTCCGACCAATAATCTTGTTCAAGGCACTGGGTATCCGTAGCATTCCTTTTCACCCAAAGCCCATATTCGACAACAGCATGCATAGCCCGGCCCCGGACCGTGTTGATGGACATTGTTGCGTCATCGAACCCGCCTTCACCGTAGCGCTTTTCGTCATCGGGCCCAGGATCCGGATCATCTGTCAAAGGCTCGAGGATCGCCCACAGGTCCTCACGGAACGAGATCGGAATCTGTGAGACTCCGGTTCCTAGACCGGCCTCGATCACCGCCGCTATCGTCTTGCGCGTCAGACCCCAGTCGGCATCCCGATCTTCTACCGGTCCAGATAGCGATGGCGTCGGCCACGGTGACTGGACCACCTCTCCGGCCAGGTCAAGGACGGGACCCCAGTCAAAGGGTTTGCCTGCTTCGGCCGCTTGGCGGAATCCCTCCAGGAAGCTGCGTACGTACGTGGCCTCGACGCCGCGTAGAGATCCGAGCACGGGGAGATACCTTGAAGGCTCGTCCGCCACCGCAGCCGCCACGAGTCTCCCAAGCCCCTCCGGAGTAGGCGCATCCCACTCCCGCGAAGGGACCCACTCTCGAAGGTATTGGAGCAGTTCTCCGGGTTCCATCGCCTGAAGGTCCTCCAGAGCAAGGGGGCTCGTTGGACCCACCCAAGTTCCTCGGTAGACAGAGAAGTCCGGATGCTCTGGTACTCCAAGTCTTGCCACCAGACTATCGAAGCGCTGTTTCCAGTCAGAAGGTAATGACTCTGAGATCGGCATCAGCTTCTTGACGCGCCAGGAATCGCAATAGTCAGCAATTTCGCCCTCGGATGGCGACCTGCCCTGCTGCTCAGTGAACCAGCCGATGAACTCTCCTTTGCTGGGTCCCTCCTCGATCCACCCGAGGATGACGGACTGCTCGTCGGTCGACAGAAGGCAGAAACAGTCGCGGAGCAGATGATAGTACTCATGCACGAGATTATCGTCACCGAACAGCGAGCGGTCCAAGAGAGCGGCACGGACGGAGTCCGGCGCCTCGTGGCCGAAGACCCTCAGTAGGTGGAGCGCGATGCATCGAAACACGTGGGGCCGTCTGGCTTCTAGCGCGGTCACCAGCTCCGCTACGGAATTCGGCTCTCTGCCGGCCGCCACAAGAGCTGCGTCCCGCACAGCGGCGGCGAGCAACCCCCGCAGGTTCTCCCGGTCGCGTTTCTGCTCGTGGTCCTCGATGGCCGGTCGCCAAAAGACTGACATATCGGCTCCGTCCGCACCTGCGGCCGAGTTACCACCCACGTCGGGTCGATCTCCAACCACCTCCTCGAGCAGATCGGACACTAGCCCCAGGGTGGGCAACGGCGCCGCTTCGGCAAGTGGCGTCAAAGCGACTTCCAGGCTCTTCTCGTACTCCCAAAGGGAAAGACGCAGGGGTGCAACCTCCAGCCAGGTGTGAGCGGCAGCCGAAGAAACGGCAAAGAGCGCTGAAGCGAGGTTCAAGGCTTCGAGCTCTGCTCCGCCACCCGCGAGATGCCGCACCAACTTCGCATACTCAACCCCGGATAGTGGCCGATGTGGCCCGTCTAGCCACCGAACTGCCTGCGGCACCAGTTGCTTGCTCAGGTTGGGAGACATGGCCAACGCGACTCGGAGGAGACCGAGGTGCACACGAACGTTGGGAGTATCGGGGACCGAGAGAACAGCATCGAGAACCGCTTGCTGGTGCTCAGGGTACTCGGCGGCCATTCTTTCCAGGTACCCCGCAATGGGCCACCCTGGGAAACGAACACCCGCGCCCCCGTCAAGAACCTCAGGGTCGGGCGGGTGGCCGAACATGCCGCTCTCGATCAGCGGCCCAATCCAGGCCGGGTCATCTAGCTTAGAAAAGAAGTACTGGTGCACTACATAGTTGCTGGGCACATGGTTCTTCAGAGTGCTGACATCAACTTGGTGGCTGGCAAGCAGGGCATCAAGGACCTTGAACACCGTTGTGTATCTCTCTTCAAACCTTTGTAGCACGACGTCGAGGACTGACTGGACGCATTCCCACCATTGGTCGAATGCTAGGTCGGCTCTGCGGAAATCGAGGTCGTCCCTGTGCGCATGTCGGTGCAATGCTCCCGAGTTCTGTCCTGCCAGGCTGAGCCAGGTCCCCGCCACAGGGTCACCCTGCGCGATATCAAGAGCAACCAGTACTGACTGAATCTCATCCGCATGGCTGACGGGGCTCTTCCCGCACCGGGATGCATCCTTGGCATCATCCTTCGTCGCAAAGGGCTCGAGAACATCTCGGAGAGCGCTTTCGATCTCTCGGAGCAAATGGCCTACAAGATGCGTCTTGGACATCAAACCACAATCCCCCGCCATGAGCCGACATGCGTCGGAAAAAAAGGCGGCTGGACCGGGGCCTACAAGCTGGAGCCTCCGCCATATTCGTTCCTGCCGTGTATCCATGTCCGGGCCACAGGCCGGTCCCTTCTCATTGGACGTGTTCATCTCGTTGTCGAAATGCGTAGCCACTCTAGTCTCCCCAGTTCCCATCGCGCAGAGTCACAACGTCAGCCCTCAACCGCAAGGCACCTCTGAGGTTCTCGATCGTAATACCCTTGCTTTAGTACGCGCCCGCCCTTTCATTCAGTAGAGCGGATCGCCAGCCAGCCTTGACTGCGTCACCGGCGCTGAACAGCCAAACTTGTGCACCACCGACTTAACCAAGTCCAAGAACCATGTGGCCGCCTCGGGAGAAACGTGGATTGATTCGATGAGAGCGGTGAGGTCGACCGGAACATTCTTCCCAGGCGGCATGCATGTGTCTAGCTCGCTTTCGTCTTTGTCCAGCTGGCTGGTCTCGGTCGTAACAGCCCGAAGCTCTCTCTCATATGCAAAGCTACGGCGCTTTACTAAGTACGGGAGAAAGCGAAGCGCTCCGAAGGCGACGGCCTTCTGGTGTTCGTATCTGACCATCCCAATATTCACTTTCGTAGGGTCGCTCGGAGGGAAGCTCTTGGTCAATCTGTCGCAGGTCGACTTGATGGCCACTCCGTTGCCCGGCGCGTACAGATGCCACATTGCCATAGACTCTTCTTCATCTATGTGCCAGCAGTTGATGTACGTCACATATCGAGTCTTTCTGAACTCCCGAGAAGTCTTCTCAGCCAGCTCAGTCTTCTCTTCATCGGTATACGACAATCTGCCAATGCGCACAGCCCTATACGCGACCGACGCCTCAGAAAGAGATCCCTCAAAGGGATCGCCCAGATAGTCCGACCGGCAGAAGTGGAGGGCCCTGCTGTCCAGAAGGGCCACGAGCTTCACGAAGTCCAGATAGCGCCATAGTGGCGTCGGTTCCGCCGGCAACTTGAAGAACGGATGCTCCTCATACATCTGATCTCACCTGCCGGGCTAAAGACGACGCATCTTCCGTCAGCCCCGATGGCATTGATCCTCCGGACGATATCCAAGACCACCGGTCTCCCTCGTACGAAGGCATATCGCGCGTGCTCCGATCTTCGAGTACTAAACCGATTCCCACAGAGCCGCCACGTACGCGAGCTCAGCGTTCAGCGCCGCAGTCAACCGCGGTATCGCGACAGTCGGAGAGATGAGTTTGGCCCTTCGCACATCGAGGACGGCCATGGTCTCACCCCCAGATAGACCGGGGCGCAGAGTCTCCTCCATCATATGAGTCACAACGTCAATACGTGCCTTCGAGAGTGGATCGGCCTTGAAGTAGAGCTTGATCACCAATGGTCTGCCGTTGACGACCAAGCCAAGTTCGGGGTTAACGACCACATCAACACCATGCGCGCTGAAAGTCGCGACAGGGGGCTCAAACCATTCGAGGGTCTTGTTGCCCCACCATTTGCGATAACCCTCGGCGACCGCTTCATAGTTGGTCTTTTTCTTCGGATCACCCACGCAAGCCAGAGCGGCCGGCGTAGCGAACTTCGGTAGAGACCTCTTGTGGTTGTCTACAATAAACTCGCGTATCGGCTTGTAGAAATCCAGAGCAGGCCCATACTCGGGGCGGTTCTTGATTTGAGCAACCTTGTTGGCCTTTGGGGTACCACTCTTTGAAACGATGTCTACGAAGTCCGTCAGGCTGATTCTCGGCATGTCTGTTGCCCCCCCGTTCTTTCAACTCACTCGGTGCTCACTTCACTGATGCAGAGAGGATTGCGTCATAGCACTCCAGCACCGCTCTCTTCGTCCTATACTCCCCCCACCGAGCCTCGTCCTTGCGCTTGACGATCGGAAACGTCTCCATGATGTACTCCACGTCCTCCCGTCCGATCCCATACAAGTGGAAGAAGACGGCATCGAGCTCGCAGCGCAGCTGAAAGCGCCGTTCCTCGTCCCAGACAAAGGGCGGCCCGTCATAGCCGCAATTCTTGGCAAAAGGCTGCAGCTCCCAGGACGTATAGACGAGCTCCAGGACGCGGGGAAGAATCCAATCGGCGACGGTCTGCTCCGGAGACCAGGGAGCCGGAGCGAGATATGCAGCCGGGGCGAGAACTGGCAGCTGTTGGTAAATAAAGAAGTTGAGATTAGTGCCCCCGACCTTGAAGCGCGCAGCGTAGTCACACACCGAGGAAGAAAGGCTGGCAACCAAGCACGCCGCAAGGCCAGCGTTATCCACTGACAGCAGCATCAGCGGGAGGCTGTTCCCTACCCCCGCCCACGGCACCACGCTGGCGATGACCGTGCGCTCGTCGGTACTGCGGCAAATATTCCGCCAGCCCAGTACCCACTGCGGGTTCCAACGGCCCCGCAGCCGCGCGTTCACCTCCGTTTCCGGGACCCAATAGCGCGGCAGGGCCACGACGTAAGGATCGGCCTTCTCGGAGGCGGTCATGTCCCGGGTGTCGAGGCCGTCGTAGGTGGCCCAGCGATGATCGAAGTGATGGATCATCTTCGCCTCATACAGCGGCAGGTAGCGCTCGACGCACCTCGGGCTGCCACCTGCGTTCGTGGAGCTGCTCATATCAAAGGTGCCCCGGCCCGCGCCCTCTGAGGCTGCCGAGCTCCCCGTGGCACCGACGTCGACATCGACCACGCTCCCGAACGCCGCGCCCACGCCCGCGCGTTCTAGATTCCCGGCCTCCGTCCCAGCCGCTACGCCCAGACCCTCGTCGGGCACCGCCGCCGCCCGGCCGCTCTCCCGCACGAACACATTCCCCTCCAGCCGCCAGCCGGCCGCCTCCAGCTCAGCCCGGGTGCGGAAGAGGTGCGAGTCGTTCGCCATGTCGAACATGCGCATGAAGGAGACTCCCCACGGATTCTCCTCCGGCGGGCCTTCACGGATCAGGACCGGCACCCGCCGGTAAATGCCCTTGGTGATCTCGGCGTCACGGCGGGTGCGAAATACCGGACAGGTGCGGGTGTTGGGATTAAGGAGTGCAATGTCCTCGGCCGAGAGAACAAAGCGCCGCTCGGGGTCGCGCAGGTCCTCGGTCTGGTGGCAGAAGAAGGCGAACTCCGCCCCCTGCCTCGCCGGGCGGGCGGGGCCGGTGAGGGTGAGAAGGCAGAACTTGTAGCTGCGGTGAACCCCGGGGAAGATCGCGTTCCGGTTCTCGAAATCGTAAAGGCTGATCAGAGCCCGTCGCTCCATCAGATCCTGGAAGAAGAATTTGGTGGTGTCGTCGGTGGCGATCCCGGAGGGCACGATGGTTCCCACCCGTCCCCGCGGTCCCATAAGCGCGCGTTTGTGCTCGGCAAATACGGCGTAAGTGTTGACATCACCCCTCCCACAGAGGGGAAACCGTCCGGAATCCCGGATGAGATGGCTCTCGCCTTCCGCCCTGCGCCGCGCCTCCCGAAAGGCCGCGTAAAGGGCAGGGTCTTCCTCGGCCAGCTGCTCTATCATCCGCCGCCGGGCAGCGGCATTGGGGGCCTGAGCGATCTGGGGATGCCGGCCGGCAAAGAACTCCTGTTCCTGCAGCTTGACCCGTTCCCACGGCGGATTCCCCACCACCACGTCAAAGCCGCCCGACCAGCCGGGGCCGTTCTCGGCGGCTCTGGCAGCGTCGGCCACCATGGCAGCGTCGGCCACCATGCCAGCGTCGGCAGCCGCGGCAGCAGCGACGACCGTGGCAGCGTCGGCGGCCGTGGTCAGCACCTCGGGGAAGGCCAGAGGCCAGTGGAAGAAGCGATATTCCTCGGCTAAGCGCTCGATCTCGGTGCGCAGCGTCGTGGGGACGCTCTCCGGATCTCGGGACAGGCGCGCGAACACGTCGTGGGTGATTGCCGGCGCGCCCGGCACCTTGCGGCAGACGAAGGCGGCACACCAGGCGTCGGCGGCCAGCTTGGCCCGCCGGTATTCCGCCGACTGGGAGAGTCCCTGATAGCGCTCCTCCTTGGCGCGGATGGCGGCCAGCGAGTCGTCTCCCAGGCCTTCAATAGCGGTCACGGTCCGGCCCAGCCCGGTGTTGTCCAGTGCCGGAGCCGTCCCGGCAAACAGGGTCTCTTGGCCCGTCCGCTGCCGCCGGTTCTGTTTCTTGAGCTCGGAGACCACCTTTCTGTCGTCTCCCTCCAGAGCCTGGAACGCTTCGTCGGGGATGCCGGCCGCGAGCAGCGCCGGCGTAGCTCCCAGCAGGCTGTTGCCGCACAGGATGCGGTGATCAAGAAAGGAGAGAGGCTTGCCCGGTTCTAGCGCCTCCATCCACAGACTCACCTTGCACAGCTCCACCGCCATGGGATTGACATCCACCCCGTAGAGACAGTGGCCGATCACATCCCGCAGAGCGGTGCGTTGGGCCTCGGGAGAAGGCTCCTCGTCGCCGGTGCGCAGCGCGGCCAGTCGTTTGGCCAAGCGGTGGGCGGCCGCCACCAGAAAGTGCCCACTTCCACAGGCAGGATCGCAGATGCGTAGACCAAGCAGCGCCGCCTCGGGGTCCGGACTGCGGACGGCTTCGTTCACCACCGGCTCAAGCGCCGAATCAAGCAGACACTGGATGAGACTGGTGGGCGTATAGTAGCTGCCGGTGGTCCTGCGCTCGCTTCCCCCAACGCTGACCAGAGTGAAGGTGCGGGCAGACACG
>JAJFUK010000142.1 GCA_021372435.1 Actinomycetes bacterium | reverse complement strand
ACGACCACCGGGCTACGCAGCCCGCAGCAGTCGGGCATTGACGGCCACGATGAGGGTGCTCGCAGACATGAGCGCCGCCCCCACCGCCGGGGTGAGCACGATCCCAGCTCCCGCCGCCACCCCGGCGGCGAGGGGAATGGCGACCACGTTGTAGCCGGTGGCCCAGACGAGGTTCTGCACCATCTTCCGCCAAGTGGCCCGAGCCAGCGAGAGCAGACCGAGGACATCGCGGGGATCGTTCTTGACCAGCACTATGTCGGCCGACTCGACGGCTACGTCGGTACCAGCTCCTATGGCGATGCCGACATCGGCCTGGACCAGGGCAGGAGCATCATTGACCCCGTCGCCCACCATGCCCACCAGCAACCCTTTGCGCTGCAGCTCCTTGACCCGCTCCGCCTTATGCTGAGGAAGCACCCCGGCATAGTACTCGTCCAGGCCGAGATCCTCCGCCACCCAACGGGCCACGTCTTCATTGTCCCCTGTCAACATGATCGCTTTGATGCCCAGGTTCCGAAGCCCCGCCACCGCTTCGCGGGATTCCTCCCTTACTACGTCGGCCAACCCCAGCGCACCGAGGGGCCGGCCGTCCTCCACCAGGTACACTACCGTGAGGGGCCGGCCGCCGTTTCCTACAGGCGGCATCTCGATCTGCTCCTCGCTCAAATAGCTGGGACTCACCACTTTGAGACGCCTTCCTTCGATGGTCGCTTCTACGCCCTTGCCGGGGATGGAGGAGAAATCGTCGACGGGGTATAGCGCCAAGTCTTTGTCCTCGGCGGAGCGCACGATCCCCTGAGCGATCGGATGCTCTGAATGTCTTTCCAGTGAGGCGGCCAGTGTCAGTACGGCGTCCTCCTCTTGACCATCGAAGGCCCAGACCCGGTCCACCCCAAAACGGCCCTCGGTCAAGGTGCCCGTCTTGTCGAAGACCACCGCGTTCACCCGGCGCGAGCGCTCGAACGCGGTGCGATCCCGGATGAGAAGGCCCTGCTTGGCGCCCAGCGACGTAGAGACCGCCACCACCAGGGGGATGGCCAGACCCAGGGCGTGAGGGCAGGTGATGACCATCACGGTGATACTGCGCCCGAGAGAGAACTCGAAACTCCTTCCCAGGCCCAGCCAAACGAACAACGTCACGGCCCCCACAGAGATGGCGATCAAGGTAAGGACGAAAGCAGCCCTATCCGCCAGATTCTGACTGCGGGACTTGCTCTCCTGCGCCTGCCGCACGAGACCGATCACCTGGGCCAAGTAGGTATCGGCTCCTGTCTTCTGCACGCTGACCTCAAGAGAGCCCTCTCCGTTTATGGAGCCGCCTATGACCGTGTCTCCCTCGCGTTTCTCGAGGGGCGTCGATTCTCCGGTGAGCATCGCTTCGTTCACGGTGCTGATCCCCTTTACGACCTTCCCGTCGATGGGGACCTTCTCTCCCGGCCTGACAAGGACGCTGTCGCCGGGTCGAAGTTCGGCCAAGGGCACATCACGTACAGCACCGTGCGGCCCAAGCACGTGGGCCTCATCGGGCATCAGTCGGGCGAGTTCCTCCAACGCCCGCGAGGCTCCCATGACCGACCGCATCTCGAGCCAGTGCCCCAGCAGCATGATGTCCACCAGGGTGGCCAGCTCCCAGAAGAAGACCTCGCCTTCGACGCCGAAGACCACAGCCGCGCTGTAGAGGAAGGCGGCGGAGATCGCCACCGCGATGAGGGTCATCATGGCCGGCTGCCGCCCGCGCAGTTCCTGGACGGCTCCCCGGAGGAAGGGCAGGCCACCCCAACCGTATACCAAGGCGCTCAGAACCAGGAGTACATACTGGTCCCCAGAAAACGCGAGGGCTTCCAGGTGAAGAAGGTCCTGGATGACTGGCGAAAGAAGGAGGATGGGGATAGTCAGAACCAGGCAGACCCAGAAGCGTCTCCGGAAGTCCGCCACCATCATCTCGTGATGGCTCGGCCTCTTGGCCGCCTTCTCAAGATGGCCCGCGCTGTGCCCCTGCATCTCATCATGGGCACCGTGCCCTTCGCCCATCTCGTGATGGTCGAGGCCCGAGCGGGCCGGCCCCTTGTGCCCGTGCGGAACGCCCGCCTCGTGGTTGCCGTGACCGGGCTCATCCATGACGCAAGGATAAACGATCATCGATCCCGCGTCCCGACGGTTGCCGTCACCAATCCGAGCGCGGGCGGGTACCGTCCCCGGACACGGTGGGACAACGGGCGCAGATGGCGGTTGCCCACCTCGTGACTTCTTGGAAATAAAGCGGTCGTTGACCGGAAGCGAAACTCAGCAGTTGCCGGTCCCCAGTAGCGTTCCGGAATCTCCAGTCTCGTCGCGGAGCTCGAATGCCTTGGGTTCAAGGCAGGTCCTGGCTTCCGAGAAAAGGGGCCCGGACGTCTTGGGCGCCTTCATCCTCGATGTCGCCCAGTGTCTCCAGGAAGGCCTTCACCAAAACAGGATCAAGCTTCTTGCCGGCCAGAGCCACGAGTTCCCGTCGTGCCGCCGATGGGCCTAGAGCCCGGCGGTATGGTCTTCTCGCAGTGAGGGCGGAGTAGGTATCCGCCAGGGCCAGAATGCGGGCAAGTAGCGGTATATTCTCCCCCTCGAGCCCTGCGGGATATCCGGACCCGTCCCAACACTCCTGGTGCGCGGCGACGATGCTGCGCACCATCTCCTCGTCGGGAACGTCCTGTATCAGGCCTACCCCGAAATCCACATGCCGGTCAACGATTCTCTTCTCCTTAGGAGTGAGCGCGCCCGGCTTACGAAGAAGGCTTTCAGGAACGCAGATCTTGCCCACGTCGTGCAGCAGCCCGGCCGTCCGCAGCGCCCGCTCTTCCGCAGCACTCAGTCCCAGACAACGGGCCAGACAAACGGCGTAGGTGGCGACCTCCTGCGAGTGCCTGAGCGTGTACCGATCCTTGTTGTCCACCGCGGTGATGAGCGCTTGAAGCGTGCCGAATCGCTCAATCGTCAGGTGCGCTCCGCCCCCACAGAGGGGGGCCGCGCAGATCTCATCTCCACCCCGGCTCTTGGACCGGTAGAGGTTCTCATCGGCGTAGATCAGAAGCTCCTTCGCTTCGGCACCGTTATCGGGGTAGGCGGCGATCCCGAAACTGAGAGTGATCGGGATATCCTTCAAGCCGGGTATGGTCGGCTCGCGACCGGCAAGCAGCGCACGCACCCGCTGGCAGTATCTGGCCGCCTGCCCCACAGTGGCGTGCCTGAGAATGGCCACGAACTCATCGCCACCGTATCTTCCCAACACGTCGGTGTCACGGGAACACTCGTCCAGTATGCTGCCTACCCAGCCGACGATCTCATCGCCGAGCAGATGTCCGTAGGTGTCGTTGAACAACTTGAAATTGTCGATATCCATGAGCAGTACAGCCAACCTGTCACCATCACGCTCGGCCTGGTCCAAAGCGCGCTCAAGTTCGTGGATCAGCGCCCGGCGATTAAGTAGACCGGTAAGCGCGTCCCGGTCGGCCTGATCTCTGGCCTCGCGGTAACGCCGTTGCAGCACCTGCTGCGATTCCGAGAGCTCTGCGAGCAGATGGTTGATCTCCTCAGCCAACAGTTCGAACTCGGCGCTTCCCTCCGCCTTGACCCCGGCCTGGAGACCGTCGTCCTCGCGCAGGGCTCGGACCTGACGAACAAAGCTGTCCAGGGGAGAGAGAATGCTCCGCTCCAGCAAGAGACCCACGCCCAGACCCAGCGCGATCGCCAGACCCAGAATCATCAAACTGAGTGCCCGAGTGCCGACCAGTCCCAGCCACCCGAGAAAGACGGAGCAAACGAGGGCCGCCGCCGCCAGTATCACCGTGGCAGGCACAACCAGCCCGTAGACCTTGTACCGCAGGCTCCGGGTGGCCACCGTCCTCGTCCGCAGTCCTCTCATGAACGTTCGTATCGGCAGGAACCCGACTCCGTTTTAGGCCCGAGGAATCCGAATACCGGCTTGTATGACGATGTGTCACCTACTCACGCCGGTATCTGGGCGCTATGTACCATTGTCGGCCGACGGAAAAAGGCCTTGCGTGACCACTTTCAGGCACGCGTCCACGCAGCGACTATCGTAGAGCATCCCTTTGCCCGTCTGTATCTCGGCAAGTGCCTTCTGGAGTCCTAGAGATGCACGGTTCGGTCGATGTGATGACATGGCCTCGACAACGTCGGCCACGGCTATGATACGCGCTTCGAGGAGGATCTCTTCCCCATAGATGCCGGAGGGGTACCCAGAGCCATCCAGGCGCTCGTGGTGCTGCCGGACGGTCTCAGCCACCGGGCCGCCGAAATCGATGTCCTTTAGGATTTCGTAGCCGACTTCCGGATGCCACCTCACAATTTCCATCTCGGCCTCGGAAATAGCTCCCGGTTTGCTCAGAATCTCGATCGGCACCCCGACCTTGCCGATATCGTGGAGAAGCGCCGCGATCCTCAGTCCCCGGAGGCGGTCGTCCTCAAGACCCATCTCTTTGCCCATCGCATACGATAGATCGGCGACTCGTTGCTGATGGCCGGCGGTGTAGGGATCGCGCCGCTCGGCAAGGGAGCCCAGTGCATGGACCACCCCGTCAACCAGTATACTGAGATGCGTCTGGCTTTCGCGCAGCTTCCTTTCGGCCGCCACCCTCTCGGTGATATCGCGTGAGAAGCCAATGCTGTATTCCTCTCCACCCTGGACCAGGTAATTGACCGATACCTCTACTGGATAGTCTTCTCCGGATTTCGTCCGGTGCACCGACGCTACCGTGAGAGACCCGGAAGCCTTGAGTTCCTTCCAGTATGAGGCCCACAGTTCGGGGGTTACGTCCGGGCTGAGGTCGACGATATTCAATTGGAGCAACTCTTCCCTGGAGTAGCCATCGCGCCGGCAGGCCGACTCGTTTGCGAAGATGATCCGGCCGTGGGCGTCTACCCAGTGGATGAAGTCCGCTGCCCGCTCGACTGAGAGCTCTGCCAGACGGAGCCAGTCCTCCATGCGCTTGCGCTCAGTGACATCCGTGGCGTTGACGATGAATGACACTCCTCCACGAGGATCTTGGCTCTTGTGCACCCTGACCTCGAGTACCCGCCAGGAACCATCCTTGTGCCGGAAGCGCGTCTCGACCGGGCTGGATCTTTCGCGGCTGGACAGCGCAAACCGTGAGAAACGTTCTCGAGACTGATCGACGTCTTCGGGGTGGATCAGCTCAGAAAGGTCACGCCCGATCAATTCCTCCGGTGCATACCCGAGAATGATCCGAGAAGCAGCGTTCTGGAAGTTGCACACCAGGTCCTTCCCGACGACGGTGATCAGGTCCCAGGAGCCATTGACCATGTCCCGATAGTAGGCTTCACTCTGTGCCAGCCGTTCGTGCAGGTGAACCTGCTCGGTAACATCCCTTGAGTTGATGACAAGGTAGACCTGGCCGTCGGTCCCTTCCACTTTCCGCTCTCTTGCCTCAAAAACCCGGTATGACCCGTCCCTTGCCATGATCCTGACTTGGACGGGTTCAGCGCAAACGGGCGTGCCGGCTACGAAAGTCCGATAGCGCTCCGTCATCCGTCCGACATCATCCGGGTGCATCAAGTCGAAGGCGCTCCGCCCCAACATCCCGCCGTCTTCGTATCCGAGCACGACCGCAGAGGAGGGGCTTTGGAACACGAAGACGCCTTCAGAGTTGACGACGTCGACAAGATCGCTGGACTGTTCGAATAGCTTCCGTAGCCGCCTTTCGCTCTCGATCGCTTGCTCAGTAAGACGCCTCCTCTCCGCAAGATCGCGCGAGATACTCAGGACCGCCGTGTCCCCTTCCCAGTCCACCATGCGGCTGACGGTCTCGACCGGCAGCCTGCGCCCGTCTTTTGCGAGCAAGTCGATCTCGTAGACGACTTGACCGCTGCCTTTCAGCTCGTCCCATGCCTGCGATACACGCCGCGCACCTTCCCGGCTACATATGTCGACCACGGCGAAGGACAGCAATTCATCCCGGCTGTAGCCCAGTATCTCGCAAGCCGCCGCATTCACCTCCAGGATTTTCCCGCCAACGAGGGAGACGACCAGAGGATCACCCACCCCGTCCAATACGGAGTAATACCGTCTTTCTGTCCTTCTCAGCCTCTGCGCGAGCGTATGCCTGGCCAGTCCTCTTGTTAGTCGAGCAGCGAGTCCCTCCCATGCCTCCATCGACCGAGAGGAGAAGAAATCCGAGCGCCTGTCTCTGAGCTCAAGTAGACCCACCCGCTCCTCATCGCACTCGAGCGGAATGAAGGCCGCGGAAGCGTGACCTTGAATCGCGCAATGTGCGTAGGTATTGGACGGGCTCTCGCCAAAGTGACGACCCGAGAGCAGGGCAAGCGCGTCGTTTGTCCAGACGCTCCCCCGCGGAGTCTGAGCCAGATTGGCACGTCCCTCCTCGCCAACGGCTCCCCGATCGTCCATTGAGACGAAGACGCTGTTGTGACGGGGCTCCGCGATGCCGGTCTTTAGATTGCACTCCCCGTCGCCGACCCCGGGCATCACCCCAACCGGGGCGCTGCACCGGGAGTCGCAGTCTGACAAGCAGATAGTCTCGTGCCCGAGGTGCAGCCGGATGCAGTCACACCCGCTCTGCTGTTTGACGAAGGCGACCGCGGCCCGAGCGGCATCCTCGGAGCGACTTCTCTGGTGGACCTCCTCGGTGAAGAGCAATGGAGTGGGGGATCCGCGGCGAGCGCCTTTGCGGGGCCGCGATACTCGTCCGGCTGGACTCTTGCGGCTTCCTGAATCTATGTCCCTGGCAGACGCCACGCTCTCCCGCTGTCAATGTGGGAAAGACAGTAAAGCTCGCACACAGGTGCGCCCCTGGAACCGTAGGCCTATTTGTCGGTGGTTATCGACCCGACATCCAGCAAGCATTAGGCCCCGCTCGCGTTGGAATCACGGTCGCCGGCCAGCGCCGTCGCCACGCCGCCAGCGAGAGGTGCGGCATCAAACCCGGCTGGGGAGGAGCGCTCCCCGCGACCTATCACGCGGGTGTCCTATACTCGGGCAACCTGCATGTGTGACCCCCGGGGGAGCTCATGACCCTGCGGAGTCTGACGGGCCTAGGGATTGCGAACGACTTACAGACTCCCAGCTACATCGACAGGACCCGCAAGGTCATTTGGCAGAGGCGGTGGCGGCGAAGTTCCCGGCGCCTTCTCTGAGCGCCTCCTACCTGGTAGGCACGCCTTCAGAGTGAGCCGCAGAGCAAAGCTCAGGTTCCGCCCTGTCCAGGGTCCGGTTGCCCCGCCTTCAGACTGTTGATGAGCGTCCTCAGCTCCTGAGAAAGGTTGGGGAGATCCTCGTGGCAGGCAAGGGCATAGGCCTCAAGCGCAGGGATGGAATAGGGATCGTGGATGTAGTCCAAGACGAAGTACTTGGAGTCACACCGGTCCCCTCCGGCTCGATCGCGTTCGTCAATCCTGTAAACGTAGTACTTCTGTTGCAGTCTGTTGCGCTTGTCCTCCACGGCTCCCCCTTGCTCTCCGCGGCTCTCGTGGGTCGGGCCGGATCGTCTGCACGCCCACGACGGTTGAGTATAGTATGCATGGGCCTCGCGAACGGCGCCCATGGAGGGGCGCCGATAGTATGCGTGCGCTCCGTGGGCGGCGCCGGCGGCGCGGCAGTCCTTCACCGCCTGCGTCCCCATGCGGCCCCGAGCCGTGCAGAGGGGGCGGTCACGAAGGCCCGTGCAAAGCGGAGCTTCTTTCCCAGCATCACCATCAGGTGCAAGCCGGCTTGCCCGTCCCGCCTGCCGCCCGTATCGCCTCGATGATCTTGACGTAGCCGGTGCAGCGACAGATGTTGCCGGCGATAGCCTCCCTCACCTCTTCGTCGGTCGGCGCTGGATTCTCGTCAAGAAGAGCCTTGGCCGTCAATATCATGCCCGGCGTACAGAAGCCGCACTGGACGGCCCCGTGATCGATGAAGGCCTGCTGCAAAGGATGGAGCCTCCCGTCGACGGCCAATCCCTCGATCGTGAGGACGTCCTTACCCTGGCAATCCACGGCCAGGACCAAGCACGAGTAGACCGGCCGGCCATCGACCAGGACCGTACAGGCCCCGCATCCTCCCGTGTCGCAGGCTTCCCTGGCTCCGGTCAGGCCCAGGTCTTCGCGCAGGAACTCCAGCAGGGTCCTGTTCGGCTCCACCATCAGGCTGCACTGCCGGCCGTTCACCGTCACGGTCAACCGTTTCCGGGTATCAGCTACGTCCTGGCCCACGCCACCTCCCACGCCACCTCCCACGTCACCTCCCACGTCACCGCCATCCTTCTCTCGATCCCGACCCTGCCACGGCCTGCCGCCACGCCTGTCGCACGGCCCGTTTGGTCAGAGTCTCGATCACCCTTCTCTTGTATGTGGCTGAGACGCCCAGGTGACTCACGGGGTGGGTCTCCTTCGCCGCAAGCGTAGCCGCCGTCCGCACAAGTCCCTCGTCGAGCGCCTTGCCCCTAAGCGCCGCCTCGGCCGCCACGGCCCTGAGCGGGCGGGTGGCCACGCTGCCCAACACCACCCGGGCGTCGCGGCAGGTGCCGTCCTCCGGACTCACGGTCAGGAGCAACGCCACGCCGACCACGGCGAAGTCGATCGCCTCCCGCAGACTGTGCTTCAGATAGACACCTGTGCTATATGGTGGCGGTGCCGGTATCCGGATCCGGCTGAGCACCTGTCCGGGCTGAAGCACGTTGACCTCTTCACCCCTCCCGGTGTAGAAATCCTCCAGAGGCATCCGCGTCTCGCCGTCGACACCAGTGAGGGTGACCTCAGCCCCCAGGGCGATCAATGGAGGAACCGTGTCGGCCACAAAGAGGGCATTGCAGTGATCGCTCCCCTGGACCACATGGCACAGATGACCTCCGTCTTTGTAGCAGGGAGGAAGCGACTGCTTCCAAAGCAGCGACTGGTTGTAGTAGAAGCAACGGCCGTCCAGGCAGAGGTTGCCCCCCAGAGTGGCCATGTAGGGGATACGCGGCTTCCCCACGGCGGCCGCCGCTTCGGCGACTAGGCCGAAGCGGTCCCTGACCAAGGGCGAAGTGGCGGCTGCATGAAGAGTGGTGGCAGGCCCGATACTCAACCCTCCGTCTTCGGTCTCTTCGATCCGGTCCAGGTGGGGGATGCTCTTGATATTGACCAGAGCTCTGGGCGTTATCGTCTTCTGCTTGAGCTTCACCAGCAGCTCGGTGCCGCCGGCGAGCACCTTCGTGTCCGCCTGCGCGAGAAGAGAGCAGGCTTCCTCGAGCGTCCCGGGTTCTGAGTACTCGAATCTAGGCAGGCGCATGCTCTCGCTTTTCCTTCTCTGCCAAGGCCCGCAGGATCTTGTCGGGCGTTATCGGCTGGTCCTTGATCCACACTCCGACCGCGTCGTAGATGGCACCGGCCAAAGCCGCCGCCGCGGGGATGTTGCTGACCTGTCCACAGGCTTTTGCCCCATAAGGCCCGTGCGGCTCGTGTGACTCCACCAGGAAGCTCGTGATGGGGGGCACGTCCAAAGCCGTGGGGAGCCGGTAGTCCACCAGATTGGGATTGACCACCCTTCCCTGTTTGTCGTAAGCGAGGCTTTCCAGAAGGATGGGGCCCAGTTCTTGCCCCACGCAGCCTTCGTTCTGACCGTCGGCCGCCATGGGATTGATGGCCTTGCCCAGGTCGATGGCCGAGGCGAAATCCAGGATCCTCACCTGCCCGGTCTCCGGGTCGACTGCGACCTCGACCGTCTGGGCCGTGAAGGTGTAGCCACTAGAGTAGTTGCCGTAGTAGGTCTTCGGGTCCCTCATCACCGTGTCCGGCTCGAAGTGCCCCCGCCCGATGATCTCCTCCGCGAGGATGAACTTGGCATAGTGGGCCACCTGAGCCGACGACAATGCCCTGACTGGGTCGTCCCTGACCACGACCTTCTGGTCCTTCAGCTCCAGATCGTCGGGTCCGACCGAAAGCATCCCGGCGGCGACGGCGAACAGCTGCCTGCGGGCTTCGACGGCAGCCAGGCGCACGGCATTGCCTCCACGAAGGGTCACCGGCCCGCCGCCGTAGGGGCCCAAGGCGTAGGGCACGGCCGCCGTGTCCAGCTCGGAGAACAGCACGGACTCAAGCGGCACGCCCAGCTCCTCGGCCGCTATCTGAGAAAGGACCGTCCGCGACCCCTGGCCCCACTCAAACTCG
The DNA here is from genome assembly GCA_021372435.1 of Actinomycetes bacterium. Taxonomy (GTDB): domain Bacteria; phylum Actinomycetota; class Thermoleophilia; order RBG-16-64-13; family RBG-16-64-13; genus RBG-16-64-13. The sequence goes on along the minus strand of JAJFUK010000142.1, from coordinate 4,653 downwards.
CCCGAGATGACCTTGACCCTGCCGTCCTCCAAAAGCTTGACGTAGGCGACCGACCCTGCGAAGGGGGCGTTCCTGACCTCGGAGTCGAACATGCCGCAGGCCATCCCCACTCCTCGGTTGGGGGGCAGCCTGCCGCGCTTCTCTTTCCAGCCTATGTGAGCGACGGTCTTCTCTATGCACTCCGGCAGGCCAGAGCTGCTGATCTCCTGCCCCACCACGGTCACGTCGCCTTGTCGAGTGATGTTCTTCAACCGGAGGGCCACCGGATCCATGCCGAGTTCTTCCGCGATGATGTTCATCATCGATTCCATGGCGAATGCGGGGGGGACGATCCCGAACGACCGGTACGGCGAGGTGACCGCGGTGTTGGTGTAGACGCACTTGCCTTCGAACCGCACGTTGGGACACCTGTACAGACCGGCACAGGGCGTGAAGCCGCTGGTCATCATCGCCGGTCCCAGGTAGCCGTAGGCCCCGGCATTGGTGATCAGCCGGATGTCGCGCGCGGTCACGGTGCCGTCGTTCTTGACCCCCGTCCTCAGGTAGCAGACGCCCATATGGCGCGGACCGGCGTTGATGAACTCCTCTTCCCTGGTGTAGACGAGCTTGACCGGCCTGCCCGCCTTCTTGGCCAGCAGGGCGCACATGATGTACGGAGTCAGGTTGCCCTGCAGGGCGCCGAAGTTGCTCCCGATGGCCTTCTGGACGATCCTGAGCCTGCTGGGCTCGATGCCCAACAGCTTGGGCAGGTACCGGCTCTGTTTGTACGGGTCGATGGAATTGTCGTAGAAGGTCAGATAGCCGGAGCTGTCGAAAGCGGCGATACAGACCGTCCGCTCCAGCGTGCAGGGATGGACGAGCTGCGTGCTGAACCTGTCCTCGAATACGTGGTCGGCTTCCGCGAAACCCTTCTCTACATCGCCGAACTCGGTGCGGTTCTCATACTGGATGTTGTTCTCCGCGTCGTCGTGTATCTGCGGCGCGCCCGGCTTCATCGCCTCCTCCGGATCGATGACCGCGGGCAATGGTTCGTACTCCACCCTTATCCACTGCAGGGCCTCTTCGGCCGTCAGCTCGTCCTCGGCCGCGACCGCGGCTATCTCCTCCCCTGTATACCGAGCCTTGTCCGTCGCCAAGGAGAAAGGGGGTACTGCGTACAACTCATTCCTGAGGGCCTCCAGTGGTGGGTCCTTGGGCATGTCGGCCCCGGTGATGACGGCTCTGACTCCCGGGAGACCCTGAGCTTTGCTCGTGTCCACAGATAGGATCCGGGCGTGGGCGTACGCGCTTCGCAGCACCTTGACATGGAGCATGTCCGGCAGCTCCACGTCGAACGCATATTCCGCCCTTCCCGTGACCTTGTCCCAGGCATCGACCCTGGGCAGACTCGTCCCCACCACCGACAGTCGCCCCACTTGCGCACCTCCAGGTAGTACCACCAAGGGTAGTGGGCAACAGGCCGCGTGTCCAGTCAGGTCACGCGTAGCCGGCCTTGCGGGGCCACCATCTCACCGCCCGGCGGCCCACTTCTGGTACTCCGGATACACCGACGGGTAAGAACCGGCCGTCACGTCGATACCCGCCCTGCGCGCATCACGCATTTGCTCGAAGAACCTCCAAGGATCCACCAGGAGCACCGCCTCCTCCCGCTGCAGCCTCGCCAGGGCTTCCAACGGGGCCCACGCGTGTAGACCGGTGAACCCCTCCAGTCCGCCCGGCGTCTCGTCGACGACGATCCCTGGCGGCCCGGGTGGCAGATTTATCGGCATGAAGCTCTCGGCCTGCATGCTCCTCACCCAGTCGCCGGCGCTCAGCCACATCATCCCCCCGCCGATACCCGCACGCTCGAAGATCGCGTCCCTGGAGACCGGCTCCAGACCGTAGGCGGCTTCCAGCCGGGCAAGCTCGGCCACGGAGACGGGGCGGATGAAGCTGATGCGCACCAGCGCCTCCTCGTCCGGCTCCTTTGCCGCCAGCTGGGCCAGCAGCGCCTTCTGCTGCGCCAGATACGGGCTAAGCTCGTCGAGCGACTTGAGAACCAGCCACTCGGCGAAGAAGTTCCTGGCCGGCCGGGGCGCCGGCACAGTATGCTGCCGGGCATTGACCAGAATCTGAGCCACCTCCGCCCGCTTGATCTCCCACCAGGGGTTCCAGCCACTATCGCCGGTCAGCACACCACCCAGGAGCCCGTTGTAGAAGGCGACCCTGATGTTGTCGTTGTGCACGCTCGGGTACTCGTCGCAGAGCGCGAACTCTCCCGCCGGTGGCCGGGGCAGCGAGTCGGGGTACTGCTTGAGGACATAGCGGACCACCACGCTGACGGCCTGGCCGCGGGTGACCGTCTGCCAGGGAGAGAACGTCTCCGCGGTCGTCCCTCGGATGAGCCCGGCCTGATAGGCGGCGGCCACGTAGTCGTTAGGGTAGAGGGTGGACGGGTCATCGGGACCCAGGTCCCGGAACGGGCAGGTCATGTCCTCGCTAACCGGGATGGCAAAGGCCATGACGAGCATCTTGGCGAGCTGAGCGCGCAGGAGCGGGGAGTCGGGACGGAACTCCGCCCCGCCCGCCGTCGGGTACCCGCACACGATACCTTCCTCGGCAAGGGCGACCGCCGCCGAACGCGACCGCATGGTGCCGCCGACATCCACGAAGGGGACGCTGGGCTCCCTGTCGGTCGCCGCCACCATGAGCCGCCCTCTCCCCTGGCTGCAGTCCTGCCAGACCACCCACCCATTCGCCGTCATCGGGTTCCGATCGTTGGTACCGTTGACGGTCAGCCGGCTGGTGATGCCCGTGTTGAGATCTCCCGCCATGATCTCGTCGTCGTGCCAATCGGACTCCTGCCACACCACCAGGTCCGCGGACAGAGCAAGGGTCTTGATCGGTGACAGCATTTCTCCGCCGAAGTCCGTCGTCTTGCCGGTCGCCGGGTCGTAGACCGTGACGTGGTCCGCGGCGGCCTCCTGCCAGGTCCAGGCCAGTAGGCCGTCGTCCAGGACGATCGTGTCGATGAACATCTGCACGACCTCGGCCGGGATGTCGGCCGGGAGGGTCTCGACCCGCCCGCTCGAGAGGTCGTAGAGGTAGACCTTGGGAATGAACTGCCCAAACTCGAAGAGTTCCGGCGGATTGCCTATCCAGGCCACCAGATTCCCGCTGATGGAGACGTCCCGGTTGCTGGTAGAGTCTTGGCTCACGCGCGTCGTAGTGCCGCTCACGTGGTCATAGACGAAAACCTGCCTCTCCTCTCCGACAAGCGCCCACCAAGCGACCCGAGAACCGCTTACCTCCGGATCGCCGTCAACCGTCCGGTCGTCGGTCACCTGGGTGGTCGTCTTGACAGCGATATCGTAGAAAAAGATCTCTTGATCAGAACCGTCGTGCGCGGGACCGATGCTCGCCACCCAAGTCACGCCGCCATCACCGATCTGCGGCGCCTGGTCCGGATAGCTGTTCGCCGTCAGCCTGGTCGTCTGCCCGGTCGCGATATCGTACAGGAAGATCTCGGGGTTGTCGGGGCCAGCGTACGCCTGGTAGACCACATACCCGCCGTCGATCGCCGCCGCCGGGCAGTCGTGCCGGGCGTCGGAGACCCTCGTTACCTGCCCAGTCGCCAGGTTCGCGAGGTAGAGCTGCGCCGGGCCCTCTCCGGCCACCTCCCGGTAGACGCAGTAGTCCCCGTCGATCCCCATCACTTCCTGCCTTCCGGGGCCTGAAGCCAAGTTCACCGCCGTCCAACCGTCCACCGTCCAAGCATCTGCGCCCAGGGTCTGACCATCCAAGGCTGGGGTCTGATCGCCGGCGAGAGCGAGACCTCCGGGCAGGATCGCCGCCGCGGTGGCCACCCGGCCCTCAGCCGATGGCGGAGGCGCCGCGGTCTCGATGGAGGTCGTGTGAGTCGTGGAGCTTCGCAGATGGCTCACGACGGCGCTGCATCCGCAGAAGCTGAGGCTCGTCCCAATAGCGAGCACGGAGAAGATGACCATCCCTATGATTGGAAACCTGGGTTTCATGACGCCCTCCTTCGCGTGAACCGACCCGCGCCCTAGCGTCTGACGGGGGTTCGCTCCGGTTCGTTTCCCTCACCGATCGGGGTAGTACACGCGTCCCTACTCCCAGAAGTGCAAAGTCCGCCTCGTTGCCATTTGATTTACACGCAACGCGACAGAGGCTGCAATGGGCCACCCCTCGAGACAAGCCACACGGCGCGCTGAAGGCGGGCCTCTCGTCGCGTCACCTCCATATCACCTGCCATGGAGCCGACCCCGCCCCGCCTTCGCACTCGCCCGAACAACATGAGAACCCGACCTGCCCTTTCGGGAGCACGCTTACCCCAGTGGTATGTCTCCCAGGTTGATGTCGGCGGTGGTGGTGTCGAGACCCTCGAAGCGTTTCACCCTGCGGCCGCTCTTGATCTCCAGGTCGTAGAGGCCGTCGGGGAGGCCTTCGAACCAGAAGTCGCCGTAGCTGTCGGTCTCGACCACCTGCGGACTGCCTCCCGCCGGGGTGAGGGTGCAGGTGGCGCCGATGACCACCTCCTCTTCCTGGGGGTCATAGACCGTACCGGCGATGAACTTCCGGGGCAGCCCCAGGTAGTAGACCCGGGGCTGCACCTCTTCACGCAGCTCCGGCTTCCACACCTCGGCCCGCTCG
>JAJFUK010000117.1 GCA_021372435.1 Actinomycetes bacterium | reverse complement strand
CGCCCACCGCCAGAGCGATCTTGTTGTCCTTCAGCCAGGCCAACTGAGTCGTGGGCGGAGCCGTGGGGACCATGGGCACGAACTGGGCCCCCGCGAACTCGTACCCCAGCTTCACCAGATAGTCCTGCATCTCAGGAATATCGATGTTCCGGCCCAGGGTACTATCGGCCGTGAGATAGGCCACTCTGGGAGCACGGTCCTGAGTCCAGCTCTCGAGGAACCACTCCGCGATGGAGGCCATTTCATCGGTGTAGATGGGAGCGTTGGTGAAGATGTTCCCAGGCGGGCTGAGATAGGCGGGAGAGGTCGACTGACTGGTGGCCCCGATCTTGTCCTCGATCAGGATGTCTTTCAACGCCATCCCTTCCGGGGAGCCGCTCACCCGCTGGACCAGCAGTCCCCGGGATATGAAGTCGTTATAGATGGTCAGAGTCTTATCGGGAGCAAGGGCGTCATCCGCCCACAGGAGTTCGAAGGTGATATTGGCCGGGATGGTCTTGTCGGGATACCAGGGCGCGACCATCTTGTTGTCGTTCACCCATTTGACGTAGTCCTCGAACCCGGCCAGCACGGCCGCGCAGTCCTCGGCGTAGGCGCCGGTAAGAGCGAAGGTGCCACCGACGTACAGAGTGATCGGTTCACCGACGGTGGTGGTGGTCTCAGCCGCCGCGGTGGTGGTGGCCCCGCCGGCGCTCGTCGTGGTGGTGGCGCCGCCTCCGGCCGTCGTGCTCGTAACGGGAGCGGCCGTGGTCGTGGTCTCCTCTTCCTCGCCACATGCAGCCACGAAGGGAAGCGCGAGGAGAGCGATGATGATCAAACTGAGTACCCAATATCTCTTCATCTCGTGTTCAACCCTTCTCACACGTCTTTCCAGTTCTTTCCAGCCCGATGCTCCGAGCAGATGAGTTCGTCCAACCGCCCCACCTCCTTATGAAGGACCCACTCAAAGGGTCGCTTGTCGACCAAAAACCCGCCCGCGCTAGAAGGGAGCCGCGGCCGGCACCACGGACATTCCCCCTGGCGCCCCTGTCACACTCTGCGATTACAGTACCACCCGGTGGACGACGAGGTACGCCGCCCGCGTGGCCACCATAAGACAGAAGTCCTTGGCCCGCTGAGAAGGCGACCAGAACCAGCCCGAACATGATGCCGGCCACCCCGGCCGCCGGACGGGAAGCCGCGGCCGGTCAAGTCCGCACTGGGCGGCACGAGGCCACGCTCTACGAACCCGGAGGGGGTTCCTAGGCGGAACCCTCCTCGGGCCAACGCCCGTTTCTCCTGCTGATCTATGTTGTTCCTCCTACTTCGCCGCCGGCAGGATGTTCCGCTTGATCGGCCGCGAACCCAGGTCGACGATCTTGCCGTCCTGGACCTGCTGGATCCTTACCATTTCGATACCCTGAGGATCACCCTCACCGTAGGTGAGATTGTTGGCGCATATACCCCCGGTGTTGAAGTCCTTGATCTGCCAGAAGCCCTTCTGCAGCACATCCACGCTGGTCAGCGCCGCCGGGTTCGTTTCAAGGGATGCCAGACGCAGTGCTTCGACCTGAGTCATGGCCTCGACAATGCCGTCCAGGTACATGATATTGGTGTTCCTGTTGTTCGGCCGGTAGGTGTCTTGCAGCATGTTGGCGAAGGCGACCCCATCAACCTTGTCCTCCCAAGCGCACATGTCGCCGGAGACCACGGTCCCATTCGCCATCGCGCCCATATCGGGCACCATGATCTGCAGATGGCCCGGCTCTCCAAAGCAGAAGGTGATCTTGTAGGGTTGATCGGGGCCCATGCCAAGACGCACGGCTTCCTTGATTGTAGGCTGGGTGGTGGGGTTGACCGCTGCACCCAGCGTCAGGTCGACATTGTTCTCCTTGAGCCAAGACAACTGGGTCGTGGGCGGCGCCGTCGCGGGCTGCGGCACGAACTGAGCCCCCACGTACTCATAGCCGATCTCTTCTAGGTAGGCATACATCTCCGGGATGTCAAGATTCCGGCCCAGCGCTGAGTCCGCGGTCAGCAGAGCGACCCTCGGTTTGCGCGACGTGTCGGCCCAACTCTCCAAGAACCAGTCCGCCGCGCCGGCCAAGGAGTCGGTCAGGATGGGGTTCTTCAGGAAGATGTTACCCGGCGGCAGAAGAGCCGCGGGCGCAGCGGTCTGGCAGGTCGCCCCTATTTGGTCCTCGATCAGTAGGTCTTTGAGAGCCATGGTCTGCGGAGTACCGCTGATCCTCTCGACCAGAAGACCCTTGGATTTGAGGTCCTCGTATATGGTCACCGTCTTGTCGGGGGCAAGGGCGTCATCGCCCCACAGCAACTCAAAGGTTATGTTGCCCGGGATCGTCCTGTCGGTATACCAGGGAGCCAGGATATGGTTCTCGTTGACCCACTTCGTATAGTCTTCGAAGCCGGCCAGGACGGCTGCACAGTCCTCAGCATATGCTCCTGTGAGCGCGAAGGTGCCACCAAGATACAGGGTGACCGGCCCGCCCACCGTAGTCGGGGTCTCACCCCCGGCTGTGGTCTCGGTCGCGCCTGCGGTCGTCTCGGTCGCGCCTGCGGTCGTCTCGGTGACGGCAGCGGTAGTAGTGGTCTCGGTCTCTTCCTCCCCGCACGCCGCCATCAAGGGCAGCGCCAGCAGAACGATCAGGACCAGGCCTATTACCCAATATCTCTTCATCTCTTCTTCAACCCCTCTCATGCGTCATGCCCCGCTCGATACTTCAACACCGATTCCTCTTTCGAAAAGCGGTACCTCCTTGTGAAGACATGCAGTGGACACCCGCCCCGCGCGAAGCCGAGCCCCACCGGTGCTAGGACCCTGTCGGGGAAAAGCAGTTCTAGGTAGGTCGGCCACGACGTACTGCGCCTCCTGTATGACCAGGCAACAATGACTGTAGACACACAGGTGCTTGATGCTTTTCCGCGACAGACTCCTAGTAAGGCCACGCCTGATAGTAGTTTCTAAAGCGCTCCCACATGTGGGAGATCCCCTGGGGGGCGAATATCAAGAACAGGATGATCGCCACGCTGGGGAGGATAAGACTCAAACCGACGGCCGCCTGGGGGTTTACGAGCTCGGCCAACGAGGGTCCGATCTTGACGGCCAACTGTTGCAGCAGTTTGATAGCCACCACCCCGTATATGACTCCGGACACGCTTCCCATACCACCGATGATGAGCATCCCCAGTAACCATACCGAATCGAAGAACGGGAACTGCTCTACGTTGGCGAAGGAGTAGTACTGGACAGATAGGCCGCCGGCGATCCCGGCGAAGACGCAGCCGATGAAAAAGGCCTGGAGTCTGTAAGAGAAGAGGTTGACCCCCATGACCTCCGCCGCCAGATCGTTGTCGCGGATAGCCACGAACGCTCGGCCGGCCCGGGTACGGAGGATGTTCTTCGCCACGACGGTGGCCAGCACGACCAGTACCATGACCACGTAGTAGTAGATGGTCTTATCCCTTATCGATAGCCCAAACAGGTCGGGCGCCGGCACCGGCATGCCCTCGGTGCCCCCTGTCAGGCTCCGGAACTGAAGCACAAGCCAATGAATGATGAAATAGGCGGCGACCGTCGCCATAATCAGATAGAAGCCCTTGATGCGCAGAGAAGGCAGACCAAAGATGATGCCCACGATGCCTGCCACCAAGCCGGCAACCGGTAGGGCGACCCAAAAAGGCAATCCTGCGCTTCGACAAAGGATGGCCAGGGTATAGCCACCCACCATCATGAAGCCCGAATGCCCCAGCGAAACCATCCCGCAGTTGCCCGTAAGGATGTTGAGGCCGTGAGCGCTTATGATCGTGATGCCGATGATGGTCGCAAGGGCGAGGGTCGCGTTCGAGGCCCACTGGGGGATGGTGAACACGAAGACCATGAGCACCGCCAAGAAGATCCAGTGCGACCTGGTGCGCACCATGGCGATATCCTGACCATAGTTCTGCGCATAGGTACCACTCGGTAGTCTCATCGGTCACACCCTCTCGATCCGCTTCAGGCCGAACAGCCCATGAGGCTTGAAGATGAGTACGATCAGCATGATGATGAACGGGAACACGTTGGCCAAGCCTCCTCCGGACGGCATCAAGGGGTCGAGGTACCCGGCCGCCAGATTCTCCAGGATGCCCAGGATCACCCCGCCGACGATCGCACCCTCGATCGAGTCGAGCCCACCCAGGATGACGACCGCTAGGGCCTTGAGTCCGATGTCGGACAGGGGCGGCGATGCCCCAGAGACACCGCCCAAGAGGATGCCGCCCACTATGCCCACTACGCAGGCGATGACCCAAACCAGTGCGTACACCGTGGTCGCGCGAATGCCGAGACTGCGCGTCACCTGCTCGTCCTCGGCGGTGGCCCGCATGGCCAACCCGATCTTCGTAAAGCGGAACACGAACATCAAGATGGCCACCAACACGACGGAGACGATCAGTGCCAGCACAGACGAGGGCGGGACAGACACGGCCCCGAGGTGAAGAGTGATCGCAGGCAACCTGTCGTGGTATGCCTGGTATTCTCCGCCCCAACCCAGGATGGCGACCCCGTCGATCACCCCTGCCAGAGCGATGGTCATCAAGACGATCGGCAGGGGAGGTTGCCCCAGCAGTGGACGGATCGTCAGTCGTTCGATGACCAGGCCCATCATCACCCCCACGGCGATGGCGATAAGGATGGCGGCCCACACCGGAAGAGCCAGGGGCATCAAGAACGTATAGCCGAGATACGCACCCAGCATCACGATCTGCCCTGAGGCGATATTGAAAGCCTGTGAACACTTGAAGATGATGACGAACCCTATCGCGATGAGCGCGTACATCATGCCCAGGGCCAACCCGGTGATGAAGAGCTGCAAGAAGAAGGTCATTGCCCACCCCGCCCGATCCTCGCGATTTTCAGAGCCGTCTTGATCTTCCCGGTTCGACCATCCTGGTAAGTGAACTCCGCCTCGACCTCGACGCTCTCGCGGTCTCCATCCAGTGCCTGTACAAGATCGGCATACCGCTTCCGCAGAAACGCCCTTCGCAGTTTGCGGTTCCGGGTCAACTCCGATTCGTCGGGATCGAACTCCTTGTGCAGGTTGACGAACTTCTCGATGCGGCGGCTGTCCGGCAGACCCTGGTTGACGGCGGATACCTCCGCCTCGATCAATCGGTAGACCTCCGGCTTCTGCGAGAGGTCGCTGAAGGTCGTGTAGGTGACCTTCCGCTTATCCGCCCACTGCCCCGTGTTGTCGGCGTCGACAATGATCACGGCCGAGACATACCGGCAATCCTGTCCGGCCGGCACCCAGGCGTCTTTGATGTACGGACTATGCTTCAGGCGGCTCTCGATCTCCTGGGGGGCGAGGACATCGCCGCAGGGGAGTACGATCAGATCGTCGACCCGGTCGATGAAGACCAGCTCACCGTCCGCGGCCGGGCGGCCGCTGTCGCCGGTCCGGACCCAGCCGTCGTCCAACACCCGCCCGGTCGCCTCGGGATCGTTGCAGTACCCTTGGAACACCCCGGGATGGCGGACGATGATCTCGTTCTGCCCGCCGAACCTGACCTCCACGCCCGGGTTCACCGAGCCTACGGTCCCCGGAGACTGGATGCGGTCGCCCGCGCCGGTGATCGCCCCTGCCTCAGCCGACCCGTAGATGTTCTTCAACGGCACCTTGAGGGCATGGAAGAAACGGAGCACCTCCGGTGACAGCATACAACCGGACGTATAGCAGACCCGGGCGTGCGGCAGGCCAAGGCCGTCCCGGATCTGGCGGAAGACCAAGAGATCGGCGATAAGGTCGAGCAGCCGTGTAGACATACTCGGTTTGCGCTTCTCATACCGGGCATCGGCCATTCTCAGGCCTACCGGCATGAGGCGGGCCGAGACCGACCGCTTGAGAAGGCCTGCGCTCTGGAGCTTCGACTGCACCTGGCCCGTCTCGCTCTCCCATAACCGGGAGTTGTAGAGCGCTACGCTCGGACCGATCTCCCGCATGTCCTCCTGGAGCGTCTCCGCACTCTCGGCGAAATTGACCGTCCCTCCGCAAAGAAGATGACAGCCGAACACAACCCACTGCTCGGTGATCCAAGCGGGCGGCAGAGCGCAGGCCAGATCATCCTTGGAGCTCAGATGGTCCAGCTCCGTGTAGCATCGTGAGCCGGCCATCAAGGACCTGTACGTATGGACGGTTCCTTTCGGAGCCTCCCCGGTCACACCGGAGGTGTAGACGATGGCGCACACATCGTCGGCTTTGCCGGCGGCGATGTTCTCCTCGAACACTCCCCGGTGCACCGCTTCGTACACGCGGCCCCTCTCCCAGACGTCCCGCAGCCCGGTGAACGACGGGTCGTTCACGTCGCTGAGTCCCTTGTAGCGCCAGTAGACGACGGCCTTGAGTTTCGGCAGCCGCTCCTTGATGAGGAGCATCTTGTCGACCTGCTCCTGATCTTCGACCATGGCGAAGTCGGCCTCGGAGTCCCGGGCGATGTGCTCGATCTCGGCGGCCGAAAGGTCGGAGTACAGGCCTACGCTGACGCCCCGGTCGCACTGAGCGGCCATCTCCGCGAAGTACCACTCCGGGGAGTTGTCGCCGACGATCAGGAGCCTGCTTCCTTCCTGAAAGCCGAGAGACAGTAGACCCAGGGCTAGATACTTGACCTTGGAGAAGTAGTCCTGCCAGGTGTACGACTGCCAGATGCCGTAGTGCTTGTAGCGCATGGCCTTGTGTTGAGCGCTGAAATGAGCGCTGTTGCGCTGCAGCACTTTGGGCCAGGTGTCCGGCCCGCCGGTATCGGGAGAGGCCGGCTCTGTCGTCACGAGAGCCACCTTTTGCGCCGGCGATAGTGCTTGGCCTCCCGATAGTTCTTGCGCGAACCACTGGATGAGATGCCCATGTAGAATTCCTTGACATCTTCGTTGTCCCGGAGCCTGTCGGCCGGACCATCCAGAACGATCCTGCCGTTCTCCATCACATAGCCGTAGCCCGCGATGCTCAGGGCGGCTTTGACGTTCTGCTCGACCACGAGCATCGAGACATCCCGTTCCTGGTTGATCCTCTCGATGATCTCGTAGATCTCCGCCACCGCCATGGGCGCCAGACCGAGGGAGGGTTCGTCGAGAAGCATGAGGCGCGGGTCGGCCATCAAAGCCCGGCCGATCACCAGCATCTGCTGCTCCCCCCCAGAGAGGTAACCGCTGACCCGTTTCCGGTATTCACGGATCCGGGGGAAGTAATCGTAGACCATCTCCAGATCTCTTTTGACGGCGGCTCGGTCCCGGCGGCGGTAGGCGCCGACCTGCAGGTTCTCTTCAACAGTGAGGTGCTCCAGAGTGCGCCGGCCTTCCATGACCTGGCTGATCCCCAGTCCGGCGATATCCTCGGGACCAAGATGGTCGATCCGCTTGTCGTTGAAAGAGATGTCGCCACTGCGGATCTGTCCCTGCTCGACTTTCAACAACCCGGAGATGGACTTGAGCGTGGTGGTTTTCCCTCCCCCGTTGGCCCCGATAAGCGCCACGATCTGCCCGTCCCCCACCTCCAGGGAGATGCCGTGTAGCACACGGATGACGTTCAGGTACGATACCTCGATGTTGTTGACCCTCAGCATCCGCCGCCTACGCTTCTTTGCCCAGATAGGCCTCGATGACCTCGGGATTGGTCCTGATCTCGACCGGCGTGCCCTCGGCGAGCTTCCGTCCGAAGTTGAGGACCGCGATGCGATCAGCAACATCCATGACCACCCCCATGTCGTGCTCGACCAGTATGATGCGGCGGATCCCGTCCCTGAGCACCGGAGTATCCGGGTACGTGTTGCCCTGGCCTTCGTACACATCGAGGATGAAGCGGGCGATGTCCTCCTTCTCCTCCAGGTTCATCCCCGCCATGGGCTCATCCAGCAGGAGGACTTTTGGTTCCAGGGCCAACGCCCGGCCCAGCTCGACCCTTTTGCGCAGGCCGTACGGCAGGCCTCCGACCAGCTGCTTGCGGATGGACTGTATCTCAAGGAAGTCGATGATCTCTTCGACCACCCGGCGATGCTTGATCTCCTCGCGACGCGACCGTCCGTAGTAGATGGCGCCGTCGACGAAGGTCTGCTTCATGAAGACATGACGGGCCGCCATGATGTTGTCCTGGGTGCTCAGCCCCGTGTACAACTCGATGTTCTGGAAGGTGCGGGCGATGCCCATCTTGGCCAGCTTGTCCGGCCTCTGGCGGGTGATCCTCTGACCCTCGAAGTAGATCTCGCCCTTCTGCGGTTTATAGAAGCCGCTGATGCAGTTCAGAAGAGCGGTCTTGCCGGCTCCGTTAGGCCCGATGATGGCGAGGATCTCATCGTTTCTCACGTCCAGGCTGACGTTCGAAAGGGCGTTCACGCCACCGAAGCTCAGGGAGATATCGTCGATGCGGATGACGGTCGTGTGCTGGGTGCCACCCTGGCCGATCTCCGCCCCTCCTGTCATGGACTCTCCTGAAGACGAATGCATACCTGCCGGATGCACGTATTGTCCGGCCGTGTCCACGCCCCCGTTGCCTGCGCCGAACTATAGAAGACGTCCCAGGCCGGCGCAAGCAGTTATCCATTATCGGAATACCATGTCACCAACTATGTAGCCCGCGCAAGAGGCCGGGTGCGGCGCCGGGACACCGCGAGGACCGGTACGGCTCTACTCGCCTTCTTCCCAGGCGATAAGTGGAAGTTCGTTGGGCACGAGCACATCGTCGCGGCATGGTAGCACCCGCACTGCATATCCATGCAGTCCGGAACTCCTGCTGGGGACCGTGCCCCGGTACAGGTGCTCGTCGTTCTCGCAGCCCGTCCAGACGAGGGGGATGCTCCGGCCGTTGCGCAGGGTCCCGTCCGGCCGCAGGCTGCTGTAGTAGGCCTGCACGACAACGTCCGAGGGATCCAGCCTCCCCAGACGCACCTTGGCCTCCACCTCCAATTCCTCACCGACGGTCATCTCCGGCACGGCCCCGTCCTTGACCCAGACGACCTTGACATCGCACCAGGCGTCATGCACCCGCGTCTTCCACTCGGACAGTTCTTTGGCTTTGGCGAAGTGGTCCGCAGCCAGGCGCTCATAGCGATCGGCGATCGGCAGATAGAAGCGCTCCGTGTATTGCTTGAGCATGCGGTCGCCGGAGAAGGCAGGCGCCAGGACACGGATCGAATCCTTCATCATGGCGACCCAGCCTCGAGGCAGCCCATCGGCGTCGCGCTTATAGAAGAGCGGCACCACTTCGCGTTCGAGGATCGAGTACAGCGACTCGGCGTCGACCTCGTCCTGGTACTCCGCGTGCACGAATTCTTGCCCGTCTCCGATCGCCCAACCCACACCGGGGCGGTAGGCTTCGGCCCACCAGCCATCGAGCACGGAGAGGTTGAGCCCACCGTTGGGCACCACCTTCATACCGCTCGTGCCGCAGGCCTCATAGGGTCGGCGGGGCGTGTTGAGCCATACGTCGACCCCCTGTACCAGCATGGCCGTCTTGCTCAGATCGTAGTCCGGCAGAAAGACCACGTGGTCGGTCAGACCCTCGCGCTTGACTATGTCGTGCATCTGCCGGATGAGGTCTTTGCCCGCCCCGTCGCGAGGGTGGGCTTTGCCTGCGAGGATGAGTTGCACCGGCCGGGCCTCATCCAGCAGCAACGCTTTGAGCCGGCACACGTCCCGGAAGATGAGAGTGGCCCGCTTGTAGGTAGCGAACCGCCGCGCAAACCCGATGGTCAGGGTGTCGGGCCGCAGAGGAGGATGGGCAGGCGCCCCCCAAGCCCCGGCGCCGTGCCTTTCTCTGATCCGCGAGCCGGCCTGTTCCCGGGCATAGGCCACGAGCCGTTCGCGCAGACGGGTGTGGGCGTGCCAGAGCTCCAAATCGGGTATGCGCTCCACTCTCTGCCAGGCTTCTCGGGAAGAAGCGTCCTCTCGCCAACGCGGCCCGAGATAGTGGTCGAAGAGCTGTTCCATCTCGGGTGCCAGCCAGGTCTTGGTATGCACCCCGTTGGTCACGGACTCGATGGGCATCTCTCCGGCGGGGAAATCCACCCAGCCCGGCCGCATCATGCGGGCGGTGGCGCGGCGGTGCAGGCGGCTGACGGCGTTTCGGCGTGGTGACTGACGAAGAGCGAGGACGGCCACGTTGAACTCCTCGTCGGAAGCATCGCGGTGGACCCGGCCCATGCGCATGAACTGCTCCGTCTTCAGACCCAGTTCTTTCAGATACTCGCCCAGATAGGTCGTGATCAGCGGCTCGGGGAACAGGTCGAAGCCGGCCGGGACCGGCGTATGCGTGGTGAACAGCGTCCCCGCGCCGGTCACCTGCCGGGCTTCGTAGAACGAAAGGCCGTGGGCCTCCATGACCTCACGGGTGCGCTCAAGGGTGGTGAAGACCGTGTGTCCTTCGTTGAGGTGGTACACCTGAGGCTGGGCCCCCAAAGCCCTCAACACACGGATCCCCCCTATGCCCAGGAGCAGCTCCTGCGCGATGCGTTCCTCGGAGCCTCCGCCGTAGAGCTCGCTGGTGATGCGTTGCGAGACCGGATCGTTCTCGGGGAGCGCGCTGTCGAGCAGATACAGAGACACCCTGCCGACCTGCACCTTCCAGACCCGCGCCCAGACGGTGCGGCCGGCCATGTCCACAGACACCTTGAGGGGCGTACCGGCCACCCCGAGCGTCCCGCCCGGCGCGACCGGCTCCGCGGTCTCCGGACCGCCGCCCCGCGCCCGCCAGACCTCACCCGCCATCACCGGCCGGAGCGGCAGCGTGCTGAAGTCGTGAGTGCGGTATTCCTCGTACTGCCAGCCCTCTTCATCGAGCCGCTGCGTGAAGTATCCCCGGTTGTAGAGAAGCCCCACCGCGACGAGAGGTAGGTCGAGTCCGCTCGCCGCCTTCAGATGGTCCCCAGCGAGCACGCCCAGGCCTCCCGAGTAGATAGGCAAACAGGCGGTGAGCCCGTATTCCATGCAGAAGTAGGCGATAGCCAGGTTCTTCCGGTCGGGGTACGACACCCGGAACCATCCAGGCTCATCCAGGTAGCGCCGTAGATCGTCCAGGGCTTCGTCCAGATGCGTGAGAAACGACGATTCACCGGCGGCCTGTTGCAGCCGCTCCCTGGATATGCGCCGCAACATCAGTACCGGGTTGCCGCCGCACTTCTCCAGCATCTCCGGGTCCAGGTGCTGAAAGACCTTGTAGGCGCGCCGGTCCCAGGTCCAGCGGAGATTGAGCGCCAGTTCGTCCAGCCCCCTCAGGCGTCCCGGTATCTCCGGGTGCACGCTGAACTGATGGATCTTGGGCACGCCTGCTCTACTCCCCTCCGTAGCCCCGCGCCGGTATCGACGCACGTGCGTCTATTATCCCATACCGATGCCCAGAGTCCTTCCCACAAAGCACCAAAACCGCCGCCCTTGACGCCCGAAGCCCCGCACACCGGCGGGGCTTCGGCTCGAGGGAAGGCCTTGTCGGTCGACTCTAGAAGGGGGCCATGGACCACCCTCTACTTGCCAGACGTTCCGCCCTTCGTACTCCCATGTAAGTCAGGGCGACGTGGCCGATGGTAGTCCATTCGATGACCCCACGATCGGCCCAGAAATCGCACGCCTTTTCGACCTCCTCGGCCGGGCGCCCCAGTTCCATCCGTACATCGCCATAAGAAACGGCGTTTTTCGCCGCTCCCCCGGCCAATTCGTACAGGGCGCGCAGGTAATCGTGTTCGAGGGCATTAGCGGTCTGCGAAACGCGCATCGCACCTCTCCTCTCAGTGTTCCGGCAGCTAGGCCAGTGTGCACCTCAGCGCCTGAACGTGTCCTGAACGGATGGCGGGGGTGTCTGAGAAGGCGGGGGATCTGCTCATGCCGCGGCGGGGGCGGCGTCTGCCGGAGGCCGGTCAGGCCGCCCTTGCGCTCATGCAGGCGTGCTCGCGATCGCCCGGTCTGCTGAGGACCAGGTTCCAGATAGGCCTGGACCGGGATGGGTGCTACGCTACGGCTGTGAGGGCGACGACGCTTCAGTGGAGGTGCACGTGGACAGGTTGGCAGGCAAGATCGCCATAGTCACCGGCGCCGGCTCGGGGATAGGGAGAGCGGTGGCGATCGAGTTCGCCAGAGAGGGCGCCCGGGTCGTGGTGAACGACCACCGTTCGGACGGCGGGGGCGAGGAGACCGTGGCCGCCATCGTGACGGCCGGAGGCGATGCCCTACACGTCGACGCAGATGTCTCCCGCCAGCAGGAAGTCGAGAGGTTGGTGCGGACGGCTCTCGAAGCCTACGGGCGGCTGGACGTGATGGTGAACAACGCCGGCGTCGCCGTCTACAAGCCTCTCCAAGAACTGACCGAGGAGGATTTCGACCTCGTTGTCCGCGTCAATCAGAAAGGGACGTTCTTCGGGACCAAGCACGCGGTCCCGCCGATGATCGCCGCGGGAGGAGGGTCGATCATCAACACCGCCTCCATCGCGGCCGATCACGGCCAACACGGCTCCTTTGTCTACGGCGCGACGAAGGGGGCGATCCTGTCCATGACCAGGATCGCCGCGGCCGAACTGGCCGAGTTCAACATCCGCGTGAACGCCGTACAGCCCGGGGTGATCAAGACCGGCATGCGGGCGGCCGGCGGGCGAGACCGCGCCGCGGTCATGGAGCGCTGCGCCCGCGAGACCCCGCTGGGGCGCCGGCTCGGCACACCCGACGACTGCGCGCCCCTCTACGTTTTTCTGGCGTCGGACGAGTCCGCCTTCATCACCGGACAGAAATTCGCGGTGGACGGCGGGATCCTGGCGGAGAGCCACATCATCTGACCCCGGCCGGCAACGCGGGCGGCCTGGTTTGGCGTGCGCCCCCAGGGACTGCGCCCAGCCAGTACCGGCGGGAGTCGAAAGAACCGCCCCGCGCACGCCCGGCCGGTCACCCTACCGCACCCCCAAGAGCTTGTGTATCTGGAGCGAAAGACGCCATTCCGGGTGGCTCATGACGAGGGCGACCGCCCGGTCGACGGATGTCCGCCCTGCGCCGTACTCCGGCTGGATAGAGACCAGCGCGCCGGGATGGGCCGCGGCCAGCCGCTCCGCGGCGGCCGCGGCTACGTCCACCCTTTCGTCGATGACCACCTTGAGTTCGTCGACCAGTCCTTGCCAGCCGGGGTCTACGAAGTAGGCAGGGGGTTTCGGACTCACCACCACCCAGTCGAAGCTCGTCCTCGCCCCCTCGAGGCGGCCCGGCCCACTCACCGGCGGCGTCGGCGGTTCCAGGGTGCCGTTCGTCTCGAGGTGCACCCGCGTCCCTTGCCGGTGCGCCTTCTCAACGACCTCCACGACACCATCGACCTGAAGTAGAGGTTCACCTCCTGTAAGGCACAGGCGCGGCAGATGCACGCAGCGCATGATGGCGTCCACGTCCATCTCCTCCCCGGCCCCCGGCTCCCAGCTATCGGGCGTGTCACACCAGCGCACGCATTCCAGGCCGAGCGCGGGCGCATTGCAGCCGGCCAGCCGGACAAAGGTCATAGCGACTCCGGTCCAGTAGCCTTCGCCCTGAAGAGAATCGAAGATCTCGACGACGCGCAGCGTAGCCATCACGACCGCTCAGGCGGTCACTTCCACGTAGGAATCGGGCCCCTCAGCCAGACGCACCCGGACCACCGGCAGGCCGGCGTCGCGCAGGCGCCCGAACGCCCAGGCGGCGACCGCCTCCGAAGTGGGTGTGAAATCCAGCACCTCATTGAGCAGTCGATGATCCAAGACGTCGACCACACACTCCCGGACGCATCGCCGGAGTTCGGCGAAGTCCATCACCATGCCGGCCGCCGGCCCGGCGGGCTGCGGCGTCCCCTCGACGGTCACCTCCAGGCCGTAGGTGTGGCCGTGAAGCCGCCGGCACTTGCCCTCGTGGTCGGGCAGACGATGAGCCGCGGCGAACGTGGCAGAGACGGTGACGGTGATCTTCATAGACCGGTCCCTCCGCCGACGGCCGTCCCGGCGCCGCCCGCTCCGGCACCTGTCTCGTAAGGTATCGGATCGACGGCCCCGGCCGCGGCGAAAGCCTGCAGTCGCGCCTGGCAGGTGTCACAGACCCCGCAGGCCGGCCTGCGGCCTTGGTAGCAGGAGTGGGTCAGTCCATAGGGCACCTCGTGCCGCAGGCCCCACCGGACGATGTCGGTCTTCGACCAGTAAACGAACGGAGCCCGCACCTGCAGGCCGTACCGGGTGCCCAGACGCACGGCCCGGTCGGCGGCCTCTATGAATTCCGGCCGGCAATCAGGGTAACCGGCGTGGTCGTCGTGGTGGACACCCAACCACAGCACCGCCGGACCGCACGCATCGCGCAAGGCCGCCATCTGCGCCAAAAAAAGCAGATTCCGAGCCGGAACGTATGAGGGGGCCACTCCGGACGGTCCGGCCAGATCGCGCCCCTCCGGCAGGGGGATCCCGTCGTCGGTCAAGGCCGAACCGTGGATGGGCGCCAGTTCGACGATATGGTGCTGCAGCTTGAAGGCCGCCGCCACGGCCTTGGCTGAGTCCACTTCGACCGCATGCTTCTGGCCGTAGAGAAAGGTGTAAGCCTCCACCGGCTCCCCAGGATGGTGAGCGGCGATCCAAGCGGCCAACGTCGTCGAATCGAGGCCGCCGCTCAGAAGCAGACAGTGAGTAGGCGCCGGTCCACCGCCTGCTCCGGTCGCTCCGGCACCCCGAGGGCCCGGGGCGGACGCCGCCGCGGCCGTGCTCTCGCTCACGCCTTCTCCCTGATGCCGTGCTCCACCCGCACGACGGTCTTGATGTTGCCCCGCACGGAGAAATCGGCGGTCACCCGCATCCACCGGGGCCGCAGCAAAACCACCAGGTCGTCCAGGATCTGGTTCGCCGCCGCCTCGTGTGAGATGGGACGGTCCCGATAGCCGTTGATGTACAGCTTCAGGGATCTGAGTTCCACAACCCAATCACGTGGCTGGTAGCGGATCCTTATGAGCGCGAAGTCGGGAAACCCCGAACGCGGGCACAGACAGGTGAACTCCGGGATGTCGAGGGAGATCAGGTAGGGCCGCTCGGGATGGGGAGCGGGCCATCGTTCGAGCCTGTTCTGGCGGATGGCGGCGGTGCCGTAAAGCTCGCCCGTCGCCTCAGTGTTAGGCTTTTCTTCCATGGGGGAAGTATACCTTGCCGGTATTCCGGCGATGATGACGGCAAGCCACGGGGGAAGGCGGAGAGACGCGCATGGACGAGAAGACGTTCCACAAGATCTTGCTCGGGTATGACGGCTCCGAAGACTCGGAAAAGGCCGCCATCTTGGCCACGACCCTGGCCCAGAAGTTCGATGCCACGGTCGTCGTCTGCCACGCCTTCGGGCACATGCCCGTGACTTCGAAACCCAGCGAGGTCCGGCGTCTGGTGAACCCCCTGATAGAGCGCCTGACCAAAGCAGGCATAAACACGCTGGTCTCTATCCCCGACAGCCTTCCCGCCCAGGGCATCCTTGACGCCGCTGAGGAGCACCATGCCGACCTCATCATCATGGGCAGCCGCGGACGAGGGACCTTTGCGAACCTGCTGTTGGGCTCGACGTCGGAGCGGGTGCTCCGCTTCGCCAAGGTGCCGGTGTTGATCGCGCGGTAACGGGCTGCTGCAGAACGACGTCTGGACGCCCGTCGCTCTGGCACGCCCGTCACGCTCTGCGTGTCTCAGGTCACAGGCCGTCGTACGGGGGCGAGAAGGTGTCGCCCTTAGACGGATCGCCGGTCGAATAGCCCAACTTGAACCAGCGCGAGCGCTGCTCAGACGTGCCGTGGGTGAACGAATCGGGCACCGTGTAGCCCTGGGCCTGCATCTGGAGCCTATCATCACCGATGGCGCTGGCCGCGTTCAAAGCTTCATCGACGTCGCCCGTTTCCAAGTACCCCATGGACTCCTCGTAGTGCGCGAACGTCCCCGCGTAGAAGTCGGCCTGTAGCTCCAGCCGCACCGACAGCTCGTTGGACTCGTCCTCGCCCGCCCGCTGTTGCTGCGCGCCCACCTGGCTCAGGGTGCCCAACAGGTTCTGCACGTGGTGCCCCACTTCGTGCGAGATGACGTAGGCCCAGGTGAAATCGCCCCCGGCCCCGTACTTACTCTCCATCTCTTCGAAGAAGCTGAGATCGATGTACACGGTCTTGTCGGCCGGCGAATAGAAAGGTCCGGTGGCCGAGGTGGCATAGCCCGAGGCGGTATTGACGCTGCCGGTGAACAACACCAGTTGCGGCTCTTCGTAGTCGAGGCCGGAAGCGGTGAACTGCTGGTTCCAGAAGTGCTCGGTGTCGGCCAGGATGACCTTGACGAACTCGCCCATCTCCTCTTGCTGGGGAGTAAGCGTGCCCGAGGTCGGCTGCTGCCCGCCTACGAGTGAGCCGGCCTCCCCGAAGAGCGACCCCAGATCGCCCCCGCCGCCGAGGAGCAGCCCGATGATCACGATGATGACGGCCACCACCCCGCCCCCGGCGGCGAGCGTACCGCCGCTCGCCCTGCGCCGGTCCTGGACGTTGGCGCTCCGGCGTCTCCCCTTCCACTCCATGCGGTACTCCCCTTTCCGACCCGGGGAGGAAGATGCACACCGGACCCACCCCGATGGCATCGTCTCCTGATGGTGTTATATCATACGTTTCCATGGGGTGGTCGTGAGCCGGGCGCGGCCTTCCGGCCGTTGCGCGGCGGTATCCGGTATCGACATAGAGAGATGCCCATGCCGCAGGTGGAGTCGCTCGTCTCCAGGGCCGGTTCGCGCAGGGTGCTGTACATCCTCACGGCCATCCTGTTCCTCACCTTTCTCGACACGACCATCATGAGTGTGGCACTCGCGGACCTGCAGGCCACCCTGCACACCACTGTCTCCGAGCTGCAGTGGATCATCAACGCATACGCCCTCGTATTCGCGAGCCTGATGCTGGCCTTCGGCACTCTGGGGGATCGTATCGGTCGCAAGAAGGTGATGTTGGGCGGCGTGGTCGTGTTCACCGCCGGCTCTCTGTTCGGGGCGCTCGCGCCGAACACCGGTTCGCTCATCGCGGCCCGGGCCATCATGGGCCTCGGGGCGGCGGCGTGCGAGCCCGGTACGCTCTCCGTCATCCGGCAGATCTATCCGGACAGTGGCGAACGGGCCCGGGCTCTGGGCCTGTGGGCGGCGGTCGCCGGTCTGGCCTTGGCCATGGGACCCGTGCTGGGAGGGATCCTGGTCGGCATCGGAGGCTGGCCGGCCATCTTCTGGTTCAACCTCGCCGCCGGGATCGCGATCCTTCCTCTGGCTCTGTCGGCGGTCCCGGAGAGCTCCGATCCCGAGACGGGCCGTCCGGACGTCGCCGGGTTCATCCTCGGCCCGGTCACTCTGGGCACCCTGGTGTTCGCCATCATCGTGGGCGAGACCGCCGGGTACACCGCGCCCCATGTCCTCGCCTTGTTCGCGATCGCCGTCGTCACGGGAGCTGCGTTCGCGTTCGTGGAGCACCGCAGCCCGGCTCCCATGCTGGGCGTGGACTACTTCCGCAGGCTGCCGTTCAGTGGTTCGCTGTTCGTGGCCTTCTGCACGTATTTCGGCGTGTTCTCCATCTTCTTCCTGACTGCCCTTTACCTGCAGATAGTACTGGGGTACTCAGCCTTCCGCATAGCGGCCCTCTTCATCCCCATGGCCCTCGGTATGATCATCGCCTCCTCGTTCGCCGGTAGGTGGGTGGCGCAAAGCGGTCCGCAGGGCCCTGTAGCCGTCGGCTGCCTCATGGCGGCGGCAGGCGTCCTGTTCACCGACCTGGCCCTGGTCGGAGACGTCACCTTCGTGCCGCTGGTGCTCTCCCTGACCCTGGCAGGCATCGGGTTCGGCGTAGCGGTAGTGCCGATCACGTCGGTGGCCCTGTCGAGTCTGCCCGCCAAACACTCCGGGATGGCCGCGTCGGCAACCACCACGAGCCGGGAGGTGGGAACGGTGCTGGGAGTCGCCGTTCTGGGCTCCCTGTTCAATAACCGGCTCCTCGAACACCTCACCCGGCGCCTGGTGGAGCTGGAGATACCGCAGGAATTCCACAACCTGATCATCACCCAGGTGCTGACGGGACAGAGCAGCCAGAGCGCGGCCGAAGCCGAGGCCTTGTACGGACCGATCGTCGGGAAGGCCGTGGCCGCGGCCTTCGACGCGGTTCACAGTGGCGTGAGCACGTCGCTACTGGCGGCCGGCTGCGTGATCTTCGTCTCAGGGATCATAGCCTGGGTGAGCTTCTCCCCCAAGCGGATCATACCCGCGTAAAAGCCGCTTCATCTCAATAACACACCTCTAAGGGGACCGGCATGGCACTAGTGACCTACGACACGTACCGCGACCGCCTCGTGAAGATGAGACCGAATGTCTATCTTCACGGCAAGAAGGTCGACCGGAGCGGCGACTTCATGAGAGGCGGCCTCTACTGCCTCAAGCAGACGTTCGACTGCGCCCTCGATCCCAAGTATGAGGACGTGGTCACCGCCACGTCGCACCTTTCCGGCGAGAAGATCAGCCGGTTCACCCACATCCACCAGTCGGTCGACGATCTGTTGAAGAAGCAGCTCATGACCAAGCTGCTGTGCCACCGGGTCGGCGGGTGCATCCAGCGCTGCATGGGAGTAGACGCCCTCAACGCGCTCGCCGTCGTCACCTACGACTGTGACCAGGCGAACGGAACCGGCTACTACGAGCGTTTCTTGAAGCTGCTGCGTTACTGGCAGGACAACGACCTCGTAGGGTGCTGCGCCCAGACCGACGTCAAGGGGGTTCGCGGCCTCCGTCCCTCCGAACAGCCCGACCCCGGCCAGTACCTGCGCATCGTGGAGGTCAAGTCCGACGGCGTGATCGTGCGGGGCGCGAAGGTCTGCAACTCCATGGCTCCCTACGCCGACGAGATCGTCGCCCTGCCGACCCGCTTCATGGGACCCAAGGAGGCCGAGTACGCAGTGGCCTTCTCTCTTCCGGCCGACTGGGACGGCATCAAGCTCATGGCGCTGCCCGGGCTCCGTCACAACCGAGTGAAGCTCACCTCGCCGGATAACCAGGTGGGCGATGTCGAGTCGCTCACCATCTTCGACGACGTGTTCGTGCCCAACGAGCGGCTGTTCATGAACGGCTTGGAGCATCCCGACGTGGTCCAATACGCGGGCTACCTCGCCCTGATGTTCGCGCACTTCCACCGCCACTCGTACACCGGCTGCAAGACCGCCGTGTCGGAGGTCATCGCCTCGCAGGCCGCCCTGGTGGCCGATGTCAACGGCATCACCAAGTACCCCCATGTGCAGGAGAAGATCTCGCACATCATCGGGACGGCCGAGTTGGTATTCGCGGCCGGGCAAATGAGCGCCTACCGCGCCGTCAGGTTCCCGAACGGATCCTATGTGCCGGACGAGATCCTCACCAACGCCGGACGCCGCCTGGCCGGGCAGGAGATCTACCGTGAGTACGAGATCCTTGCCGACCTGACCGGCGGCATCTGCGCCTCGCTGCCCACCGAGGAGTCCTTCTACGATCCGGAGACGGCCGACCTCATGGCCAAATACGTCACGCGCAACCCGAAATACACCGCCGAAGAAGCCCACCGTGTCTTCAGGATGATGGAGGACAAACTCTGCGATTCTTTTTCGGGCGCACAGATGGTGGCGGGCGTCCACGGCGGCGGCTCGCCGGTCATGGAGACCATCACCATGATGGCCCGGTACGACCTCGAGCCCTTGAAGGAGATCGCCAAGTACCTGGCCGGCATCAACCCCGATCTTCCCCGCTACGAACGCCCGACCGCCACACCGAGGGCCATGCTCGACAAGTTCAAGAAGACGGTCGCGGAAAAGAAGGACGATACCTGCAGGCAGTGAGAAGGACGATACCCGCAGGCCATCTCTTCGCCCCCTTCGCCATCGGCAGGGTCGAACTCCGTAACCGCATCGTCATGTTGCCCATGACCACGGGCTACGCGGAGAGTGATCAGTCGATCGGCGGGCGTCTCATTGATTATTACGCGGCGAGGGCCGAAGGAGGCGTCGGACTCATCATCGCCCCGGTGTCGCCCAGCCCGGCCGGATCGCCCGTGGACGCGGGGCTTTACGACGACCGGTTTATTCCGGGGGCCCGCAGACTGACCGAGGCCGTGCACGCGCACGGGGCCAAAATCTCCGCCCTCTTGATCACCTGCTACCACCTGATCCTGCCCGCGAACGGGACCGGCCGTGTCCCGAGGCGCGCCGCGGACGGGACCGGCCGTGTCCGGAGGCGCGCCGCGGACGGCGTCCCGCCCACCCCCGGCGACCCGGAAGTCGTGGGACCTTCAGCCGTGATGAACACGCTCCTCAGGGTCGTTCCCCGCGAGCTGACGGTCGAGGAGATCGAGTTCATCATCGACCAGTACGCCAAGGCCGCGGCGCGTGCTGAGAGAGCCGGCTTCGACATGGTGGAGATCATGGCCGGCGGTGGCTATCTCGTGAACCGCTTCCTGTCCCCTCTCAGCAACACCCGGACCGACGAGTACGGGGGGACGCTGGAGAGACGCACGCGCTTTCTCGTCGAGATCATAGACAGGGTGCGAACGGCCGTGGGCAGGGAATTCCCCATCACGGTCCGCCTGAATCTCCACGAGAACATCGAAGGTGGGTACACCATCACGGAAGCACTGAGAATGGCCAGGATCCTCGAGGCGGCCGGCGTCTCGGGTTTCACCTCGTACATCGGCAGACACGAGTCGCCGGTCCCGACGGTGCAGGCCTCAGTGCCCAAAGGAGCCTTTGTCCATCTGACCGAGCAGCTCAAGCACACCGTCCGCGTCCCCGTGACAGCGTCCAACCGCATCAACGACCCCTTCATCGCGGAACGGATCCTCGCCGAGGGCAGAGCCGACCTGGCCGGTATGGGGAGGGCGCTCCTCGCCGACCCTGGACTGCCGGAGAAGGCCCGCACAGGCAGGAGCGATGAGATCGTACCCTGCCTGGCCTGTTCGAACTGTCTCGCCACGATGCTGACCAGCTACAGGCGATGGGGTGAGCCCGCGTCGGCCGTCTGTGCCGTCAATCCGGCCGCGGGCAAGGAAAGGGAGTCCACACTCCGGCCCGCGCGCACCCCGAAGAGGGTGGTCATCGTGGGCGGTGGCCCGGCCGGTCTCGAAGCCGCGCGGGCGGCGGCCGTTCGCGGACACGACGTCACCCTGTACGAGAAGCAAGACCGGCTGGGCGGCAAACTGCTCATAGGCTGCCTCCCTCCGCACAAGGAAGCCCTGGGAGTCCTTGCGGCGAGCCTGGCCACTCGGGCACTCAGGGCGGGGGTCGAGGCACACGTGGGACAGGCCGTCGGGCGGCGGGCGATCGAACAGCAGAAGCCCGACGCCCTAGTCGTGGCGGTGGGCGGGATCCCTCGCCTGCCCGGGATACCGGGCGCCTGCGGCGCGAACGTCGTCATGGCCGAAGACGTGCTCACCGGCCGCAGGAGCGTCGGCGGCGAGGTGCTCGTCGTCGGCGGAGGCATGGTGGGATGCGAGACGGCCGAGTACATCCGCAAGGCACCGCCTCCGGGCGGCAGCGCCGGAGACCCCGATGCGCTTCGCGCCGAAGTGGCGGACGCACCCCGCACCGGCCGCGATGACGGACTTCGCGCCGGGTGTGATGGCCCTTTCCGTAGCGATTGCGATGGTCGTGGCGGTCTGATCGAGGGCCCGGTCCGCGGGGTGACGATCGTGGAGATGCTGGAGCGCATGGCGGCTGATGTCCCGGTGACAAGCAGGCCGTTCTTCCTCGCCCGCCTCAAAGGGGAAGGCATCCGCATGATCACGGGCGCGAGAGTCGTCGAGATAGGCAGTAGAGGAGTGAAGGTCGCAAAGACCGCGGAAGGGACGGACGTCACCGAGTGGATCCCCTGCGACTCCGTGGTGCTCGCCACCGGCCACCGCGCCGACAACGCCGCGGTCGCGGAGTTTGCCGGCCTCGTCCTCGAGACCTACGTGGTCGGCGACTGCAAGGATCCCCGGACGATCCGGGACGCCATAGCGGAGGGCTTCGCCACCGGGAGGTCGCTCTGACGGTCTACCGGCGCCGGCCGGGTCCCCGGTGGAGTGTGCACCGGCGCCGGCCGGGACGGGGGGGTAAGGTGCAGGCGGAACGCATCCGATAGATAATCCAACAGATGAATACTGGGAACGCTACCGGCTGGGACGCCGCCCGCAAGGGCACAGCGGGCAAGGGCGTACCGGCCAGAAGGTCGGGAAGTATGTCATCCACGGAGCCTCTACAGCACCTGGCGCACATCACCGTGCAGGCGAAGGGCTTCCGCTGCGAGGGCGATATCGTCATGCCTAGGCCGGGAGGCTACAAGTGCCGGGTGCACGACGTCCTGAACGGGAGTGAGCAATTCCTCGCCCTCACTGACGTCACCGTAGCCAGGGAACCCTCGGGTGGTGAGGACCAGCCCGTCTTCTACGACGTCCTCCTTCTCCGCAAGGACGAGATCCAGTTCGTCGTCCCGAGGGACTGACGACGCCGGGAGAGCCTACAATAGGGCTTCCTTGAGCATCAGGCCGAGAGAGGAGGAACGACGGTGACAGCGAGGCGCATGGTCAGTCTGCGGGCCAGGCCGCAGCCCCTCGACGTCGACCTGGCCAGAACGGCGGTGATCTGCATCGACATGCAGAACGCCTTCATCCGCGAAGGGGGCATGTTCGACCTGGCCGGCTGGCCAACCCAGGACGGTCGCGACAAGATCGAGTCGAACCGGCAGGTGATCGAAGGGGCCCGGACCGCCGGCGTGAAGGTGGTCTTCGTGAAGATGAGCTTCAAGCCCGGCCTCACCAACGCCGGAGGGCCCGATTCCCCCAACTACCACAAAGAGGTCGCGATGGTGCTCCTGCGCGAGCATCCTGAGTTCATCGAGCGGGCCGTCGTCCAGGGGACCTGGGGAGAGCAGATCATCGAAGAACTGACGCCCCTGCCCGGCGAGCCGGTGATCAGCAAGCAACGTTACAGCGGGTTCGTAGGGACCGACCTCGATCTGGTGCTCAAGACCTTGGGCGTCAAGTACTGCCTGTTCACCGGCGGGGCGACGAACGTCTGCGTAGCCAACACCCTGACGGACGCCTTCTCCCACGACTACTGGCCCATCCTGATAGCCGACGCCGTGTTCACGCAGTGTCCGCCGGTAACGGTCGAAGCCACCCTGTGGACCGTCGAGAACCTCTACGGCTGGGTCACGGAGGTGGATGACGTGCTGGCGGCCTTCGCCGCCGGAAAGGCGGCAGAGTAGGGACGCGCGGCGAGGGACGGCGGGACAGAGGGGGACGGGCCCGCGCGGGCGCCGGGCGGGCAGATCGGAAGAGCGTCGTGTAGGGAAAGAGTGTTGGTGAGCGTG
>JAJFUK010000116.1 GCA_021372435.1 Actinomycetes bacterium | reverse complement strand
GAGCCGCGGATGGTCTTGTGCTTGCGCAAGAGCACGTCAAGAACCACGCCGTCGATCTGGTTGTCGGTGCCGTAATAGGTGAGAACACGGACCTTGGACCGCTTTTGGCCGTAACGGTCCACCCGGCCTTCGCGCTGCTCGTGCCGCGTGGGGTTCCAGGAGAGGTCGTAGTGGAGCACCGCGTCGAAGTGCTCCTGCAGGTTGATGCCCTCGCTGAGGCAATCGGTGCATACCAGGACGCGGCGCTCGTGTCCGGCCAGGGCGGCCACCCGGAGCTCCCGCTCGTCCGGCGGGAGGGTGCCGGTCACGGCCGTGACCTCGGTGTCGCCCAAGGTCCTGCGTAAGGCGTCGGCCACGTACTCGGCCGTGTCGATGAAGCGGCAGAAGACGATGGGGCGGTAGCCGTCGTCCAGAAGCTCCTTGACCAAGCCCAGAGCCTTCTGCAGCTTGGCGTCTTTGGCGCCCTGCAGAGCGTCGGCTTCGCGCGCCATGTCCAGGAGACGGCGGCGGGCGCCCACGTCGGCGGTCTCTTCTTCGGCGTCGGCGCCGGGGATGACGTCGGTGCCTTCGACCAGATCGGCATCCATGAGGTCAAGGACCGTGCGGCGGCCTATCTCATCGGCTTCCTCCGCGGTCTCGGTGTCGGCGGCGGCCGCCCGGGTGCGCATGGTGGCGGCCGCGGCGGCCGGGCTGGAGGCGAGCGAGCGCAGCAGGGCCAGCGCCGACCACCAACGGACCCGCCGGTGGTGGTCGCCGGCGGCGTCCTTGACCGTCTCGCGGGCGTAGCGGAGCACCCGGTCGAACAGCCGCTTGTATTCGGGGGAGAGCTTGTAGGTGTCTTCGCGCTCTTCACGGTCGGGGAAGGGCGTGCGCTCGTCGAGGTATTGCTTGATGTCGCCCCGGCGCCGCTGGACGAAGTGGCGGGCCAGACGCTGCCGGTGGGGCCGGTTCTGCTCTCCGCCCAGGTCCATGGGCAGTTGCAGAAAGTCCTTGTCGAGGAATCCCAGCAGCGAGCGGAAGGCCTCTTCCTTGCCGCTGTGCGGGGTGGCGGTCACCAGGACGAGGTGCCGCTGCGGGTCGGCCGCGAGAGCCGCCACCAGTCTGTGACGCTGGATCTGGGCGCTGCGCCCGTCGGTGGCCGAGGCGCAGGTGTGGGCCTCGTCGACGATGACCATCTCGGGGCAGGCCCGTTTGAACTCCTCCACGTGGCGCGGCGACTTGATGAAGTCGGTGGACACCACCACGAACAGGTGCCGGTCGAACAGGGATTCGTTGGGACCGCAGTGGCGCTCGAGCCGCCCTACGGTCGACGAAAGCACCGGCTCGGCGTCGATGTGGAACTTGTCGCTGAGTTCTCCCTGCCACTGCTCGACCAGCGCCGGTGGACAGAGGACCGCCAGGCGCTCCACCTCGCCTCGGGCAAGGAGTTCCTTGGCGATGAGCCCCGCTTCGATCGTCTTGCCGATGCCCACGTCGTCGGCGATGAGGATCCGCACTGGATCCATGCGAAGGGCCATGAGCAGCGGCACCAATTGATAGGGCCGTGGTTCGACGGCGATGCCGGCGAAGGAACGGAAGGGCCCGGCGCTGGAGCGGAAGCCCAGGCGTACGGCATCGCGCAGCAGCCGGGCCGAGCGGTAGTCGCCGATCTGCCGGGGATCCCCCGGGTCGGGAAGCGCGAACTGAGCCGGCTCCACCATCTCCAAGGCCTGCAGGATGCCGGTGACCTCATCCTCCGTGCCACGCAGGGGGCGCAGCACCAGCAGGTCGCCCGTGGACTCAGGCAGTACCACCCACTCGCGCCCCCGGGCGCGCACCAGGGAACCGACGGCGAAAGCGGCACTCCCGGCGGCGCGGGTGGCCCAGGCGCTCCCGGCGGCCCCGGCGGCGCCGGCAGCGCCGGCGGCGCTTCCGGCCGGAACGCCGCTCACGCCCGGAACGCCGTTCACGCCGGGCCCTCCTCGGGCGCAGCTGCGGGCGCGGGCCCTGACGCCGCCGCAGGCGCGGC
>JAJFUK010000173.1 GCA_021372435.1 Actinomycetes bacterium | reverse complement strand
GCATTCCAGAAAATGCGACGCCTCCAGGAACAGCGGCTCGCTGCCCGAGATCTTGGGCGAGATGATGTCGCCCGTGCGGTAGGACAACTGATACTCCCCGAAGGTCCTGGGGTCCCTGAAGTCCACTCCGTGATCGAAGATCTTGACCTTCTCCACGTTCTCGGTGTCGTCGTAGAGAAGCATTTTCTTGCTGCCCACGACAACCGTGCGCCGTAGCTTTACCGGCGATAGCCAAGATACCTGCACTTCTGCGAGTACTCCGGACGGAAAGACGAGGTTGATGAAGGCCACGTCTGGAATCCCAGGGTTGATGCAGGCCCGCCCCGTGACCGTGACGGCGCTGGGGATCTCTTCAAGCCAGTAGTGGAGAATCGACAGATCATGAGGGGCGAGGTCCCAGACTACGCTCACGTCCTTCTGATGCAGCCCGAGGTTGACTCGGGAGGACGTCACGAAATAGACATCGCCCACCTCGCCCGACGCGATGATCTCCTTCACCTTCTGAACCGGAGGACTGAAGACGAAGGTGTGTCCGACCATGAGGGTGAGTTTACGGGCCCGGGCTATGTGTACGAGTTCAGCAGCCGTAGTGACGCTATCGGTCATCGGTTTCTCGACGAACACGTGCTTCCCCGCCAATAGGGATTCCTTGGCAAGCGCGAAATGCGTGGATATGGGAGTCGCGATGAGCACGGCATCTACTTCTGGATCGGCCAGGACACGGCTCACTTCATCAGTACCCTGTAGCGCCGGGTAGCGCAGAAGCGCCTTCGCCAACGCTTCGGGCTGCTTTTCGCAGACCCACTTGACCCGGGCTCCGGGCAACTCCATGTAGTTGCGGAGGAGGTTGGGCCCCCAATAGCCGTGTCCCACCAGCGCAACCGTCTTCATCACTCCACCGCCCTCGCAAGCTGCTCCACGACGTACTCGATCTGATCTTGAGTGATCTCCGGGTACATAGGTAACGACAAGATCCGGTCCGCCAGCCGTTCTGCCACCGGGAAATCGCCCCGTGCGTAGCCTAAATGCCTGTAGGCCGGCTGAAGGTGGATGGGCACCGGATAATGTATGCCGGTATCCACGCCCGCATCCGCCAGTTTGGAACGAACCACGTCACGCTCTTCTACCTGGACCACATACAGATGGTACACGGCTTCGACATCACTCCCGACCGAGATAGGCGTGACGCCCTCGATGCCGGCCAGTAACCTGTCGTAGTGCCCGGCTGCGGCCCGCCGCGCGCGGTTCCATTCCGGAAGATGACCGAGCTTGACCTGAAGGAAGGCGGCCTGAAGATTGTCCAGACGATTGCAGTAGCCCACCACGGCGTGGTCAGATTTGCTTCTGTCTCCGTGATTACGAAGGACCCGCACCCGATCCGCGAGCTCCGCGTCGGCTGTGGTGACCGCTCCCCCGTCGCCCAACGCCCCGAGGTTCTTACCCGGGTAGAAGCTGAACGCCGCCGCCGCGCCCAACGACCCCACGGGCCGGCCTTTGTACTTCGCCCCGTGCGCCTGGCAGGCATCCTCGACAACAACGAGACCGTGCCTTCCCGCTACTTCGTGCACCGAATCCATGTCGGCCGGCTGACCAAACAGATGTACCGGAACGACGGCCTTGGTGCGCTCAGTGACGGCACAACCGATCTGCGCCGGGTCGATGTTGGCCGTGTCGGCAAGGCAATCAACGAACACCGGCGTGCCCCCTGCATGACTGACCGCTTCCGCCGTAGCGATGAAGGTGTTCACCGGAAGAATGACCTCGTCGCCCGGCGCTACGCCGGCGGCGATATACGCCAGAGTGAGGGCGTCCGTACCGGAGCTCACGGCCACTACCTGTGAGCAGGCGCAGCAATCTGCAAACGCGACCTCGAAATCGTGCATCTCGGCGCCCATCACGTACGCCGCGCGACCCACTACCGAGGCAAAAGCGGCTTGGTATTCGGCCAGGAGGGCCAGGCCTTGGCTTTTCAGATCAACAAATGGAACGCGCTGCACGATAACCTCCCGGCCCAAAAGGCCCTCCCTTCCCCTGTCAACCGCGGCAACCCGGCCTTTCTGTCCCATCCGGAGTTTCGGCGAGCCACCCCTTCACCTTTAGTATGAGTATGCGCCGGCATGCGCCCGCTGCTTCAGTTCCTTCCACCACTGGGGATTGTCGCGGTACCAGGCGACCGTCTCGGCCAATGCTTCAGGGAACGACCGCTCCGGCGCCCAACCCAGAGCCCGTACCTTGTCGGTCTTGACGGAGTACCGGCGGTCGTGGCCCGGACGGTCGGTGACATACGTGACCATCTCCTCCCCGGCGTCCAGTAGCTCGAGAAGCGTCGAGGTAATGAAGCGGTTCGTCACCTCGTTGGCCGCGCCCACGTTGTAGACCTCGCCGGTCGCCCCTTGCCGGAGGACCCTCTCCAGAGCGCGGCAGTTGTCGAGCACGTAGATCCAGTCGCGCACGTTGAGGCCGTCCCCATAGAGGGGCACCGGCGTACCGATCAGCAGGTTGGTCACAAAGAGGGGGATGAGCTTCTCGGGGAACTGGTAGGGCCCGAAGTTGTTGGTGCTCCGGGTGATGACCACGGGCAGTCCATAGGTGGTGTAGTAGGAGAGCACCAGCAGATCGGCCGCCGCTTTGCTGGCGGAGTAGGGGCTCGAGGGGGCCAGCGGATCGTTCTCGGCGAACGACCCGGATCGTGTGGATCCGTAGACCTCGTCCGTGGAGATGTGAAGGAAGCGCCCGACCCCGGCCCGTCGCGCCTCTTCCAAAAGCACGTACGTGCCCTCGACATTGGTGGTGACGAAGTCGTGGGCCTGGACGATGGAGCGGTCCACATGGCTTTCAGCGGCGAAGTGGACGACGGTGTCACACCCTTCCATGGCCTCTCGCACCGACTCGTGCCGGCGGATGTCGCCTTTGACGAAGCGATAGCGTCGCGCGAAGGCTCCCTCCACGTCAACCAGGTTGGCGAGGTTGCCGGCGTACGTCAGAGCGTCCAGGTTCACGACCCGTACCGAGTGGTCGGTACTGAGCAGATAGCGGACGAAATTGGAGCCGATGAAGCCGCAACCGCCCGTCACCAGGACCGTGGCGGGACGGTAGGCGGGCTCCGGAGCCGGCGCTGTTCTTGGTGCAGTCATGCGGGTCGTCTCCCGGGATCGGATCAACCCATCCGTCGGGCCCAGTCGTAGGGGATGGCCGGGGTATCCGGCGGTAGGCGGTATTCGTCCGGATCAGCCCGGTCGTAAGGAAGATCGGGGACGTTCACGACCATCCCCTCCTCCTCGGAGATACACATCCAGCCGTGATAGACACCGGGAGGGATGCGCACCATGACTTCGTTGTGGATACCCATATAGACTTCCTGCAGGACTCCGTGAGTCGCCGAACCCTCTCGCGCGTCGTAGAGCGCCAAGCGGAACATGCCCTGCACGGCGGCCATGTGGTCGGTCTGGAGGCGGTGCATGTGCCAGGCCTTCACTACGCCGGGATATGTGGTGGTGATGTAGACCTGGCCGAAACGCTCGAAGCCTTCGTCGTCGCACCTCATGATCTCCATCAGGCGACCGCGGTCGTCGGGGATCACCGTCAGTCGAGTGATGACTACTCCGTCGATCATGTGATCCACCGCCCTCTCCTCGTGCCGGCCCCTCTCTTGATGCGATTCCCTCTCCTCATGCAGGTCCTTGCCACCTAATCCTCAGCCGCCACCCGCTCCAGATACGCTCCGTAGGCATTGCCCCGCATGGAGACGGCCTGGGCCCTAAGACTCTCCCTGGAGATGTAACCCTGACGGTAGGCGATCTCTTCCAGACAGGCGATCTTCAGCCCCTGCCGCTCCTCTATCACTTGGATGAAGTGCGAAGCTTTGAGGAGCGCCTCATGCGTCCCGGTGTCGAGCCACGCGATGCCGCGGCCGATCTTCTCCACACGCAGGT
This sequence comes from Actinomycetes bacterium, assembly GCA_021372435.1. Classification (GTDB taxonomy): domain Bacteria; phylum Actinomycetota; class Thermoleophilia; order RBG-16-64-13; family RBG-16-64-13; genus RBG-16-64-13. The sequence continues at coordinate 437 of JAJFUK010000173.1, read as the reverse complement.
CCCCGCGCGCCAGGTAGGCCCGATTGAGATCGGTGATCTCCAGTTCCCCGCGCGCGGAGGGACGGAGACCGGCGGCGAGATCGCACACATCACGGTCGTAGAAGTAGAGTCCCGGGACCGCATAGTTGGAACGCGGCCGCGCCGGCTTCTCCTCGATGCCCACGGCGTGACCGTCGTCGCCGATCTCGACCACTCCGTAGCGCTGGGGCTGGTCCACCCAGTACCCGAAGATGAGGGCGCCCTCCGTGAGCTTCGTGGCAGCCTGCAGGCGCTCCACGAACCCGTGGCCGTAGAAGATGTTGTCCCCAAGAACCAAGCAGGCGGGTCCGTCCTCGAGGAAATCGCGGCCGATGATAAAGGCCTGCGCCAGCCCCTCAGGCCGGGGTTGCGCGGCGTACGAGAACGAAACCCCGAGCCGGGAGCCGTCGCCCAACAGT
>JAJFUK010000112.1 GCA_021372435.1 Actinomycetes bacterium | reverse complement strand
AGGGTGAAAGAATTGACTTCTCGAGCCCGAGGGGGCCGCAGAGTCCAGGCCCAAGCGACTGTTTACCAAAAACACAGGTCTCTGCTAAGTCGAAAGACGATGTATAGGGGCTGACGCCTGCCCGGTGCCGGAAGGTTAAGTGGAGGTGTTAGCCGCAAGGCGAAGCACTGAAATCAAGCCCCGGTAAACGGCGGCCGTAACTATAACGGTCCTAAGGTAGCGAAATTCCTTGTCGGGTAAGTTCCGACCTGCACGAATGGCGTAACGATTTGGGCACTGTCTCAGCCATAGACCCGGTGAAATTGTAGTATCGGTGAAGATGCCGATTACCCGCGACAAGACGGAAAGACCCCGTGAACCTTTACTGCAGCTTGATATTGGAGCTTGGTGCACTTTGTCCAGGATAGGTGGGAGGCTGAGAAGCGCGGACGCTAGTTCGCGTGGAGCCGTCCTTGGGATACCACCCTTAGTGTATTGGGCTTCTAACGGTAGGCCGTGATCCGGCTACCGGACAGTGTCTGGCAGGCAGTTTGACTGGGGCGGTCGCCTCCTAAAATGTAACGGAGGCGCGCAAAGGTTCCCTCAGCACGGTCGGCAATCGTGCGTAGAGTGTAAAGGCATAAGGGAGCTTGACTGCGAGACCAACAAGTCAAGCAGGTGCGAAAGCAGGCCTTAGTGATCCGGCGGTAGCAAGTGGAAGCGCCGTCGCTCAACGGATAAAAGGTACTCCGGGGATAACAGGCTTATCCTGCCCAAGAGTCCACATCGACGGCAGGGTTTGGCACCTCGATGTCGGCTCATCGCATCCTGGGGCTGGAGTAGGTCCCAAGGGTTGGGCTGTTCGCCCATTAAAGCGGTACGCGAGCTGGGTTCAGAACGTCGTGAGACAGTTCGGTCCCTATCTGTCGTGGGCGTAGGAGATTTGAGGGGACTCGTCCCTAGTACGAGAGGACCGGGATGAACAGACCTCTGGTGTATCAGTTGTCGTGCCAACGCCACCGCTGGATAGCTACGTCTGGTTCTGATAACTGCTGAAAGCATCTAAGCGGGAAGCAGACCCCGAGATGAGATCTCCCACCAGGCAACTGGGTAAGACCCCTGGAAGACTACCAGGTTGATAGGCTGGATGTGTAAGGGCAGTAATGTCTTCAGCAGACCAGTACTAATAGGTCGAGGTCTTGACTTAATACAATACATTGCTATGTCACTATGCAGCTTTGAGGGTGCGCGCGTCCGGGATGCGCTTAGAAAGTTTCCGGTGGCCATAGCGAGGGGGAACCACCTCTTCCCATTCCGAACAGAGAAGTTAAGCCTCTCTACGCCGATGGTACTGCAGGGGAGACCCTGTGGGAGAGTAGGAAGCCGCCGGGATCAGCTTGGAGCCCGCCAGTGATGGCGGGCTCTCTTTGTCTGTGGGTTTTACCTCTCGCTCGAGTGCCCCTATAATGCCCGAAGCGATACCGTCACGCGCAAACTTCCGCATCTCAGGGGATGGTCCGGTGATGACAAAGACTCAGTGGGACCTACGGGGCGTCATCGTCCCGCTCATCACTCCGTTCAAAGACGACTTCAGCGTCGATTATGAGGGCGTGGCCCGGCTGGTGGACTACTTCATCGAAGAGGTCGGCTGCGATGGGCTGCTCCCCTGTGGGACCACGGGTGAATCGCCCACCCTTTCTTACCGTGAGCACATCGATGTCATTCGAGCCGTGGTGGACCAGACGAAAAAACGTGTGCCGGTGGTCGCCTCCGCGGGTTCGAACTCGACGAAGGAAGCCATCCAGCTCACGAGGATGGCCGAAGAGGTCGGCGCGGACGCTACCCTGCAGGTAGGGCCTTACTATAACAAGCCCACCCAAGAGGGTCTTTTCAATCATTTCGCCGCGATCGCGGAAGCGTCGAAGCTCCCTCTCATCATCTACAACATCCCCGGCAGGACAGCGCGGAACATCGAGCCGAAGACCATCGCCCGACTCTGGAGAGATATCCCGAATGTCGTCGGCCTCAAGGATTGCTCGAACGATGTGCACCAGATGATGGAGATCTACAGGTCGACCGATCCGGATACCTTCAAGATCTACTGTGGCGAGGACGTCATGACCTTCACTTTGCTTTGCCATGGTGGGGCCGGCGCCATCGCCGCGGTGGCCCACGTCGTCGGCCGTGAGGTCAAGGCGATGTGCGAGGCGGTATGGGATGAGCGCCTGACGGAAGCCCGGGACATCCATTACCGCATCATGGACGTGGTGGACGCCTTGTTCATCGAACCCAATCCCACCCCTGTCAAGCAGGCCCTGGAGTGGCTTGGACTCCCGGCAGGGCCCTTGCGTCCCCCACTCGAGCGTCTCAGCGCAGCCGGTCAAGCGGTCCTGCGGTCCGCCATGCAGGCGGGAGGTTGGCTCCCGTAACCGGCGTCGGTCTAACCGGGCGACCGGCGTGGTGCCTGTCGGCCGCCACGGGTCTAGGACCAAAGTCCTATGGGCCGGCATGCGTCACGCGCTACACTGCCCCGCGTCGCGCCGATGACCTCAAGGTGGGGGCGCGAAGGGCCGATATACGCGTGTAGCGCACACTAGCGAGGGGAGAACCGTGCCTTACTTGCTGTTTGCATTGTCGGGGCTGCTCGGTTTGGTGCTGGGCAGCTTTTTGAATGTGGTGATCTATCGCCTCCCACGGCGCGAATCCATAGTCCGTCCGGCCTCGCACTGTCCCGACTGCGGCACGGATATCCGTTGGTACGACAACATCCCTGTAGCGAGCTGGTTGATGCTCCGCGGACGATGCCGCGCCTGCGGGGTACGTATCTCTGTGCGGTACCCCGTTGTCGAGACCCTCACCGGCATCGCCTTCGTCCTCGCCATGTGGCGGTTCGGCCCATCGTGGCCACTCCTAGTAGCCTGGGCGTTCATAGCAGCCATGATGGTCATTGCGTTCATAGACTACGACCACATGATCATCCCCAATCAGATCGTCCTCCCAGGCGCGGTTCTGGGTCTGCTCGCCTCCGTGGCGCTTCACCCTCAGAGGTGGTGGGTATACGTGGCCGGCAGTCTGGGAGCGGCGACGTTCATGTTCCTGTTGGCCATGCTCTGGCCGGGGAGCATGGGTCCCGGGGACATCAAGATGGCGCTGTTCATGGGTGCGGTCCTCGGCGCCCACGTCTTGGTGGCGCTTTTCATCGCATTTCTGTTCGGCAGCATCGCCGGCGTATACATGATGTTGGTCCAAGGACGCTCGCGCAAAGCCAAGATCCCGTTCGGTCCGTACCTTGCTATCGGCGCCGTGCTGGCGGTCTTCCTCGGGGAGATGATCCTTACGACCTACCGGAATCTCTACAGCTAAACAGGGGATCTGGTCTGAATCTTGAAAAGACGAAGTGTCTACATGCTACAGTGGAACACGGCAGGAGGCGGTGATGTCGTATGCTGGTGATGAAGATTGTCCAGACCCGCATCGCCGGGCTGCGATCGAGGTGAGAGCGTGGCACTGAGCCTTTCAAGAGCGGGACGGCTGGCCCTCGATATAGGAGGGTCGAGTATCCTTGCACTCCAGATAGCGGGCGCATCCGGGAAGCTCAAGCTCCGGGGTTGCTACGAGTGGCCCCTGTCTGAAGGCCTCGTTGTCGATGGCGAGATAGTCGATGTGGACCTCTTTGCCCGGGAACTGAAGGCTTTCGCCGGCCAGTATGGGTTCCGGGGGCGTCCCGTCCACCTGGCCGTCGGCAACCAGAAGGTCATCGTGCGTAATATCGACATGCCGGTGATGACGGAAGAGGAGCTGCGCGGGGCCATCGAGTTCCAAGCACAGGACTACATCCCGATACCGGTCGAGGAAGCGGTGCTCGACTTCCAGATCATCGGGAAGAACATGGGCGCCGACGGCGTGTCCCGACAAGAGGTGCTGCTCGTGGCCGCCCAGAGGGCCATGATCGGCATGTTCACCACGGCCGTCAAGCAGGCGGGCCTCAAGGTGGCGGGTATAGACATCTCGAGCATGGCCCTTGTGCGTGCTCTGATACCGCCGGTTTCCTTTTTCGCGGACGTCTCGGAAGGTTCCGTTTGCCGTGCCATCGCCGACATCTCCTCATCGGTATCGACGCTGGTGGTGGCCGTAGGAGAAGTCCTCAAGTTCACCCGCATCATCAACTTCTCCAGCGATAGGTTCGCCCGGGCTCTGAGCGGGCAGCTCGACGTGCCTTTCGAGGACGCCCAGGGACTCGCCCAGCGCGTCGGACTACCTGGGCCGATCCCGGCAGAAGAGGGTCTGTATGCCGAGGAGGTGCTGGCCGATGCTCGGCAGCGGCTCCTTGAAGCGGCTTCCGAGCTGAGTGACGAGATCAGGCGCTCGTTACACTACTATCAGAGCCAACCGTCGGCCGTACCGGCCACGGAGCTGATCCTCAGCGGCCGGGGAGCTCTTGTCCGCAATCTTGATGCACACCTGAGTGAGACTCTCAACATACCCGTGAGCATCGGCAATCCGCTCACCCATGTGGCGGAGAACGCCTCGAAGACACCGGATGCCACTTTGGCCCTCATGGCTCCGTACCTTTCGGTGGCTGTAGGCTTGGCCCTTCCCGAGGAGGACTGAGGTGGCTCGGCGTATCAACCTGGTCCCGCCGTCTGAACGGGCACGCACGACCACCAACGTCGGGATGCTGGTGACCGTAGTGTGCGCCGTGGTCGTCTTCTTCCTGCTTGGCCTCGCGTACTTCCTGCTCGACGGCACGCTCGACGACCGGCAGCAGGAGCTGGCCGACGTGCAGCAGCAGAGGCAGCTCGTAGAGGCCCAGGCGGCCACGCTGAAGCAATACGAGGACCTGGCCATCGACCGGGAACAGACTGAGGAAACGGTGCGGGAGGTCTATGCCGGGCGCACGCTGGTTGCCGACCTCCTCGACTCCATCAGTCTGGTGGTTCCCGAGAGCGTTTGGTTCGATAGCCTGCACATCACGACCTCAGACCCCGCGGCACAGAGCGCCTCAGAGGCCTCCGCCCAGACAAAGGGTGACAACCAGGTGACGGTGGAGGGCTCTGCCTACACCTTTGAAGACGTCGCGCAGTTCCTCGTGCGGCTGAGACTGATTCCCGCGTTCTCGCAGATCGACCTGGAAGGCGCCTCCAGCGAACAGGAGTCCGGCGGCGTCAAGACGTTCTCGATCGATGCAGACGTCAACAACACCCAGGACCCTGAGACACCTCTTCCCGTGAGCCAGGTGGAGGTGGAGGGACTATGAGCAACAGGGTACGCATGCTGGTGATCGGGCTTGCGGTCGTGGTGATCGCCGTCTTGGTCTGGTTCTTCCTGCTGAGTCCACTGCGTGACGACATAGCCACGGCTGAATCTCAGATCGAGGAGGAGCAGACCAGACTCTCGCAGGCCCAGGTCCGACTGGCCCAAGCTGAGGCGACCCGGGAAGAAGGGCGCAGGAACCAGGCCCGGCTCCTGGAGCTGGCGAAGATCATGCCCACCTCGGAAGAAGTGCCCAGCCTGCTTTTGCAGATCCAAGATCTGGCCGACCAGTCCGGCATCGACTTCATCGCCATCACTCCCGGCGACAGCAAGGAGACGGAATCGCTCGGCTATCGGATCCTGCCGCTGGAACTGGAGTTCAGGGGGACGTTCTTCGATGTCAGCGACTTCATATGGAGGGCGGAGCAGATGGTGGCCGGTCCAGGTCGGCTCTTGGCGGTGAAGGACCTTGATCTGGGCCTCGCGGAGAGCGCGAGCGCCGCTGCAGCCAAGGTCAGTCCCCAGCTGTCGGTCTCGATCACCATGTACGCGTTCGTCGCCGAGCCGACAGGCGCCGCGGGCAGCACAGCGCAACCGGCACAGACCACCGGGTCGGAGACGACCACGTCGACTACTCAACAGTAGGTGGTGCAGGTAGCCATGACGAAATCAAGGTCCAATCGTCGGCTCGCGGCCATGCTCCTTCTCCTGGCGGGTCTCAGCATGTCCCTGATAGGTTGCGGGGATGATGCCTCCGATGAGATGAGCGACCAAACCTCTTCCCAGCTCCAGCGGCCGGCGACGACCACGACGGTGGCCTCGCTCGGCCAAAGTCCGACGGATGCCGACGCTGAGCAGCTCTCCACGTTCGTGAGTAAGGATCCCTTCATTCAGCAGAATGTCGAGGTGAGTACCACGACGACTACGACGCCGGGCGGTCCGGGTAGCTCGACCAGCACCACCAGGGTCACGCCGACGACGACCTACCGCCCCGGGACGACCACCACCACCAGACACATCCCTGGGACGACAAGCACCACCAGGCCGCCGTCCACGACCACCACCACCGCAGCACACCTGCATACGCTGAAGATCCTTTCGGTGGGCGACGTGGGCGGGGCGCCTGCCGTCACCTTCCAGGTCGACACCAGCATCTACAAGGACAGGCGGGTGGGCGACGTCGTGTCGAGCAGCTGGGGGCAGATCAAGGTACTGGACCTGAGCCCGTCGAGCAAAGTAGCCACACTGCTCCAGGGGAGTGAGATCCTCGTTCTCTCCGTGGGGCAGTTGATCTACGAGTAGACACCCCGACGTATCGCCCCCGTCCCCCTCATCTGCTGCGAAGGTGCACCAGGCGGCCACGGCTTCATTTTGAAACGAGTCGTTAGGAGGGGTCCGTGACCGAACTACGTGTCACCACAGCGGGGGAATCCCACGGGCCGGCCGAAGTGTGCGTGGTGGAGGGCATACCGGCGGGTCTGGCCATCCGCACCGCCGACATCGATCTCGATCTTTCGCGCCGGCAGCGGGGTTACGGCCGCGGAGCCCGCATGTCGATCGAGAGCGACCGGTGTAGGTTCATTGCCGGGGTCCGACAGGGCCGGACTCTGGGCAGCCCGATCTGCCTCCTGGTCGAGAACCTCGATCACGCCAACTGGCTGGATCTCATGTCGCCGGAGCCCAGGCAGCAGCCTTCCGACCGGGCGGTATCCCCGATCAGCGTGCCCCGGCCCGGTCATGCCGACCTCTCGGGGTCCGCCAAGTATGGTCACACCGACATCCGCGACGTCGTGGAGCGCGCCAGCGCCCGCGAAACGGTCGGCCGGGTGGCCGGGGGGGCGGTGTGCAGGCGTTTTCTCGCTGAGGTGGGCGTGATGGTGCGCGCCCGCGTCGTCAGCATCGGCGCCGTAGCGGCCTCGACCGCAGCCGACCCCGCCGATCCATGCACGATCGACTGGGATGCGGCGGAGGCTTCGGCCGTCGGCTGCGACGATCAAGAAGCGTCGGCCGCGATGTGTGCAGCCATCGACCGTGCGCGTGACCTGGGGGAGTCTCTCGGGGGCGTGTTCGAGATCTGGTGTTGGGGACTCTGCCCGGGACTGGGCGGCTATGCACGCATGGAAGACCGGCTGGACGGGCGCCTGCTGGGAGCCGTCGGCAGTATCCCGGCCGTCAAGGCCGTAGAACTCGGTAACGGGTTCGCGAACGCCGCGAAGGTCGGGTCCGAGGTGCACGACCCGCTGACCGTGAGGCGCGAAGGACGAAAGCGCTGGATCGCGCGGGATACCAACCGCGCCGCCGGTCTCGAAGGAGGCATGACCACCGGCATGCCGGTCGTCGTACGCGCAGGAATGAAGCCTATTCCGACCCTGACCACGCCGCTCCGCTCCGTGGACATCAGCACTTTGGAGGAGATCTCCGCCCACGTCGAACGCAGCGATATCACGGCAGTGCCCGCCGCCGGGGTCGTCGGCGAGGCGATGGTCGCCATCGTGATCGCGGCAGCCTACTTGGCGAAGTTCGGGGGAGACAGCATGTCCCAGTTCCTTTCCGCGGTCCGTGCCTATGAGGCCGGCTTGGAGGAGCGAGGTCTGTGGCGCCGTTCGTAGCACTCACCGGGTTCATGGGCAGCGGCAAGTCGTCCGTAGGGGCCGCCGTCGCCGCCGGGCTCGGCTGGCGGTTCGTAGACCTTGACGAGGAGTTTGTGCGCACCCGAGGAGTGGGCATCTCCGACTTTTTCGCGGCCGCAGAGGAGGGGGCGTTCAGAGCGGCCGAATGCGAGTTGCTGGCAGCGCTGCTCGCCGAGAGCGACGAGGGCGGCTTGGTCGTGGCTCTCGGGGGAGGGACCCTGGAGAGTCCCCAAGCGTTGGACCTGCTGCGCCGGAGAGGGGGGGTCGTACTCCTGGACGTCGGTCCTGACGAGGCGTGGAGCCGGGTAGCAGGTTCCGACCGTCCCTTGGCCACCGACATCGAGGATTTCCGGAAGCTGTGGACCAGGCGCCGCGAGACCTACTACCGGTCTGCCGACGTCGTGGTGCCGACGCAGGGTAGAGATGTCGATTCCGTGGCCCGCGACATCGTGGAGATCGTACAGACCGCGGACCCGGCCTGGGGAAGGCTATGGGCCAGGCGGCTTGCGGCGACGGAACGGTCTTCGCTCATCATGGGCGGCAGGGGGGCTCTGAGCGTCGTCGAGCGGCAGGCCCGCCGGGTGCACGAGCGGGGGGCGCGCCTGCTCGTACTCACCGATCACAACGTCATGCAGGCTTGGGGCGGCCGGCTGCTTCCTCTGCTCGGCCAGGACGGCTCAGAGACCCCCATGGTCGTCGAGGCCGGCGAGACCAGCAAGAGCGTCGGCAGCCTCGAGAGGTGTTGGGACTGGCTGGCAGCGGAAGGGGCGCGCCGGGACGATGTATTGGTGGCTATAGGAGGAGGCGTCATCGGGGACCTCGGGGGGTTCACGGCAGCTACGTATCAAAGAGGCATCCCTCTGTGGCAGATCCCCACCAGCCTGCTTGCCCAGGTCGACTCCAGCGTCGGTGGAAAGACCGCGGTGAACCTGGCAGCAGCTAAGAACATGGTGGGCGCCTTCTACCAGCCCGACCTGGTGGTGATCGACCCCGACACGCTGACCACCCTCCCCGACAGAGAGTACTCGAACGGCCTGGGAGAGGTGGTCAAACACGCTCTCCTCATGTCACCCGAGGCCTTCGCGTTCTTGGAGAGGCAGGCACAAGGCATCACGATACGCGACCTCGATGTCTTGGCCGAGATCTCCCGCACGAATGTCGGCTTCAAGGCGCAGGTCGTTGAAGAAGATGAGCGGGAAAAGGGACGACGTGCCGTGCTCAATCTTGGCCACACGACCGCACACGCACTCGAAGTGACGCAGGGCTTCGGAACCCTCGCCCACGGGCACGCGGTCGGCTTGGGACTGCTGGTCTCGCTTGCCGTCAGTGAGTCGCTCCTCGGGCTGGATCGCTCGGTGAGAGAGCGGACCCGGGCCCTACTTCGCACATTCGGTCTGCCGACCTCGACGCGTCTGCGCTCGACGGGGGAGCTGCTCCAGGCGATCGCACACGACAAGAAGCGCACCGCCCTAACCCGGGGATTCGTAGGATTGAGAAGGATAGGCGACCCTGTATGGAGTATCGATATCCCCGAGGAAGTGCTGATCGAGGCGCTGGAGAGCATACGAGATGAGCGATCGTGAAAAGCGTATGGTCGTGCTGCATGGGCCCAATCTGGACCTACTCGGTGAACGGCCGGTCGAGCACTACGGCACCATCACCCTTGCGACCCTGGAGAGACTCGTCGCCCGCGAGGCCCAGCGCTGGGGATGGACGTGCCTCTGCCTGCAGACCAATCACGAGGGGACTTATATCGAGTATCTCCATGAATACCGGCGGGAGGATGCGCTTCTCGTGAATCCCGGTGCCTGGACGCACTACAGCTACGCGATCCGTGACGCACTCGAACTGGTGGATTGCCCCGTTGCTGAGGTGCATCTGTCCGACATCTCGTCTCGGGAAGACTGGCGCCGGCATTCGGTGATCTCGTCCGTTGTCAACTTCACCGTTTGCGGCAAGGGTCCCGAAGGTTATCTGGAGGCCGTTCGCCGTGTCATAGAGCTCGCGGAGGCCTTGTGACCCCTGAGTGTGTCGGGCGGGGCGCGGGGGGGTGTAGTAGAATGCACTGTTCCACCACGGGGTGGGCGGTTTTCTGGACGCAGAATCGTAGTCACCGGAGGCTTGGTGCGTGATCTCGACCAATCAGTTCAAAGTAGGCATGACCATCCGGTACGAGGGTGAAACGTACCGCATCGCCGAATTCCAGCACGTCAAGCCCGGTAAGGGCGGCGCGTTCGTTCGTACGAAGCTGCGCAATGTCACCACAGGCGCCCTGGTGGACCGCACCTTCCGCCCCGAGACGAAGTTCGAGCAGCTTCGCACGGAGAGCCGGCCGATGACCTACCTCTACGACGAGCAGGATCAGGTCGTTTTCATGGATGCTGAGACCTTCGAGCAGCTCGTGCTCCCCAAGAGGACGCTGGAGGGGCGCTTCGACCTCATGACCCATAACATGCAGGTAGAGGTCGTCTACATCGACGGCCGGCCGTTCGACGTCGAGCTTCCTACTTTCGTCGATCTCAAGATCGTTGAGACTGCGGCGGGCGTACGGGGAGACACGGTCTCGGGCGGGTCCAAGGAAGCGATCCTTGAAACCGGGGCCTCCGTGCAGGTGCCTCTCTTCATAGAGCCGGGAGAAGTGGTACGCATCGACACGCGGACCAGAGAGTACCTCTCGCGGGCCTAGAGAAGCGGCAATGACCGAATACCTCATATCAACGTCGGTGCTCGAGGCCATCGTCCGCGGTTCGGTCGAGAACGACGGCCGGCTCCGGGTCCACTCGCCACTGCCCCTAGCCCGCACCCGGCCTGTCGAGGTCGTGGTCGACGATCAGCAGTGCCATGTGGTCGTGCACCTGGATGCCCGGATGGGCGAGTATCTGCCGGCCCTGGCGGCCGAGGCCCGCGAGAAGATAGTCACGGCGCTCACTCACATGACCGGACTGACGGTCGTGGGGGTCGACATCGTGTTCAGTGGCGTCTTTCCTGAGGATGCCTGACCCGAGGACCAGTGGTAGTCGGTCGGAGAAGCGCGCGACGCCAGGCCGTCTTTGCCCTGTATAGGCAGGATCTCCTGAGGTTATCCCCTGAGGCGGCCATGTCCGGTGCGCCCGACGGAGAGGCCGACGCTTACGCCATCGACCTGCTGCGCGGGACGACGGAGCACCTACCGACCATCGATGCGGCGCTGGAGCGGCATTTGGCCGGCTGGGGGTTGGACCGTCTGGGCGTCTTGGAACGGTCGATCCTGCGGGTCGCGGCGTACGAACTGCTCTATGAGGCTGCGGTTCCGGCGCCGGTCGTCATCGACGAAGCCGTCGGACTCGCGAAGCGCTACTGTTCGACCGAGGCCGGCGCACTCATCAACGGAGTCCTCGGGTCGCTGCTGACTGAAGCACGGACGGACGTCCGCCGACAGGCGATAGCCGGGGAAGGGGATTCATGAGTACGGCCCCTCACAGGTTGATCGATGGACTGGATCTCCCGCTCGACCTTCGAAGGCTCGACCCCGCGTCCTTACGCCGAGTCGCCGACGAAGTCAGACAAGAGATCATCGAAACGATCTCGCACAACGGCGGCCATCTTGGCGCTAGTCTCGGCGTGGTCGAGTTGACGATCGCGCTTCACGCCGAACTGGACACCCCTAGGGATGCCATCATCTGGGACGTCGGGCATCAGTCATACGCGCATAAACTGCTCACCGGGAGGCTGGGCGCTTTTCGGTCCATCCGTACCTACGGTGGTCTGGCGGGGTTCCCCTGTAGGGACGAGAGCCCATATGACACCTACAGCACCGGGCACGCAAGCACCTCCATCAGCGCGGCGGCGGGGTTGGTCGAGGGCAGGCTGCGCGGGCGGATCCCAGGACCCGAAGGCTCAGACGGGCAAGTCGCCGCGGGAGCCGCTCAGGCGCCCGGACGGGTAGTCGCCGTGATCGGCGACGGCGCCCTCACGGGAGGCATGGCCTACGAGGCGCTCAATCACGCGGGACATCTCCGCATCCCGTTGCTGGTGGTCTTGAACGACAACGCCATGTCGATCGAGCGCAATGTCGGCGCGATGAGCGCGTACCTCTCCCGGCTGCGCACCGAGCCGACGCTCTACCGCTTCCGGCGTGATGTCGAGCGCCGGCTGCAGAGGCTGCCCGGGGTCGGCGACCATGTGGCGGCGATCGGGACGCAGCTTAAGGAGGGCATCAAAGCAGCCGTGGTCCCCGGGATGCTCTTCGAGGAGTTGGGCTTCACCTACGTGGGTGTCATCGACGGTCACGATATCGAAGAACTACGGGCGAGTATCAGGCGTTGTCTGGCGATCGAGGGTCCCGTGTTGCTACACTGTCGGACGGTCAAAGGCAAGGGCTATCCTCCGGCCGAGAGGCAGCCGGGCCGGTACCACGGGATTCCTCGCTTCTCGGTCGCCACCGGTGAATCGCTCGATCCGGAAGGTCCCACCAGCTTCACGAGGGCGTTCGGCGAGGCTTTGGTCGCACTCGCCCGCGACGACGAGCGGATCATAGGCATAACCGCCGCCATGGCGAACGGGACCGGGCTGGACCTCTTGAAGGAGGTCTTTCCCGATCGCTTGTACGATGTCGGCATCGCTGAGGCGCACGCGGTGGGCTTCGCCGCCGGACTCGCGGTGGCGGGGAAGCGGCCCGTCGTAGCCATCTACTCGACCTTTCTCCAGCGGGCCTATGATCAGTTGATCGAGGACGTGTGCCTGCAGAGACTGCCGGTGGTGTTCGCGGTCGACCGGGCCGGACTTGTCGGCGCCGACGGCCCGACCCATCACGGCGCCTTCGATTTGTCGTTTCTGAGGATCGTGCCGAACCTGCCCATCTTCATACCCAAGGACGAAGCCGAACTCCAGCGTCTGCTGGCGACCGCGTTGCGGCTGGAGGGGCCGTCTGTCATCAGATACCCGCGTTCGGCCGGCATCGGTGTGCCACTGGAGGGTCCCATCCGGCCGCTCGAAGGCCCGTGGGTGGATGTCGTGCGAAGGGGCTCCGACGTGCTGTTCCTCACCGTCGGTCCCATCATCAGAGTCGCGGAGCAGGCGGCCGACCTTCTCTCGCAAGAGGGTTTGTCGGCCACCGTCGCGGGGGTCAGACGGCTGCACCCGTTGGATGAAGAAGTCCTGACTCCGCTCGTGCTGGCGCACCGGGTTGTCGTCACTGTAGAGGAGAACGTCCTTGCTGCCGGTTTCGGATCGGCCGTGCTCGAGATGATGGCCGAGGCCGGCATCCACCGGCCGCTGGCCCGGGCCGGTCTGCCCGACGCCTTCGTCGGTCACGGACCCGTCGAGATGCTCCGGCGCGATGTAGGTCTCAGCGCCGACGCATTAAGCGCCCTTGCCTGGGGACTCGTCGAGAGAACCACGCGCGAAAGGAGCTGAGAGCCGGGTGAGGGCGCCCTCTCGTGTCCGTCTCGATGAGATCTTGGTCGCTCGGGGCCTGGCCGACAGCCGCAGCGCAGCGCGGGGTCTCATCATGGCCGGTTCGGTGTCTGTATCCGGCAAGGTCATCGACAAGGCCGGCACGCCGGTCGCGGTCGACGCCGAGGTCACCATCAAGGAGCGGCCGCGCTTTGTCTCCCGGGCCGGTGAAAAGCTGGCCCACGCCCTGGCAGTCCTGCAGGTGGATGTGGGCGGCGTATCTGCTCTCGATGTGGGCGCTTCGACCGGCGGCTTCGTCGATTGCCTGTTGCAGGGTGGCGCCGCCCGGGTCATCGCCCTGGACGTGGGGAGGGGACAGCTCGACTCCGGTCTTCGGCCTGATCCCAGAGTCGTCGTTCTCGACAGGGTCAACGCACGGTATCTGACGCCTGACCGGCTGCCCTATCAGCCGGACTTCTTGACCATGGACGTCTCGTTCATCTCGGTCGAGAAGATCATACCGGCGGTGGCCGCCTGCCTTGCTCCTCGGTTTTCAGGGCTGATCCTGGTCAAGCCGCAGTTCGAGGCGGGACCCGAGAACGTGGGCAAGGGCGGGATCGTCCGTGATCCGGCGATCCACCACAAGGTGCTCGTGAAGTGCGCCCGTTTCATGATAGAGGAGGCAGGGTTGGACGTGCTGGGCATGTGCCGTTCAGGTCTCAAGGGGGCCGACGGCAACCAGGAGTTCTTCATCCATACCGGCCGCGGTGGAGAAGAAGGCTTTGGAACTGATAGGCTGGAAGCGATCGCAGAAGGCGTCATAGCCGCCGGCCGGATGCCTGTCGGGGGAGCCGCAACATGATAAGAACGCGATGAAGAGCATACGACGCGTCGTCATATTGACCCACGGAGACCCGGACGTCGCCCGTGACGTGTTGAAGCAGGCCCTGGAGTTCCTGAAGGAGAGGGCAGTCGAGGTGCTTGCTCCATCCGACGAATGGGACAAACACGGGGCCGTCCTCAGCGCCAATGGGGGAGCCCTCCTGGCGGCCGGGGCCCAAGACCTGGCAGAAGTAGGCCTGTGCCTGGTGCTTGGCGGCGACGGGACGATGCTACGGGCGTTCCACCTCACCCGCGATCTCAACATACCGGTCGCCGGCGTCAATCTCGGACGGGTCGGCTTCCTGGCGACCATCGACAAACGGGAGGTCGGCACCGGCCTTGCGCGTCTGCTGGCGGGGGAGTATCGAGAGTACCCGCTCCTCGGTCTGGAGGCCACCGTAGGCGGTCAGACCTTCAGGGCGACGAACGACATCGTGGTAGCCAAGGGGGAAAGCTCCCACGCCTGCTCCCTCGCACTCACCATCAACGGCGTCACGATGTTCGAAGTTTTGTGCGACGGCGTGGTGGTCGGCACCCCTGCCGGTTCTTCCGCCTATAGCCTTGCTGCCGGCGGTCCCTTGCTGGGCATAGCGGTCGACGCGTACGTCATCAGTCTGGTGGCTCCCCACGCAGTCGGGGTCCGGCCCGTCGTGGCGGCACCTCAGGATGTCCTTGAGATCATAAACACTTCAGACGAAGGCCGCAGTTGCCTCGACATCGACGGCCAAAGGCAGGCGAGGCTCGCGCCGGGCAGTACGGTCCGCATCAACACGACTCCAGGCATGACTTCGCTGGCCCTGCTCGAGGGCGATAGTCTCTATCACCATTTCCGGGACCGTCTCCTTTAGGACTCGGTAGTTAGGACAGGGTCTGCCGTGCTGGCCTCGCTCACCATCCACAACTTCGTCCTGATCGAAGACGCGACCCTCGAGTTCCGACCCGGTCTGAACGTACTCACAGGAGAGACGGGGGCCGGCAAGACCCTTCTGACCCGCGCCCTCGGTCTACTCATGGGGGAGAGGGCTGAAGACGGACTCGTCGGCACGAGCGCGCCCGACGCACTGATCCAGGCGGTCTTCGAGCTTGATGACGTCGACGTCCGGGACATCCCAGGAGAGGCGAAGGCCCTGGTCGGAGGACTAGAAGGCGGGGAGCTGATCGTTTCCAGGCGTTTGGGGAAGGAAGGGCGCAACCGGTGCTTCGTGAACGACACGGTGCTCACCCTCGGCGCGATGGGGATGATCGTCGGAGGCCTCTTGTCGTTTGCCGGACAGCACGAGTACAGGAGGCTTCTCGATCCCCGCTATCAGTTGACCGTCCTCGACCAATGGGCAGGAGCCGATGTCGTGACACTCGCCCAAGAGTTCCGCGATGCCTTCATTCGGGCATCTGACGCCGCCCGGAAGCTCGAAGAGGCCCGGGCAGGCCGGGATTCTCGGTACCGTGAACTCGGCACACTCCGGTTCGAGGTGGACGAGTTGACCGACGCCCGGGTCTCACTGGAAGAGGAGCAGACCCTCGTCACGGAGCAACGCCTCCTCTCAAGGGCCGAGGAGATCCTGCGGGGGGTGGGCGCAGCGGCCACGTTTCTGAGCGGGGAAGCCGACGAGACCGATGCGGGCACGCTTATCGCCCAAGCCGGCCGGCAGCTTTCCGGTCTTGCCGGGATCGACGCCGACCTCGACCGTATCTCCGACGCCCTGACCGACATCCAGTACCAGACCGCCGAGGTGGCTCGTGATCTCCATACCTACGCGTCTCGGATCTCGGTGGACCCTGTCCGCCTCGCCGCGGTGAACGACCGCCTCAAGCTCTACACCGATCTTGCCCGCAAGTACGGCGGATCGACCGCCGGTGCGATCACTCATCTGAAGCGGGCCACGGAGCGTCTCGCTGCGCTGGAGAACGAAGAGGTCGACCTGGAGCGATTGGAGGAGGCGCGCGCGGCCTACGCCGCGCGCGCCCTCGATCTGGCCGCGGTTCTCAGCGAGAAGCGGCGGCAGGCCGCGCCGCTGCTCGAGGAGGCCGTCGCGGCGCAGTTGGACGGCTTGGGGATGCCTTCCGCCCGGCTGAGGATCGCAGTCGAGTCGACGCCCGGTTGGGAGGGTCTCCACGAGACAGGAGCCGACTCGGTGGAGTTCTTGCTGATGGCCAATCCGGGCCGGCCGGCGCGAACCCTCGCGCGCACGGCCTCGGGGGGAGAGCTTTCGCGGGTCCTTCTTGCCATCAAGTGCGCCTTGGCAGGGGTGGGCGGCAACGAGACCCTGGTCTTCGACGAGATCGACGCAGGGATCGGAGGGCGCACCGCGGTCGCCGTCGCCAACAAGCTGCGGGAGCTCGCCGGCCGCTCGCAGCTCATCGTAGTGACCCACCTCGCCCAGGTGGCGGCCCTCGCCGACCGGCACTATGTCATCGACAAGGTCACGCGCGACGCGACCACGGTGGCCCGTCTGTCACCGCTCACGGGAGACGACGTCGTGCAGGAGTTGTGCCGCATGCTGGGCGGACGCCCCGGTGACACCGAGGCTCTAGCCCACGCCCGGGAACTACGAGACAGGGCGGCGGACGGGCTGCTAGACTAGGACGGGCGCGGGGCCGTGCCGCCATGCGCCCCTGGGGTCCTTCACGGCGCGGCAGAGGTGGGCATGGCTAAGCACGTATTCGTGACCGGCGGCGTGGTCTCTTCGCTGGGGAAGGGCATCACCGCTGCGTCTCTGGGCCGCCTGCTCAAGAGTCGCGGCCTGCGCGTAGTCATCCAGAAGTTCGACCCCTATCTGAACGTTGACCCGGGCACCATGAGCCCCTTCCAGCACGGGGAGGTCTTCGTCACCGATGACGGCGCCGAGACCGACCTCGATCTGGGCCACTACGAACGCTTCATCGACGAGAACCTCACCCGGGACTCCAACGTCACCTCGGGATCCGTCTACTACAACGTCATCCGCAGGGAGCGAAGGGGCGACTACCTGGGCAGCACAGTCCAAGTCATCCCGCATGTCACCAATGAGATCAAGGAGCGCGTGGCGCGGTTGGCCCGCAATCCGGGGATCGACGTGGTCATCACCGAGATCGGCGGGACGGTGGGCGACATCGAGAGCCTGCCCTTCCTGGAGGCCATCCGGCAATTCCGTAACGACATCGGGCGTCGGAACGTCATTTACATCCACGTGACTCTGATCCCGTACATCCCCACCTCCGGGGAGCTCAAGACCAAACCCACTCAGCACAGTGTGAACGAGCTCAGGAGTATCGGTATCCAGCCCGACATCATCGTGTGCCGGTCCGACCGGCCGATCAGCCCGGAGCTCAAGGAGAAGATCGCCCTTTTCACGGACGTGGAGTCACGGGCCGTGATCAGTTGCGTCGATGCGCCGCACCTGTACTATGTCCCGCTGAACCTCCGCGACGAAGGGCTCGATCGCCTGGTCGTCGAGAAACTGGGCCTCGAGACCGAACCGCCGCAGCTGGACGAGTGGTTCGCTCTGGTCGAGCGGCTCAAGTCGGCTACAGGGAGCGTGCGCATCGCTTTGGTCGGTAAGTACGTCCAGCTTCACGACGCATATCTGAGCGTCATAGAGGCGCTGCGGCACGCCGCCACCCATCACGGTCGCAATCTAGAGATCGTCTGGGTGGACGCCGAGGCCCTCAGGCAGGAAGAGATCACTTCGCGTCTGGAGTCGGTCGACGGCGTACTCGTGCCCGGCGGCTTCGGAGTGCGCGGTATCGAGGGCAAGATAATGTCGGCGCGCTACGCCCGGGAGCAAAGAGTGCCGTTCCTGGGGCTCTGCCTGGGACTGCAGGTCGCCGTGGCGGAGTTCGCGAGGCATGTGGCCGGGATGGAGGGCGCGAACTCGGCGGAGTTCGATCCGTCCACGAGATTTCCCGTGATCGATCTCCTACCGGAACAAAAGGGCGTGTCCGACCTGGGCGGCACCATGCGGCTGGGGGCGTCGCCCACCCAGGTGATGACGGGTACGAAGGCCTACGCGGCGTACGAGGCAGAGCTCATCAGCGAGAGACACCGGCATCGCTACGAAGTCAACAACATGTACCGCGACCGGCTCCAGGAGGCAGGGCTGGTGATCAGCGGCCTGACCCCGGACGGCTATCTGGTCGAGATCGTCGAGCTTGCGGATCATCCCTGGTACGTAGCGTGCCAGTTCCATCCCGAGTTCAAGAGCCGGCCGACCCGGCCGCACCCCCTGTTCAGGGACTTCATCGGGGCGGCGCTCTCGTACCAGAGCGACCGGCTGTCGGGGCGGACCCGCGCCGGCGGGGGCAAGACCGCGGGCGCCCAGGTATGAGTCGGGTTCCAACACCTTCCAGAGGCCGGCTTACGGAGCTCTTCCTGATGTTGGCCCGCATCCCCAGTCCGTCTCGCCGCGAGAGGCCGGTGGCGGACGCGGTGGTCGCCTGCCTCACGGAGCTGGGCGTCCAAGTACACGAGGACAAAAGCGGGTCGGCCACCGGAGGTGACACCGGCAATCTCTGGTGTACCGTCTCCGGGGACGGGACGGGGCCCCATCTGGCCCTCGGAGCCCATCTCGACACGGTCATGCCGACCGGGTCGATCGAGCCGGTGTTGGGCGATGACGGGGCGTTTCGCAACTCACTGGGGACCATCCTGGGCGCAGACGACAAGGCGGCCATCACCGCGCTGCTTCACGCGACCGAACTACTCAAGGCCTCCGGAGCGCCCTTCCCCTCGTACGAGCTGTTCTTCACCGTGTCCGAGGAGAACGGGCTTGTGGGCATCAAGCATCTGAGAGAGAACGCCCTTAGCAGCCCCCTGGCGGCCGTGTTGGATTCGTCCGGACCGGTCGGCGGCATCATAGTCAAGGCTCCCAGCATGCAGACCCTCCGGGCTGCGTTCCACGGCCGGGCCGCTCATGCCGGCGTGGAGCCCGAGCGCGGCCGCAGCGCGATCCAGGCCGCCGCTCGGGCGGTAGGCGCGATGCGGCTCGGCCGCCTCGATGAAGAGACCAGCGCCAACATCGGCCTCATCCACGGCGGCGTTGCCACCAACATCGTGCCCGACCACTGCGTGATCGAAGGTGAGTGCCGCGGGCATGACGAGAAGAAGCTGGCCGGCGTGGCGGCGGCGATGGTCGATGCCGTTCAGGAGGCGGCCGTTCAGACGGGGGTCGACGTCGATGTCGGTCTGGTACACGAGTTCCCGGCTTTCTCGCTGTCGCGACGCTCACCCGTGGTGCGCTTGGCCGAGGCCGCCGTCTCGGCCCTGGGCATCGAGTTCCGGCTGCTCACCGCCGGCGGAGGGTCCGACGCGAACGTACTCAATGCGCGGGGTCTGCCCACCGTCAACCTTGATGCCGGTATGATGCGTGCGCACAGCCCCGAGGAGTACCTGGCCCTCGACGAGCTCGAGAGACTCTGCGCTCTGGCCCTCCAGTTGATCATGCTTGCGCCTGAGTTCACTCCCCGCCCGAGACCCGCGGAGCCTGATCTATGAGCGATGCGCCTCGGCATGACCCGGCTTTTCCCGAGTCGGGGGAGGTCATCCCCCGGGTCCTCACTTCACAACGGGTCTACACCGGTAAGATCATCGACCTGCGTGTCGACGAGATAGCCTTGCCGGATAGAGGCACCGCCGTCCGCGAGGTGGTCGAGCATCCGGGG
Organism: Actinomycetes bacterium; assembly: GCA_021372435.1. Classification (GTDB taxonomy): domain Bacteria; phylum Actinomycetota; class Thermoleophilia; order RBG-16-64-13; family RBG-16-64-13; genus RBG-16-64-13. The sequence continues at coordinate 2,930 of JAJFUK010000112.1, read as the reverse complement.
GCCGTGGTCGTGGCGGCGCTCGACGCACAGGAACAGGTCTATCTCGTACGGCAGTACCGGCACGCCATCGGGAGGTATCTGCTCGAACTGCCCGCCGGCGGATTGGAACCGGACGAGGCGCCTTTGGCCGCGGCGCAACGGGAATTGCGAGAGGAGGTGGGGCTGAGCGCGGGCGAGTGGGTCCCCTTGGGTTCGTTCTATTCCACACCGGGCTTCTCGAATGAGCAGCTCCACGCCTACCTGGCGAAGGATCTCAAGGAGGTCCCTCGAGACCTCGATGACGACGAGGACATCCGCGTGGTACGGTACCCTCTGACACAGGTCTTCGAGCATCTGGAAGACGTGCCGGACGCGAAGACCCTGGCGACGTTGCTTCTACTGCGCGCAGTCACGCAGGAACATCGGACAAACGCGACCTGAGGAACAGTCGAGATGCGAATCGGAGTACCTACCGAGATCCGACAAGACGAGTATCGGGTCGCCCTCACGCCCGCCGGGACGAAGGAACTGACCAGCCGGGGCCATGAGGTCTTGGTCCAGCACGGGGCGGGTGAGGGCTCGTTCTTCGCCGACGAAGCCTACGTCGCGGCGGGAGCCCGCATCGTACCCGACGCCGGAGCCGTCTTTGCTCAGGCGGACCTCATAGCCAAGGTAAAAGAACCGCTGCGTGAGGAGTATCTGCGGCTCGAGCCCAGGCACATCCTGTTCACGTTCCTCCACTTGGCCCCTGATCCCGCCCTCACCAAGGCGCTGGTGGACAGCGGCGCCACCTGCCTGGCTTACGAGACCGTGGAGAGTGCCGACGGCCATAAGCCTTTGCTCGCACCCATGAGCGAGATCGCAGGCCGTCTGGCCCCGCAGGTCGGGGCGTATTTCCTGGAACGGATGAGCGGGGGCAAGGGGAAGCTGCTCGGGGGCGCGACCGGAGTGAAGGCCGCCAACGTGGTGGTGTTGGGAGCAGGCATCGCCGGGAGGAACGCCGCCGCCATCGCTGCCGGCATGGGGGCGCATACCAAGATCCTCGACATCGACCTGCCGGCCTTGGCCGCGGCTCAGCGCGAACTGAGCGGTGTGCAGACCCTCCACAGCAACCAGCTCACCATAGAAGACGAAGTGACCAAGGCCGACGTGGTCATCGGCGCGGTCCTCGTCTCCGGGGCGCGTACCCCCGTCCTTGTCACAGAGGATGTGGTCCGCTCGATGCAGCCGGGCTCGGTGATCGTCGATCTGAGTGTCGACCAGGGGGGGTGCGTGGCCACGTCGCATGTGACCACCCACCGCGACCCGACGTTCGTCAAACACGGGGTTATCCACTACGGCGTGGACAACATGGCCGGCGTGGTCCCAATCACTTCTACTCTTGCCCTCACGAACGCCACCCTCCCGTACATCCTGGCCGTCGCTGAGAAGGGCGTGGTGGCCGCCGCCCGTTCCGACCCGTCGCTGGCGCGGGGAGTGAACGTCATGGAAGGCAAGGTCACTCTGCGGGAAGTCGCTGAAGCGACCGGCAATGCTTATTTCCCGTTGGAGTACGTCCTCCCGATCGAATACACGTAGCCGGCTGGGGGAGGGTTTCCCGGTGCCTGCGCCGTCCGATCGAGATCCCGGCCTTTCGGCCCATTTACGCGCGCTCCGCCTGGAGAAGGGCCTGTCGGAACGCACCGTCGAGTCCTACGGCCGTGATCTGACCCAGTTCGCGGCCTTCTTGGCCGACCGGGGCGCGACATTGGTCACGGCGTCGGCCGACGACGTCCGTGACTTCCTGGCAGGCGGGACGTGGAAACCGGCCACACGAGCGCGCAAGACGGCGGCCATCCGCTCCTTCTACCGGCGGGCGGTCCTTGCCGGGATGATGGATACCGACCCGACAAGGAGTCTGGCCGGCCCCCGCCTCGAATCCGGACTTCCGCGCACATTGACGGTCGGGGAAGTCGAGCGCCTGCTGGCCGGGCCCAAGACCGGGCCCCGGGGACTGCGCGACCGCGCCCTTCTTGAGACTCTCTACGGCGCCGGGCTGAGGGCCTCTGAGGTCCTCGCTCTTCGTCTGCAGGATATCGACCTCGACGTGGGGTTCGTCCGCACCATCGGCAAGGGAGACAAAGAGCGCGTGGTGCCGTTGGGGCGCAAAGCCGTCGAGGCTTTGCGCGCCTACAATGAGCGAGGCCGGCCCTTCTTGGGCAGGCCGGGCGCCCTCAAGGCCCCCGAACTCTTCTTGAACGACCGAGGACGACGGCTCTCCCGTCAGGGCCTGCATTCGATCATCAAGACCTACGCGCGGCAGGCGGGACTGCCCGACGACGTGTCGGCCCATACACTCCGGCATTCGTTCGCGACCCATCTGCTCGAGGGAGGGGCCGACCTGCGCGCCGTCCAGGAGATGCTGGGTCACGCCGATCTTTCCACGACGCAGATCTACACGCACGTGACCACGGCGCACCTTCAGAAGATCTATCGAGACGCCCATCCGCGGGCCCGGGCGAAGTAGAGCGCGGTGCCGTGGTCGCCGCCGGGCGGTTCATCTTCCTTGTGCTCGACGGGGTGGGGATCGGTGCCCTTCCCGATGCCGCCGACTACGGTGACGCCGGCTCGGACACCCTCGGGAACCTGGCCCGCGTCGTCGAGCTACACCTGCCGAACTTCGAGCGCCTGGGGCTGGGCGACATCCTGCCGGTACGAGGCGTCTTCCCGACACGGACCCCCTTGTGCCTGCCGGGAAGGCTTGCTCCAAAGTCGGTCGGCAAAGACACGACCGTCGGCCACTGGGAACACATGGGCCTTGTCACCGCGCGGCCGTTCCCCACCTATCCGCAAGGCTTCCCCCGAGAGATCATCGACCCGTTCACAAGGACCATCGGACGAGACGTCCTGGGTAACAGGCCTGCCTCCGGAACGGCCATCATCGCCGAACTGGGGGCGGAGCACTTGGCCAC
>JAJFUK010000109.1 GCA_021372435.1 Actinomycetes bacterium | reverse complement strand
GCAGGTATCGGGCCAGGCCGTCGCGCCACGCAGGCAATCTGACCCCCTCGGCGGCCGCCTTGGAGCAGTCCAGGCAGGTGTTGGGCGGGCGGAGTGCCGGCAGCGGGAACTCCGAAGCGGAAACACCTACCACCCGCACCTTCTGCCCGGCCAAAGCCAGCGTCTCCGTGGCCAACTCGAACCGGCTTGCGCAACCGTCCCCGGCCAGGTGGAAGATCCCATGCGCCTCCTTCTCGGCCAGCACCCGGATCGCCTCGGCCAGGTCCGCCGCGTAGGTGGGGCTGCCGAACTGGTCGGCGGCCACCCGGATCTCCGCGCGCCCGGCGGCCCAGTCAAGGACCTTGCCCGGGAAGTGCACGCCCCCCACGCCGTACAACCACGACGTGCGCACTATCAGAGCCTCGGGCAGGGCGGTCGACACGGCGCGCTCCCCGTCGAGCTTGGAGCGCCCGTAGTAGTTGACCGGGCGAGGCGCATCGGTCTCCCGGTAGGGCGCGCCCTTCCGGCCGTCGAAAACGAAGTCGGTCGAGAGGTGGATGAGGCGGGCGGCGACGGTGGCGGCCGCTTCGGCCACATAGCCGGGGGCCCGGGCATTGGCCCCGTCGGCATAGTCGTGGTCGCCCTCACAGCGGTCCACGTCGGTGGCGGCCGCACAGTTGACGATCAGGCCAGGGCGAAGCCGGGCGATGTGGTCCATCACCTGCGCCCGGTCTGTGACATCGAACTCGGAGTAGTCGCAACCCACCGCCTCCATTCCGAAGGCGCGCAGGCAGGCTGAGCCCAGCATCCCCCGGCAGCCGAGAACGAGCACAGGAGAAGGAGAGGGTACGCGCCCTGTCCTACCGCCCTGGTTCTTGGCGCCCATGTTGATCACGCACCAGGGCCCTGCCTACGGGAGCAGGTAGCCCTCGTAGTCGGTGCGAAGATAATCGGCCAAAGCTTCTCTCCACGGCCGCATGGCATCGAGGCCTCGCAGCGCCAGCTTGCGGTTGATCAGCCGTTCGCAATCGGGGCGAGGGGCGAAATAGCTGTCGGCGAAGTAGTCGGAGCCGACCGGATGGATGGTCACCCGGCCGCCCAGCCCCGACTCATCCACTATGGCCTGGGCGACCTCGAGGCGGCCGGTCAGACCCTGGCAGACCATGTTGTAGAGTCCCCACCAGCGCCGCTCGAGGAGCAGACGCACGTTACGGGCGAAATCACGGGTATACGTCGGCGTTCCCAGCTTGTCGTCCACGACCGCCAGCTCCGAAGCGCCGCCACGTAGCTGAGCCATGATCTTCTGCACGAACTTCTTGTCCTTACGCGGGCCGCCGCCCATCATCCAGCCGGCCCGGCAGACGAGGTAGGTCTGCGCGTTGTGCTTCACGAACTCCTCGCCGGCCCACTTGGCCCTCGCATAGACGCCGAGCGGGTTGGGCCGGTCCCAGTCGTCATACACTTCCTGCCGCCCGTCGAAGATGCCGGCGGTGCCGACGTAGACCAAGGGAATACCCAGCTCATTGGCTATGTAGACGGCATTCTCGACCGCCATGGTGTTGGTGGCGTATGTCTCGTCGGGGTGAAGCTCGCAATACTCCAGGTCGGTCAGCGCGCCGAGGTGGACAAGGCACTCCGGGGCGGCTGCACGAACGTCGGCCCGGTAGCGCTCGAATTCACGGAAGTCGAGGTAGTCCAGCCACTCTTCGTTCACATCGATGTCTGTGCAGCGGAGCTCCGCGCGCTGCGAGAACTCCTCATAGAAGGCCTGCCCCAGCATCCCGCCGCATCCGGCTATGTACATTCTATCCATGTAGATCACCTATCGGCTTTTACCTCCTACCTATCGTACCCCCCGTTGGCAGTTCATGGCGCCTTTCCCGCGAATCCCGTCTCCCGTACTCAAGTCCTGGTCGCCTTCTGCCGACAATTTGCTGCGAGAGTAGAAATATCATAGGCATAGCCGTGCGGAAAAGGCATACCCGTCGTGAGGCGGGGGCGCAAAGCCACGGGACTCATCGCGAGTTAGCCGGGTTGCCCAGCTCCAGGAGCCGATCGTAAGGGTCACTGCATCCTCGGTCGGCTCCTAGCGCTGGGAGGCACAATGAAGAACAAGGCAAACCGCGGGGAGGGATCTCCAAGCAACCGGCGGAGAACCGTGGTGCTGGGTAGCGTACTTATCCTCGTGCTCATGATGCTCCTCGCGTCGACTGCGCAAGCAGGGTCTTGGTGGTGGCAACCCAAGGTGAGGACCACCACGACAACCTCGGCGTCAACCCAGACGGCAGGTCTCGCCGTCCCCGATGGGGCGGTGCTCTACGAACAGACCGACGCTGCTCTGGACTTCTCGGGGTCGTGGAGGAAGTCGATCAGCAAGTCGTACTCCGGAGGCAGCGCGGCCTACACGTATCGTGCAGGCGCCTCGGTGAGCTTGAGCTTCACCGGCACCAGTCTCACCTGGATCAGCATGACCTCCTCTTCGTCCGGCATCGCGCGGGTGACTCTGGACAACGGAAGCCCCGAGCTGGTCGACCTTTACAGTGCCCGCACGCTTTACCGACAGGCGGTGTACAGGACGGGCGAGATCTCTGAAGGCACCCACACGGTGACCATCGAGTGGACCGGGGAGAAGAACGTTCGGGCCCGCGGCAACCGAGTGTACGTCGATGCCTTCTGTGTGGCCGGGGCACTCGACGGGGCGACCATCGAGACACCACCGGAGGACACCACCGTGACCACGCTCGCTCCGGTGACCACCACGACCGAGGCTCCCACCACAACCACCACCGAGGCGCCTACAACGACGACCCTGGCGCCCACGACTACCACGAGCGAGGCGCCCACGACCACGACCCTGGCGCCCACCACCACGAGTTCCACGACCACGACCTCGACTACCACCACTACCGTTCCGCCTACCACGACCACGACGTCGACCACGACGACCCTGGCGCCCACTACCACGACGACCCTGGCGCCCACTACCACGACCACGCTGGCGCCCACTACCACTACGACCGCGCCTTCAGGCACAGTCAAGAACGTCAAGACGGACTTCGGCGCGAACAACCTTGCCGGTGATGGAAGTGACGAGAGCAGCAAGCTCCAGGCCATCATCAACGCCTCATCGGCCGGAGAAACCCTGTACTTCCCCGCCGGCACCTACCTATGTTCCGCGGGCATCACCTGTAAGGACGGGGTGGACATGACCGGCGTGGGGAGCGCCTCTTGGATCAAGGGGAAGGTTCGGCCCAAGAGCAACATGAGTTTCGTGAACCTCAAGCTGGGCGCTGATGTCTACGATGCGTTCGGCTACGCCGGTGGTAGTCATGTTACCCATCACCTGACCTGCCGGAACGTCACATTCGCGGGGGGTGTGAACTTCCAGGCGGGGGATCAAGACCGGGACGGTTCTCTGCACGACGCCCTCTTCGAAGACTGCACCTTCTTGAGCAGCGCCGGCGGAGGTGTCTACAACAGTGTCAATCTCTATGTGTACGGGAAAAAGAGTACCAACACCCACTACAACATTGATTTTCGCGACTGTACTTGGGAAGGATCGACCCGGATCAATGTGGAGATAACGTGCTATGCCCTCGATCCCACTATGGACTTCGCCTATCCCTGGCACAACATAAACTTCTATGACTGCGACTTCGGTCCCGCAGGCTGGCAGGGCGTCTCTATCTGTGGGCGCAGGGCCGGCTATTGGACTGAGCCGTACAGCGGGGCATTCGAATGCGGCTACGGCACCATGTCCGGGTGCTACATCGAGGATGCCGGCCTCACGTACCAGGGCATGATGGCTATCGAGCTGGGGGGGACCTCCCACTACACCATCACCGGCTGCACCATCGGACGCAACCGTGGGGGACAGATCACAGGTACCCACCTTTTCAGCATGATGGACGTGAACGCCGATGCCGTCGGCCACAAGTGGAACGCTGGCTACGACAACGACCAGTACAACGTCATCACGAACAACACGTTCGACGGTTCGGCATCCGCCGACTCGACCTTCACCATCTGCGGCGACCACCTGACCTTCACTCGCAACACGGTCATACAGCGGATCTGTCAGGGATTCCAGAACTGCCAGAACGGCATCATCTCGGGTAACGAGTTCCGCACCGTGAACGCCGACGGGTCCCTCTCTACCACCCGGCATGCCTTGTGGATCGCTGACGCGCGCGACATGGTCCTCAGCAGTAACACCTTCAAGTCAAGATACGAGTGGACAACCATAGTCAGTAACGACTACGTCGCACCGACCGGCCCGGCCACCGACATCCAGTTCGTCGACAACGTGTTCGTCAAGGACTCGAACGACAACCCGGTCTACATCGCCAGTGGTTCGAGCGCCACGGTGGCGGGCTCTACCTACCTCGCGCCCTGAGATTGACGGAGCCTTGGCGCCCCTGTCCCCTGGGCAATCTCCAATAGAATCTGCCAAGCTGGGAGCAGGGCACAGTCGAAAGGTAGTCAGACGAACAAGCTTATCAGTCCGGCGTCCATAAGGTGCCGGCCCACGGTGCAGCGGTCCCTTGCCGACGTCCCGCACCGTGACTGGCGTACCTGTCTGGCCGCCGAGGGCTGACTCCTACTATCTACGCACCCGGCCGAGTACTGACGAAGCGATGCGACGACCGCTGGCAAGGTCCTCGCGAGACACAGCGCCCATGAGCCCCGAGACGAGCATGGCGGCGACTACGGTCACTGCCAGCAGGCCAAGCGTTGACAGTAGGCCCCTCGCTAAAGGCACCAGCCCCCAGAACGCAAGGGCCCCGCACAGACCAGAGCCAACTGCAGTCGGAAGGTAGCAGCGTCGGAGGACGGACAAGGAGGATACCTCCAGTACCCGCCGGTGTGTGTACACAAGGAAGAAGGGCACATTCGCTGCACCAAGAAGGCCTGCCGTTGCAGCACCGGAGATACCGAAGTAGGTTGTGAGCGGGTATACCAAGGCCAGGTTGACGACGCTGTTGAGAAGCGAAAAGGCGAGGTTGACTTTAGGCCGTCCCGCAGCTTGATTGAGGATCGAAGCAGACATCGATACCGCATTGAGCATCAGGGCGGCGGTGAGGATGGCCAGGGCCGGAGCTCCCTTCTCTGCGAATTCAGGGCTGACCCAATATCGGAGCAAAGGGGACGCAAACACCCCGATGCCCATCGCCGTGGCCCCATTCGCCAAGAAGAACAGGCGGGAAGTACGGTAGTAGAGGGCACGCACCGCCTCGTGATCGTCTCGGGCAAAAAGCCTCGATCCGGCGGGAAAAAGGACCATGGCAATACGATGGAGCGCCGCGGAGACATTCGTCGATACGATCGTGGGCACCTGATAGTAGCCGGCACTGGCAACCCCGGCAGCGATCCCTACGACAAAACGGTTTGTTTGCTCGGCGATCGTAGTGTGGACCTGGGTCAAGGCCACGATGCCGGCGAACGATAGCACCTGACGGCGAACCGCTCTCCAGGACGGTCCTTCATTCGGGTTGAGTTTTCGATACAGCCTGATGATCAGCGCCAAGTAGGCGATCACCGCGACCGCATTCAGGATAATGGAGAAGACTGTGAGAGCCACTAGGCCGTTTCCCAGACCCACGACAACAGCATTCCCAACGGAGTACGCAGTGCCCCAGATCCCAGTGAAAAGCCCGGTTAGGTCGAAGCGTTGGAAGCCTTGGGGAATGGCCGAGAGCATGCTCATCAACATCCCGAGGAAGAAGCTGATCCCGGAAAGGCGGATGACCACTACCGCCGTGTGCTCGAGGCCGGTGGGCACGTTGAGGACGTCATGGGCCAACCACGGAGCTAGGACCAACATCAGAACGGCTCCGATCACTCCGGCGGCCGCGAACCACGCGAAAACCACCCGCGTCATCGCGACGATGGTGGCCCCGTAGTCGAGTTCCCGATAGTATGCGATGAAGCGGATGATGGCCGAGCCCAGGCCCATTTCCATCAGGCCCAGGTAGCCGGTGAACGCGGAGATCAGGGCCAGTAATCCGTAGGCGTCTGCGCCGAGACCCCGGACCACGATGGGCACACAGATGAACCCTGCAAGGGCCGATACAAACCAGCCGCCGACGTTCGCGAACGCATTGGCGGCAAAACTACGCTCGGCGCGTTCAGGCCGCGCGCTCATACCCTGGCGCCCTGGCCGGACTCGGCATGCGCCGACGATGTGGTGGTCGGGTCACACATGGCGGAGCTATCATAGCAAGGCGTCATCTGGCAGCACCCATGCGGATGGGGCGACGGGCCACCAGGCCGTACAGCGACAGGGCGCAGCAGCTGGTCCCTGCATGGCGTGAGACTTAGGACGTGATGACGCGCAAACGAGGGTGAAGTGGCAAGCATAGAGTTCTCCGTAAGGCGGCGGATACCTCGCCAAGCCCCCAGCGCCCCAGACACCAACCTGGCTCACGGCGTGGACTTTACTACCACCAAACCGATCTTCGTCACCGGTCTCAGATGCGTTGGTTGACTCTGTTTCTGACCGTCGCACTGGTGACCTGCACTGTTCTAGCCATGGTCTACCAGGACGCGTTCACCGGGTTGGAAGTGGTCCCCGTCGGGAGTTTCGGGTTGACACCCTTCGACTGTGTCTTCTACTTGACCCTAGTCCTGTTGGTCGTAGGCCTGTTTTTCCGTCGGACCCTCCCTCTCGGCGGAGCCGGCCGGGTCGTCGGCGGTATAAGCATCGCCTACGCGGCGTATCAGGTGCTGGTAGTGGCACCCGTCGCCATGGTTACCTGGGGGTACTCGCCCATCGGTGCCCTCTATCAGATAGCCCCGCGATTGAGCATCCTGCTCGTCCTGTTCTTCGCCTTCCTCGTGACCCGGTACTGGAACGGCAACGTAGTTCGAGGCATCCTGGAGTGCGCTGCTTTGGTGCTCTTGGCCGTTGCTCTGTGGCGCTTCGTGACGGGTACGCGGGTGTTCGTCGAGGCGGGTACCGGCAGGCTGAGAGTCCTTTGGGGCGGTGGCAGTCTGCTCTTCGGCTGGCTCGTGATCTCTAGGCTGCTTAGGCAGAGGGTCCGGATCCGGGACCTCGCGATAGGCGGGGCCGGCCTGGTAGGGGTGGTCCTGATAAACCATCGGTCGGCATACATCGCCCTGGCCGCCGGTTTTGTCGCCTTCATGCTGATGAGCTGGCGCAAGATCCCTCGGACCGTCGGCATCGTCGTCGCCATCATTGTGCTGGTCGGGGCGGTCGTCTATACGTTCCTTCCCACCCTCGGTACCGGCCTCGAATACTCCTTGACCACAATGTTCGAGGCTGGGTCCGATGCCGGGACAGTCGACCGCATGTACCGTTATAGGCTGGGGCTAGAGCAGTTCGCCGCGAACCCATTCGGCGACGTAGTCTGGAGGGGCAGCTACTACTTGGTCCATTTTAGGCCTGGGGACGACTACGCGCCCCACAACTTCGTGGTCCAGTTGTTGGCTGGAGAAGGTCTGGTGGGGTTCCTACTCTGGTCGGCATTGCTGACGGTCTGCCTCGTGGTCGCCCTCAGGAACTCCCGACGCGACCATGACAGCGCCGTCCTCGCTTCGTATGTGATCTTCTATCTCACGTTCTGCCTGTTCAATACCAACTTTCACATGATCGATAACGTCGTCTTGCTCGTAGCGCCACTGGGGCTGATTCTCTGGCGCAATCGAGTTGTCGCCGCTTTGGAGCCCCAGGTGTCCCGGCAAAGCGAGCTTGTCCCAGGTCCAGAGGTCGCTCCGGCAGAGGCGGGGCGGCCGGCTGTACGCTGGAGCAATGGGACCCGCTGATTCTGCCGCCCGCATCGCCAGCCCTATGCAGCTGGGCCCCCATCTCGGCCCAGGGTGCCGAACCCTCGAGGTCGCAACAACAACCCTTCGCAAAGACCCAGTGCCCGACCACAAGGTGCTTCTCGCCCACTCACCGCGTCACCGCAAGCGAAACAAACCCTTACCCGCCGTCTACTTCTCAGCCGCAGTATGCCACTCGTCGTTGTCCTGATCCTCGTAGCATTCGCGGCCCTCGTCTTGTGGCTCTACCTTGGTTACCGCGGTGCTCGGCGTATCCCCTCCTACCTGCCTGACCCCGGGCCCGCCCCGCTCGCTGCTCAGCAGGGGTCAAGAGCACTCTTTCTCGTCGGTTCCACATATGTAGCGCACGTCGATCCCAGCGGGCGGATTCGCATTACGACGCCTTCAGGTGATCCCATAGTCTCCGATATTCTGTACTACGCAGCTCACGGCCAGATGACACAACAGTCGGGCCTAATTGACCCGTGTGTTTCATCGACCAGCGCCACAACCGTTACAATCACCGGCACCGGCCTGTCGGGGAGCACCGTGACTATTCTCTTGTCGGCAGATCCAGCTTCACCCAGTCTGCGGGTAGACGTCATGACGTCCTATTCTGCTACTACACTGGTCGACCGTGAGGCGTTGGTCGTCACGTTTGCTGTTCCTGCGAGCGAGATCTACACAAAGAACAGGGCAGCCGCGGCCCCAGGCTCTCAGGCCGAATACTGGGTGCACAAGCAGGGCGTACGCTTTGGCACCGGGGCCAGATCAGCATTGGTGTACAACGAGGCCGCAGTATCCTCCTTCCAAGTAGACTCAGAAAAGGCCAGACTCTTCGTGAACCTCGACTGGTCAAGCGACCACCCCCATGTCAACATCCCTTACCAGGAGGACCGCGGTGGCAGATGGGTGGACCAGTCTATGGCTCTTTACCCTCCGGGCTCAGAAAGGCAGAACTCCTTTTCTCTCCATATCGGCCCTATGCCCAAGATCGTTCCGCGCATCATGGCCGTACCTTATGGATATCTGGCCGGCTATGTTTTCACAGAGCATGCAGACGGCGGCAACATCGATACGCACCGGGCCGTTTATTTCGGCGCCAGTAGTGTGAAAGACATAGGTCGGGCTACCGCCGGCTTCGTGGGCAACAATATCCCGGTTACGAAGAGCGTCTTCTACGCGAACCCGGAAGCCCTCACTTACTCGTCGATCGTCGACGACCCGCAGGGCGAGGTCTTTCTTGACTTCCTAGACCAACTGGCGGGTACCGGCCGCTATGACCTCTGCCTGCACACTCCTGAGGGCAACAACTCAACGAGAGGGCTGCTGGAAGAAGCCATCCGGTTCATGAGCTCCCGGTATGGAACCGTCACGTGGATCGACCACGGTATGCTCGACGGCAGTAACAATCGCGAGTCCTTTGTCGCGGATGGTCTGAATCCGGATTCGTCCTTGTATGCGGCAGACTTGTGGGAGCGGTTCGGTACTCGGTACTTCTGGAACACGGCTGTGGAGATCTTGCGGTCCGCGTCGCGCTTGTCGTTCCGCGAGAAACTCGCGAGGTTCCGCCTCTATGGCGCGTCAGTAGCTTTGTGGAGGCGCTCCTTCTTGCCGCTTGAGTTGCAGAGCATCCATTTCGTTCCAGCGGTTGGGAGGTTGCTACAGGCACTGCGGTCTCGTCGGGAGCAGGAGCGCAATTCGCTGAGACCCCTCGAGGGCGAGGCCTACCCGACCCCCCTCTATTGGCAGCATCCGACCCGAACCGGCGCCTTCTTCTCCTGGGGAACCGATTACGCATATGACTTCTCGGGGTTTTGGAGTGAGGACGCCGAAAGGCAACTGGCTGAGGAGTTGCGCGAGATCGACGCTCTGGTGGCCAACCGTGGGGTGTTCATCAACCATGGTTATTATATCCGGAAAATACCCAATATTGATGTCACCTATGAAGAGCAAGGAATAGTTCTCCTGAACGGCTATTTTGAGCGTATGTTAGAATACATGGCTCAGCTGCGGGACCAGGGCGACTTGTACATCGGAACGATACGGGACCTGATGCAATATTGGACCGTTACTGAAAAGATAGAGTTTGAGTATATGCCTGATGGAACCATACATGTGCTTAATCCTACGGATAAGCCTATTTACGGCTTGACCTTGGCAGCCCGTCTGGCGGACGTCCAGGTAGATGGAGCGCGACCTCATAGCAGGACTGCTGGAGATGATACGTTGTTCTGGTTCGACATTGCGGCCAATGGGTCTGCCGTGCTGAAGGTAGAGCCGCGTATGGAGCGAATGTCGCAGGACTGTCCGGCTGCGTGCAAACCCCAGGATGGCTCAAAGGGAAGTAGGACATGAGGGTGTTGTGGTTCACAAACGTCGAACTGCCTGCGGTTTCCCGCAGACTTTCTTTGCCGGTGCCGGGTATTGGCGGATGGATGGAAAGCCTTCGCTCGGCGCTTTGCTCCCACGACCCGGTCGAGTTGGGTGTTGCCGCCAGGGGCGCCATACCCTTCGAGCCTTTTGACGAGGAGGGCGTGCGTTACTTTCATCTGCAGGCTCCAGGTGCGAAAGGCGGACTCGCGGGCGTTATCGAACGTTGGCGGCGCGTCAAAGATGATGAGCAAGTGCTGGCCCAAGCAGCGGCGGTCGTCGAGGACTTTGGGCCCGACCTGATTCACGTGCATGGGTCCGAAGGACCCATCGGGCTTCTGGCGGAGTCCACAGCTGTTCCCGTACTGGTCTCACTCCAAGGCCTTCTTCTCGTCTGCTCACGGTTCTACCTTACCGGCATACCGCCCACCGAGGTATTGCGCGACGTTCTGTCGGTGAGGTTCCTGAAAGGCGGCGGGCTTGTTCATGGCTGGTGGAACATGCGGGACGCAGCCGAAAGAGAGACAAGGATCCTGAGATCATGCCGCTATTTCGCGGGCAGAACAGAATGGGACAAGAGCGTGCTCTCGGTCGTGAATCCGGACGCGCGCTACTACCATGTCGAAGAGGCCTTACGAGCGGAGTTCTACGAACACGCATGGCGAGGTCCTTCGAGTGGCCCATTTGTGATCTACACGACGCACGGAGCCAACCCGTACAAGGGACTGATCAATCTGCTTGAGGCCGTAGCGCTTCTTTGCAAAGCCGGTCGTAGGGACATCAGGGTGAGAGTCGGGGGCGGAGTCGTTGGTACCGTCATGTGGCCGATCGCTCAGCGCGCCGTGAGCCGGTTCGGCCTCGAGACGGCCGTCGAATGGCTCGGACCGCTCTCGCCTGGTTCCATCGCCTCCGAACTGGAGGGAGCTTCTGTCTACGTCCACCCGTCGGTCATAGAGAACAGCTCCAATGCTCTGGCTGAGGCGATGATGCTGGGTCTGCCCTGTGTGGCCACATCGGGAGGTGGGACTCCATCCATGATCAGGGATGGGGTGGATGGCCTGCTCTGCGCCCCGAACGACGTATACGGCCTCGCCGGAAAGATCGCCGCCATCGAGGCGGACCCGATGCTGGCCGCCGAGTTGGGAAACAACGCCCGCATCCGCGCGCGGCAGCGCCATGACCCGAGTGCCATAGCCCGCGCGACAGTGGACATGTATGCCGACATCGTCGCGCGGCACTGCGAGGGACGCCGATGAGCAACCGTTCTGACCAATACCCGCGCGTGCTCATAATCGGACATGACTTCGCCCCCAACACCGGCGATCAAGCGACCTTGTCCTCACTGTTCAAAGGTTGGCCGCGCGATCGCATCGCGGTCGCCGCGCAGAGCCGGGCGATCGGCACATCCGGCTTCGCCGGGCACTACTACAGATTCGGAGTCCTTGAGGACCGCTGGGTCTGGCCCCTGTCCCTGATTCCCAGGGAACCGTGGAAGATTTCCGGCCCGACGGCGCCGGCGGTCGCCCCCGGTCCCGAGGAGACCCCCATCCCCATGGTTGAGGACGCGTCCGGTTCGCCGGGGTCCGCTGAGCCGGCCGGTTCGTGGCTACGGCATGGGGGATCGGCGGTTTTGAGCGCTACCGGAGCGCAGGAGCTCCTCAGAGGTCTGCACCTTTCAGACCGGTTCCGGCAGTGGCTCGCTGAGTATCAGCCCGACGTCATTTACACGCAGCTCTCGAGTTTGCGCCTGGTCCGTCTGGCCAAGGAACTCGTTCAAGCTACTGGGGTTCCCCTGGTGATCCATTTCATGGATGATTGGCCTTCCACGGTCTACCGGCGCACGCTTTTGGGTCCGATCCTCCGGAGTAGGTTACTGCCGGAGTTGGAAGAGCTGATCCACCAAGCGGCGGTACTCATGGCCATAAGCGACGAAATGTCGAGAGAGTTCGAAAAGCGCTACGGCCGCGGGTTCCACACCTACCACAATGCGGTCGACCTGGGGGAGTGGAAACAGGCGCGCAGAACCTCATGGGAAGCGAGAGAGCCGCTGGAGGTCCTCTATGCCGGGAGGATTGGGACTGTGAACATATCCAGCCTTCTTGATGTGGCGCAGGCCGTCGAGAGCCTGACCCAGAGCGGCCTGGGGGTGCGTCTGACCATTCTGAGTCAGGACGCCGGTAGTCCATCGGCTTCTCCGCTGAAGGGTCTGCCGCACGTCGACGTGCTGCCGGCCATCCCCCACGCTGGCATACCGGCCAGACTCGCTGCGGCGGACATCCTTGTCCTGCCCCTCGATTTTGGAGAAAAGGCCGAGAGGTTCGCCCGCTTCTCAATGCCGTCGAAGACCTCGGAGTACATGGCCTCCGGAACACCGACCGTCGTCTATGCTCCTGCCCGGAACGCAGTCTCTCGATACGCGACCGCAGAGGGCTGGGGGCGGGTGGTCGGGGAGCGAAGCACACGTGAGCTCACCATGGCACTGCGCTCCTTGGCCGAAAGCGCCCAGGAGCGCGAACGTCTGGGCCGCCGGGCCGCGGACCTTGCCTTCGCCCACCACGACGCCCACGTGGTCGGTGAAGCCTTCCGACGTGACCTTGAATCGGCAGCCGCGACGCGCGCGGCGGCACCCACGGCCGCAACCGCACCAGAGCGACGACAAGAACCCTAAGGCTGGAGGGCTATTCAGCCCCGCGCGGCCGCCGGCCGTCGGCATGCACCACGACGCCGCTCACCGCGGACGACGACCCGGGCGGGAAGTCGGCGCTTCTCTGGATCTCGTCCCAGTTGGTCCTGAACCATTCGATGGTGTTCGCCAGCCCGTCTTCAAACACCACCGACGGCTCGTAGCCGATGAGCGTTCGTGCCCGGTCTATGCTCGCCAACAGCCGCTTCTTGGTGTCCCATACCCGGTGCTCTCCCTGGACGATCCCGGCCTTGTTGCCCGTGAGGTCGTTGATCAGGTGGGCCATCTGCAGGATGTTCACCTCGCGTCCCGAGGCGATGTTCATCTCGGCGCCGACGGCTGAGTCGAAATAGCCGGCCCGCAGGAGGGCGTCGACGATGTCCATCACATAGGTGAAGTCGCGTGTTTCCTCTCCACTACCCGTGTACGGCAGGGGGAGTCCGGACAGCGCCCAGAAGATGAAGTTGGGGATGACGTTGCGATACTGACCGGGAACCTCTCCCGGCCCGTATGAATTGAAGAAACGCGTCTTGACCACGGGCAGTCCGGAGTGATGATGGAAGAAGTTCGCGTAAAGCTCGCCCAGCATCTTGGTGATCTGGTAGGGAGTCGTCAGGTGAAGAGACGTGAAGTCCTCTTTGAGCGGCAGGGGAGCCGCCGATCCATAGATCGAGCACCCGGAGGACGCATACACGACCCGCTGCACGCCGCACATCTGACAGTATTGAAACACGAGGAGCGTTCCTAGGCCGTTCACGTGCAGATCACGCTGCGGATAGTCCACCGAGTTCTGGTTGGCGAAGAAGGCGGCGAGATGGAAGACCATCTCCGGTTTGGGGGCGAACACCCGCTTCAAGGCGGTCTCGTCGGTCACCGAGCCCTGCACGAAAAGCACATTGGCCAGGGAGGGAAGATTCCACTTGTACCCGGCCGACAGATCGTCCAGGACGATCACCCGGCGCGCGCCGAGCGAAGCGAGGGCGCGCACGAGATTCGTCCCGATCGCTCCGGCCCCGCCGGTCACAAGGACCGTCTTGTCTTTGTAGTGGAGCTTGTAGTCTTCCATTTCCTCGCCCTCTCGTCCTGCCTTAGAGATAGACCCGCCTGGCCCAATCGACATAGCACCTGATACCCTCCTCCAGGGCGACCTGGGGGTCGTGGTTTAAGTCACGGCGCGCCTTGCTGAAGTCCACGATCTTGACCCGGGTGGTGAAACCCTCGGACCCGCGATACTGCGCAAGGCCGGGGTCGGCTCCCGTGACCTTCAGCACTATGCCGGCCAGTTCCTCGATGGTGGTCACCCAGTCCTCCCTGCCGCCTACGTTGTAGACTTCGCCGGCCTTGAAGTTGTCGATGATGTTCGCAAAGGTGCGGCAGGTATCGGCCACGTAGTCGAAGATGCGCTTGTGGCCTCCGTAGACCGTGAACGGCTTTCCCCTCAGGGCGTGGTAGACGAAGATGGGTATGACCCCGCGGTAGCGGCTGTAGAACTCGTGCGGCCCGTAACAGCCGACGGGCCGCACCCTCACCGTCTCGGTCCCGAACATCTCAGCGTGGTTCAGACACTGGAGTTCGCCGGCCCACTTGCTGATCGCGTAGTCGTTCATCTGTTTGATGGGCACGCGCTCCATGACGTCTTCACTCATCAAACCGTCGTAGTCGCCGTAGACTTCCGCACTCGAGAAGAAGATCATCCGGAAACGATGCTGCTCCTGCAGCCGGAGCATGTTCTTCGTCCCGATGACATTGGTCTGCCACAGGTTCTCGTAGTGGTCCTCGCCGTTCCAGCGGCCGTATTCCGCCGCCAGATGGTAAACGTAGTCGAACCGGTGTTCACTGAAGAGCACGTGCATCTGGTGAAAGGCGCTGACGTCCGCCTTCAGGTGCTGCGGATCCTCACCCTGGAGGATGTCGCATGTCCACACCTCGTGACCCCGAGAGCGCAGCTCCTCAGTCAGGTTCGTTCCGATGAAGCCCCGCCCTCCCGTCACAAGCACGACCGCCATGATGACCCCTCCGGCAAACAGATGTTACCAACTTGACTGCTATCGACACGATGCTGCTACTAGTATAGTGTTCGCGAAGCTAGGCCCGGCCCTCGAGGCAACCCGGGCATGTGTGCGATTCGACATGCTCGGTCGAGTCGCGGCCGCCGTCAGACCACCTTGGGGGTTCATGTGCGACAGCTGAAGGAGTCCGAGAGATGCATGTAGCCATGCTCTTTCGATATAGTTTTCCGCACGGCATGGCGCTCGCCAATCGGTTTACGGCTCTTGCCAAGGGCCTGATTGAGCACGGTGAATCTGTCCTCGTAGTCTGCCTGGCACCGGCGTCACGCGAGCTGGCGCCTGACGATCTCTCCCTCCACGGGACATACCAAGGGATTGAATACGTTTACACGAGTGCCCATCTCTTCAGAGCGAAGAGCCGCGTGCGGCACCGGTTGCAGATGATCTATGGGTTCATGCGCGGCATGTGGGAGCTCTACAAGCGTAAGCGTGCCAATAAGCTGGATGTGATCTTCTTCAGTTGGCTTCCCATCTGGCAGATGACAGTAGTCCTACTCTTCGGCCGGCTCTTTGCAGTAAAAGTAGTGAAAGAAACGAACGAACATCTGTTCCTGGGTGCCGAGACGGCATGGAAGAAACTGAAGATGCTTTTCTATTTCAGAGTGCTGGTGAGATTCTTCTCCGGAGTCGAGGTCATCTCGACGGCGCTCGAACGCCAGTTCCGCCCCCAGATCGGCAAGAAAGCGAAGTTGGTAGTAGTACCGGCCATTGTAGATGTATCCCGTTTCGAAGTCGATTCAAAGACCGAATCTCCGCCGGTGGAGGGGCCATACGTTGCCTGGTCCGGTAGCCTTTGGGGCAAGAAGGACGGCGCCCATCAGCTTATCGACGCGTTCAGCCGAGTTGCCGCCATGCATCCCAAGGTTAGCCTGGTGCTCATCGCCCCCAAGGATGAATCCCCGGAATACAAGCAGGCTCAGGCACTGATCCGCGAGGGCGGGTGTGCGGAACGCATCGTGATGACAGGCAGAATATCGTTAGAGGAGGTGCCGCGGTATCTCCAACCGGCTACGGTGCTGGCCCTGGCTCGGCCATCGTCGGTGCAGGCTGAGTACGGCTTCCCGACCAAACTGCCGGAATACCTCGCCACCGGCCGCCCGGTGTTGGTGACCCGGACTGGGGATATCCCGTTATATCTTCAGGATGGGGTGAACGCCTACCTGGTGGAGCCCGATGACGTAGATGCCTTCGCGAAGAAGCTCGACTACATCCTAGGGCACCCTGAAGAGGCCGATATGGTCGGGCAAAGGGGCAAGGCACTGACGATGCGTGACTTCTCTAACGTGTTTCAGGCCGGGCGTGTGGCGTCGTTCTTCCGACAGCTCGGGTGACTCAGCGTGGCCACCCTCAATGAAGGCGCCCAATCATAGGGGCTGGTTTTTGCATGGCCGTAGACGAGACAACACTCATCTTTGGAAGTGATACAACCCCTGTCTACCGCAGATCACAGGCTATAGAGGTCGCTCCCGACGCCTACTGGCGCGAGATCGCCGCGCTGTTCAGGGGGCATGACGTCGCAGGCAGGGAAAGACGAAAAGACTCGCACACCTCGGTAATCGGCTCCCTCTGTTCGTGCTGGTCTACCCGTCTGCGGTAATCTACACCCGACGCTTCATTTTGAAACGAGTTTTAAGACGCTCCTGGCGTCCAGTCGTCTAAGGAATGCAGAGTGAGGAAGTAAGAGTGAGAGTCCGTGAGCTTCTGCGGCGCATCGCTTCTGTGAACGAATGGAACACCGGCGTGGCTGACCTCAGAATCGAGGATCTGGCCGGCAGCGAGGGGCAATCCGCCATGGCTCGTACCTGTCGTCCGAGCGTACGCTGGCTGCACAAGCCTTGGTTTCTCCGCTTTCAGGCTGACCCGTGTCTGGTAGAAGACCAGGGGCGCCTTTTTCTCTACCACGAGGAGGTGCCGCTCGGGTCCGTGTGCGGCCGGCTCCGTTGCACCGAGCTGGCGGCCGACGGGACTCCAATCGGTCCGAGTGTGCCCGTCATCCCGATGCACTGTCACGCGGCCTACCCGTATGTGTTCAAGCACCAAGGGGTCTTCTACTGCGTTCCCGAGACCAACACAAGCCGTCGCGTGGCCTTGTATAGAGCGGACGCCCCTCTCGGGCCCTGGAGCCTACATTCCATCCTTCTCGAGGGCTTTCCGGCATACGACAGCACCATATTCCCGTTCGACGGCCGTTGGTGGCTTTTCTGCACGGCGGCCGGCGCCAGCGGGGATTCGCGGGTGGCCGACCTACACGTCTGGTACGCAGCCGAGCCGTGGGGTCCCTGGGGGCCGCATAGGCTTCGACCGGTCAAGACCGACATCCATTCAGCCCGGCCCGCGGGACATCCCTTCGTTGTCGACGGGGTGTTGTATCGTCCTGCGCAGGACTGCGGACCGAGGTATGGGGCCCGGATTGCCATCAACCGGGTTCTCACCCTGACACCCGAGGCCTTCGAGGAAGAAGTCTGCTCCTACGTCGAGCCGGACCCGCTCGGGCCCTACTCAGCGGGCCTCCATACGCTTTCAAGTGCTGGCGGAGTTGTTATCATCGACGGATGCCGCAAGCAGCCGACACTCAATCCACTCAAGACCACCATGGAAATCGTCGCCAAGGTCCGTGAGAGGATCTGAGTAGGCGAGGCCCACAATGGATCGGAGACTACGAGTCGCGGTGGGACGCGGAGAGTGGCACGACGAGTTCGCGGCTGCCCTGGAGGCCCACGTTCGAGGTGGAGCGCCCCTCGAATATGACGTCGTGGACATAGACGCCCACG
Organism: Actinomycetes bacterium; assembly: GCA_021372435.1. GTDB lineage: Bacteria > Actinomycetota > Thermoleophilia > RBG-16-64-13 > RBG-16-64-13 > RBG-16-64-13. The sequence continues at coordinate 12,775 of JAJFUK010000109.1, read as the reverse complement.
ATTGGCAGGTGAAAGTCGCTCCCTACGACCTCATCATCTGGAAAGGTCGCTTCATGGGCCCGGAGTTCGCAGGCCACTACAAGGAGAAGGTGTATTTCATCGAGCGCGTGCTCGACAAAGTGATCGTGCCGGGCTTCGCCACGGTCTGGCACTACGACAGCAAGGTGGCGCAGAGCTACATCTTCGCCCACTGGGACGTTTCTTCCCCGGAGACGGTCGCGAGCTTTGACTACGATGACGCACGCGAGCGCTTGGACCGCGCCAGCTTCCCGATAGTGGCTAAGCGGTCTCACGGCGCCTCGAGCACGGCCGTCAGACTCGTCCAAGACAGACGCTCCGCCCAGAAGTGGCTGGACAGGACCTTCTCGCAAGAGCTGTGGGATAGGTACAAGGCCGCCCATCCAAAGCTTGCCACTCGATGGACGACCGCCCCTTGGCACCGCTGGTTCTGGGCAAAGGTCCTGCAGAGGCTCCTGCATCATCCAAGGTACGGGGTCGTGTATTGGCAGGAGTATATCCCCAACAACGACGCCGACCTCCGGATAACGGTGATTGGGGATTCCTACGCCTATGGATTTTGGCGCCGCAACCGGCCCGGCGATTTCCGTGCAAGCGGTAGCGGGCTTCTCGACTACGAGACTCACATTCCCGAGGAAGCGATCAGGTATTGCCTGAGTCTTAACCGACAGTTCGGGTTCGACTCGATGGCCTACGACCTTCTAATTAAGGACGGGGTGTTCGTCATCACCGAGATGTCGTACGCTTACGTTGACAGTGCCGTTCTCGGGACGCCCGGGCATTATGTCCTCGGCTCCGACGATCACCTTATGTACGAAGACGGTCATGTGCCGCCCCAGGCCCTCTGGGTGGACTGGGCGCTGACCAAGTTCTCCAGATCAACGAATGGGCTGTGAAACCCGCGGCATCGCAGGCGGCGAGTGTTGAGCTAAAGGAGAGCCGGATTTCGTGAGAGTGCTCATGGTCACGGACTCATTGGAGGACGGCGGCGCTGAGCGGCAACTGAGTCTGCTGGCCAACTCACTACCTGAGCCGTGGTCGGTCTCAGTGCTAAGCGTGGCTGATGGCCCCTACCGCCTGGTTCTCGAGAAGCTCGGGATCGATGTGACGGTCACCCCACGAAAGTATCGAGTCGACGCTACTCCCGCGTTTGGGATGTGGCGAATTGCATCCGGTGTCCACCCGGATATCGTCCATTCATGGGGCTGGATGTCCAACGCGGCGATGATCCCCTTCTGCCGCGCACGCAAGATCCCCTTGCTCAATGGGACCATCCGCAGCGGATTCCTTCGGCCGCGCCGGGCTATGCTGGAGAGGTTGGGCCTACTCCTTTCAGATGCAGTCGTGGCGAATAGCCGGGCAGGTCTCGCCGCCCACGGTATCGCTGAGAGCGACCGCGCGCACGTTGTCTACAACGGCTTCGACTCCTCCCGTCTGGGAGCGGCCGTAGCCGCCATCGAGAATACAGCGCAAGCCGAAGTCACCGTGGTTGTCATGACGGGGCGCATGCATCCGGCAAAGGATTGGCGCATGTTCGTTCAGTCGGCCCGCGTCTTGGAGCATGAGCAGCCTGGCTGGAAGTTCGTGGCGGTCGGCGACGGTCCCGAGCGCGATGCACTCCTGCTTGAAGCAGCCGACCTCGTGGACGCCCGCATGATCGAGTTCCCGGAGTGTGGTCTTGAGGTTCTTCCGATCATCCGAGATGCCCACATCGGGATATTGCTGACCAACCCGGCTATCCACGCAGAAGGATGCTCGAACTCGATCCTGGAGTACATGGCGTGCGGTCTCCCGGTCGTGTGCACCGATTCCGGTGGCAATCCGGAGCTTGTCGAGGATGGCGTCACCGGCTTCCTTCTGCCTCCTCAGGACATCACTGCGATCACGTCGGCACTGCGTACCCTCCGTGAAGATCCAACCCGTGCACGAGAAATGGGCCGGGAAGGTCGACGACGCCTAGAGGAGCGTTTCACTACGGATGCGATGGTCGCAGGCTTCGTTACGTTATACGAATCCCTTCTCGCGCGGCACGGGAAAGTTCACTCGTGACTGCAGCCCCTGTCATGGGGGTACGGCTCGACGCGCCGTCCGCTTCGGAGCTCGCCCCAGGGCCCAGCTCCGCCTTTCTAGCTGAGGTCGTGCGGCCGGGCGGATTCGAGTTCTTCGAAGAGATGCAGCAAGGCAGTCACATGCACTTCTTCCGAGAACCGCTCTTCTGCCAACCGCCGCGCAGCATTCCCGGCCGCCGTGGCGCGTTCCGGATCGCTTAGTATCTCGCCCATGGCCCGCGCCAGCGCATGGGCGTCGCCGGGAGGCACGAGAGCCCCGGCATCGTAACCGGCGAGGGCTTCGCGAAAGGTTGGATGATCGGAGACGATCACCGGAACGCCGGCGGCAAGACTCTCGAGCATGCTGTTCGGTAGGTTGTCGATGCAGATCGACGGCACGATAGATGCCAGGGCGCAAGACAGCCAGTAGTCGACACCGTCTTGGTCCTGCATGCCGGCAAAGATGACCCGATCCTCCAGACCCAGCCGCACTACACGTTGCCCGAGTTGCACTCCGTAGGAGCGTTCGGCGGCCCCCAGCAACGCCAGTGCCGGTGCCTGGTCACCCCACTCGCGCACCAGAAGAGCGTACGCGTCGATCAGGGTGGAAACACCCTTCTCCGGGCTGAGCCGCCCGAGGTAGACGAATGCATCGCGCGCCACGCAGGCGTCTATCGGTGACGATGCCACCGGCGTAGGGATGACTCGGATCCGTTCGCGCGGCCATCCGCCACGGACCATCATATCCTGCAAGAAAGTGGTAGGAGCCACGAAGGCATCCACAAGATCGAAGAAACGGCGCCCTCGGTGGTACACGGTGGCCAGAAGCTCGACGCTGCTTACGAAGCGGGATCCCTTGACACACCCGTGTCGCACGCTCGCCAGCGGCAGCTTCCCCACGCACTCGAAGCACGGCTTGCTGCACCGCGTAAGGGTTGCCGCGGGGCACACCATCCCAAAATCCGAGAGCCGCGCCACGATCGGTACGCCCCCGCGCCGTAGGGCAGTCAGGACGGAGGGGGACATCTTGCGGTGATACTGTAGGACTAGGGCGATGTCGGGTCGAGAATCTCGGACCAGTCGCAAGAGCGAGTGGTGAGCTTCCGGAGAATAGAACAGCGCCTTGAGGGCCCGTAAGGCCGTCCGTGGCGTCCAGGTATGCTGGTCGAAGTAGACCTCATCATCGCCGGCGATCGGCGCGATAAAATACGGGGCCCACTCGCTTTGCTGGTTCTGCCGGTAGGCCACCGAGAAGATGACGACCTCGTGGCCGCGCTCCTCGAGCAGCCGCTTCACATTGAAGAGATACCGCTCGGGCCCCCCTGAAACGAAGTAGCGGTAATGCACTATGAGGACGCGCAGCTCTCCCTCCGTTTCGGCGATATCGATACGGCCGCGATGCCGCGGACCCCTCGGCTTCAGCAGGCCTTGCGCCGAGGCGCCGCCCGACTGCGCAGACAGGCCTAGCCAGGCAGGGGTAGCCACGAATCCTAGCATAGCTCCCGTCTCGCGAGATACTCCGACAGCCGTTCAACCTCGAGCCTCTCTTGCTCTAAGCCCACGCGAGAGACAGCATAACCATCACATTTCCTTGTCGCATGGGTGCCGGTGGGCAGCCCAGACGATGAACGCGTGAACATCGTATGGGCAAATGACTGACGCTCGTGGAACCGGCCCAAGCCATCGAGGGAAGTCGGTGGGTGATCAGGTCCAGTGCTCGGGAATCAGTAGAAGCCGACGGAGCAGGTGCCGCATCGACCGGTGAGCGCCCGAGAGTCTCACCGCAAGCTCATCCTGACCAGCATTGTCCGGAATCCACACACGCGGCAGCATGAATGGGTCGTCGCCAGGCGCGATGGAGTGAGGACTGATGGTGAATGCACAGCGGTATCCGGCCGCCTTTGCGATGCCCACCTCCCTCGCGCTGCAGTCACCATTCGGGTAGGCAATAGCGTAGACGTCGTGGCCGCCAAGAAGATCAACCAATTCGGCTCGCGATCCTTCGATCTCTGAGCGAACCCGTGCATCATCACACATGGGCAGAATGGGGTGGAGCCGTGTGTGCGACTGGATATCAGCCCACAGCCCTATTGCTTCCAGCTGCTCCGCGCTGAGTGCCACTGGATCCCCTTCGGCTGCCTGAAACTCGCTGTAGCCCGTCGACACCAGCCTGGCCAGCCTGACATCATCGGGCGCGCGCTTGAGCCTCTCCTTCTCATCACCGTCAGGAAGAAACTGGAACCAGAATCTGCGCCTCGTACCGACCACTTGCGTACAGACAAACACTGTCGGGGTGATGCAGAAGTCGGCGAACACCGGCGCGAGGCGCAGGTTCCCTGCCCAACCGTCGTCTAGCGTGAGTGCAAGAGCCCTCGGCGGCAGAACATGGTCTGGTTGGTAAAGCCACTCGACGATTTCGCGTAGCGGTACGAAAGAGTACCGGCTTGCAAGAAACGCCAGATGCCTCCGCAGGGTGTCGGGGGAGGGATCGTGGTAGCAAACAACCGTCGGCCTGCTGTGCTGTACGGTCATGCGAACAACCCAAGAAAGACCACTGTGCGCAATCGTCCAATGGAAGGCAGTTGTGATCCACGTAGGGATTGCCATCACGTCTCCGCAGCAGGGATTGACATGGTCATGAGACCCTTCGTGCCCATCGTTCTCCAGCTGAGAGAAAATTGTATCAGGCACCGCAAAGGCCGGGCCTCGGGACAAGGAGATCGCCGGCCTTACGTAGGTTTGACGCGTAGCACCTCGCTCGACCCCAGAGCACATAGCCAGGTAGGCGAGAACGTCGTTAAGCGGCTCTTGGCTTACTTCGCCGCGAACCCTCGCGCTTCTCCTCTATACTCTGCTTGCGTCTGTGGCGCCGGCGACGGCGCGTAGACGGCGCGATACCGATGACGCCATCGTAAGGAGTCCTGATTGGCAGCACCTCCCCCCTCCTCCCCCGAGACCGAGAGGCCACCCCGTATCGCCTTCATCGGGCTGCGAGGGCTGCCGGCCGATCTACCCAAGGCCGGGGGCGGCGAGAGCGGGGTGGAAGAGATAGCCTCAAGGCTTGTGCTCCGCGGCTATGACGTCACGGTGTACTGTCGGTGGCACTACAATCGTCGACCTTCGAGCCCCTACAAGGGTATCCGCCTGATCTCACTGCCGTCCATTCCCACCAAGGGCTTGGACAACGTCACCCACTCTTTCTTGGCGACGCTCCATGTAGCCTTCGCCGATACGGCGGACATCATCCAATACTGCGGAATGGGTACCGCCCTGTTCGTACCTCTGGCCAAGTTGTTGGGCAAGAGATCCGTGGTCGCCATGGACGGGATCGACTGGGAACGCCCGAAGTGGGGACCCCTGGCGCGCTTTGCTCTGAGGCTCGGAGCCCGGACGGCCTTCAAGTGGGCGGATGCGGTCCATGTAGACAATGCCGTCGCTCAGCGGCATTTCCACGAGCTGTTCGGGAAGGCCCCGGAGCTGATAACCCTCGCCGCTGAGCCGTGTGGGTATCCAGGGAGCGACTCGCTGGCAGAATTCGGCCTTGAGAAGAACAGATATGTGCTGTTTGTCGGGTTGCTCAAGCCGGACAAAGGGGTGCACACGCTCACTGAAGCGTATGCAGGCGTTGAGACTCAGGTGCCACTGGTCATAGTGGGGGACAGCCCCGATCCCGGCGACTATGTCCGTTGTCTCAAGAGCACGCCCGACAAGAGGATCCGGTTCTTGGGGTACGTCTATGGCCCGAAGGTCAAGCAGCTCTTCGCCAACTGCCTGCTCTACGTCCAGCCATCTCTGATGGAGGGCAACTCGCCGGCCCTCATGACGGCGATGGCCTGCGGCCGCGCTGTGGTGGTAAGCGACATCGAGCAGAACATGGAGACCATAGGCGGTGCAGGTGCGAGCTTCGTCCGCGAGAACCCCGAGAGCCTCGCCCGGGTACTCACCGCACTCATCGCCGATCCGCAGGAGATGGCGAGACTGGGCGAGCTGGCCCGTGCCCGCATCGAGACGACCTACAACTGGGACCGTGTCATAGACCAGACGGACGGCCTTTTCCGCCGGATACCGCCCGGCAAGAACGACAGCCGTTCCTCTGACCAAAAGACATGGACCACGTCGGCCGGCCCCCTGGATCACGCTATCGGTTTCTGGAAGCCGGCGATGCCGGTGGAAGAGATCGAAGCCCTCGCACGCTACTGTGATCCCGAGAAGCCACCGTCGCCCGGAGTCGATGTCTGGAGAACAAACGCAGAAGCGGGCGCCTATCGAGTCGTGCACGGCGCCGAGCGGTTCTCTCTCTACGCCGCGGTTCATCCCATCGAGAAGGTCCCGGACACCGCTGAAGCTATGGCCGAGATCTTCGACAGGTCGGGACGGCATCATTCCTACGTCCTCTGGTTTCCCCATGAGCGCGCCGTGGTTCTGCCTTTCGACCCGAATGCCGCGATCGAAGCATTCTGGTACGAGCGTTACATCACCCCCGCCAAGCGCACCGTCCTGCCCTGGCCGCTACTCCGGCTGTACTACACGCTCAAACCGGTTGTTCCCAGCGCTCTAAAGGCCGGCCTGCGCAGACTCATTGCTCGTCGGGCACAGGCTTATGACCACTTCCTCGAGTGGCCTACCGACCGTAGCCTGGACCTGCTACAGCGTCTGCTTCTCAGGGTGATTCTCGTCGCGTCTGCCCGACAGGAGTTGGCGTTCGCGTGGTTCTGGCCGGACGGGCATCCTTGGGCGGCGATACTCACCCACGATGTGGAGACCGCGGCGGGCCTGGCCGGGCTTCAGACGGTCGCGGACATGGAGCGGCAAAGGGGCCTTCGGTCGTCGTTCAATCTCGTGCCGCTGGACTACGAGATCTCCGAACCGATGCTTCGAAAGCTGCACGAAGACGGCTTCGAAGTGGGCGTCCACGGTCTCACTCACGATGGCCTCCTGTTCTCCAACCGGTCGACGTTCCTGCGGCGTGTGCCCCGTATCAACGAATACGGCCGTGAGTGGAAGGCCTCGGGTTTTCGATCGCCGGCCACGTATCGGAACCAGGACTGGTTCCACATGCTTGAGTTCGAGTACGACTCATCAGTTTCGAACAGCGCCCGCTTCGAGCCGCAGCCGGGGGGGTGTGCGTCGTTCTTTCCGTTCCCGGTCGGCGGTCTGCTCGAACTGCCCATCACTCTGCCTCAGGACCAGACCCTCTTGGGTCTTCTCGGACAGACCGGTCCAGACACATGGTTGGCCAACCTGCGCGAAGTCAGAGACGCAAACGGCATGGCCTGCGTGCTCACACACCCCGACCCCGCAAACGGCTACATCGGCCACACCAAGAACGCCGCTCACTACCCCGGTCTCCTCGACGCCCTGGTCGATTCTGGGGCCTGGATCCCCCTACCTCGCGACCTGGCACGTTGGTGGCGGGCACGGGCCGCAGCCTCACCTGGGCAGTTCGGGAGCATCGAGGGCATGTCCTTCGGAAAGGCAACCCTCGACTCGTCTGGTCACGTCTTGCTGGTGCCGCCGGTCCATTGAGCGACGGACCCGGGCCGCCGCGTCATCAGGCATCCTTGGCTACACCGGGCATCCTTGGCCACACCGCCCACTCAGCGCGCATGCGCCAGCTCAGCGATCGCTTCCACCGTCTCGGGCTGAGGCTCCGCGGCCTGCATGTGGTCCACGTCGATCCTCTCGACGCTCGTCTTGTAGCCAAGCTCGCTCATCCGCTCCGCCATCGACTGAGTCTCTGCGAAGTCCAGAGTCGCGACGAAGAAACGGAACTCGACGCCCGCGCGGGCGCCTGCGGCACGCAGGTAGGTGTCGGGGTTGATCTTGCCCCACGTGCCAGGGTCCTCATCGTATAGGCGGCGCAGGTCGGCATCCCACAGGAGCTCTCTGAAGGGCACCACGCCGTCCAGCGAGACATACGCGTCGGGCAGAGCACTCACCTCGCGAGGGAAGGCCTCGGTGCCGAACTGATCGCCGGCAAGCATCGTGGTCATCCCGACCACAGCCCCAAGCGAGTGGCCGACCACCACTATCCGCTCCGCATCCGCTCCATACCTGCCTGCGTATAGCCGGATGAAACGGATGGCGTCTGCGATGTCGTCGAGCCCGTCCGTGACCGTCGTCGTCCGCGGGTCGTCATCTGAAGGCAGGGTGTCGTTCCAGTCCGGCATGAAGACAACAGCATCCCTGCCGGCGACGGCCTGGGCAAGCGGGAAGTAGAAGGTGGTCTCAACCCGGTAGCCGTGGAGGATCATGACGCACGGAGCGGGCCCAGTGGCCTGGGTTTGCATGATCTCCATCACAGTGCCGGGCTTGTACTCGAGGTAGGTGAGCACATACTCGTCGAAGGGGAATGTTGGCTCCGGGCCCGGCGGCTTCGGCGGCTCCGTGGTGTCGACCGCCCCAACTGTCTGTGGCGTGTTGACCGGTCCCAGCGCCTTCGTCGTATCGGTCGCCCGCGGTGGCTCGACGGTACCGGCCGTCCCCGGCGTCTCGGTCGCTTCGCTCGCACATACCATCAGGAGCAAGATCACCAGAAGCGTGATCACGAAACGCGTTATGCGTACGACCCGCGTTGGCCGGCGCCCGGGAACCTCGTTGCTCACCGGAACTCCAACGTCGTCCGCGTGTGCCAGGCCCGGCTGTTCCGGCCATCGACTGCGTCTGGTCTCGAGGGGCACTTTCGGTAGTCCTCGAACCAAAAGCACCTCCCGCAGCCCCTGCAGGCCACTATCATGTCCTCTTGGCCCTCGATCACCTTGCGCGCCCAGCCTGGATCCGCCAGCATCGCCTGGCCGACATAGACCAAGTCGCTCATGCCGTCTCGCAACGCTTGTTCCGCCAGTTCCGGCCGGCGAACGCCTCCGCCCCCGATCACCGGGACCTGTAAGACCGACTTGGCTCTGGCGGCGAGGTGCAGGCGCGGAGAGTATGGGCTCCCTTCAGGCCTTACCCAGCCGGGAATCCCACTACCGCAAGAGATGCTCAGAAGCGGCGCGCCCTCCTCTTGCAGCCGGAGGGCGACCGACAGCCCATCAGAAAGCGTGAGACCACCCTTTTGACCATCGACCACGCCGATGCGGGCCGTCACCAGAGCTCTATCCCCCACCTCCTCTTGTACGGCCTGGAACACCTCGAAGAGAAAGCGGCTGCGGTTCTCTATACTCCCGCCGTATCTGTCGAGCCGCCGGTTCTTCAAGGGTGAGAGGAGTTGGCTGAACAGGTATCCATGCGCGGCGTGGAGCTCTATGATGTCGAAGCCCGCCGCTGCAGCCCGCCTGCCTGCGTCTTTGAACGCGTCTCTGATTCTGACCAGACGTGATGTGGCGAACTGCTGCAGCAGCAGGCGAACCAGGGTCGGCGGGATCCTCCGGTAGGTCTTGGGGCCGCGAGCCTCGGCAAACGCAGTCGCGCCCGCGTGGTGGATCTGTATGCCGGCCACGGCCCCGGCGGAGTGGATGATCCCGGCGAGCTCAGATAGACCTTCGACATGCCCGTCGCTGTAGATCCCCAGTTGCCGCCTATCGATCCTGCCTTCAGGGAGAACGGCCGTGCCCTCAACGACCATCAGGCCGGGACCCGCCGACTGCTCGTAGTGATCTCGATGCGCCTGAGTGACCAACCCATCGTCCCCGGCTAGGAAGGTGACCATGGGAGGCATCACGATCCGGTTTGGCAGGGTCAGCCCCCGGATGCGAAAAGGCGATACCAGCAGATCGTACACGGTCAATTCATTTCATTCGGCTCAATCCCCAGCACGACCGATTTTCTCACGGAACTCGCACCCGTACACGATGCTGCTCGCGACATTCCGCCAAGGGGATAAGTCTCAACGCCGTATTGATACAGAACAAGTTTTGCGCTATCGTGCAATTGGAGATAGGCCCGGGTGCGAGGAACCGGGGCCGCTTTCTCGAAAGGGCAAACCCATCGCAAGGTGGGGACGCAAAGCCATCGGCCCGAAACGAGAGGAACTCGGGTGGCCGGGCTGCCGTAGGAAGGCAGCCCGGCCATCTGTAATTTTCGGCCCCGAGGAGCCCTGGGCGATGTCTCCGGGCGAGTGAAATGCTCCGGGACACGTATCCAACGATTCAAGGAGAGATGCGTCATGAAGAAGATACTGGCAATGACAGTTGTCATGCTGGCGGCTATGTTGATGGTCGCCGCGCCTGCGATGGCAGGAAATCTCATCACCAGCGGCGACTTCGAGGCCGGATCCACCGGGTTTACCTCAGAATACACACTGGTCACGGAAGCGAACAACACGTCCGGCGGGGAGAGCGGCCTGGGCACTCTCGACGTCGAGGGCGCCTACGCCATAGGCCTCGATCCCTATGGGTACCACAGGCTCTGGGAATCGTTCTCGGACCACACAAACGCCGATGGCACCGGCCACATGATGATCGTCAACGGCAACGAGGACGCGACACCTCCTCCGGTGGTGTACCAAACGACCGTGACCGGCCTCATCCCCGGACGCGACTACGAGTTCTCGTTCTGGGGAGCGACGAGTTACCCCACGGCGTATGCACAGTTGGAGCTTTGGATCAACGACGAGTATGTGGACACCTATGACGCTCCCGAATCGCTCGCGACCTGGGCGCAGTACGTAGCCCCGGCGTGGACCGCCACGAGTGACACGGGTGTTATCAAGTTGGTCGACGTGAACACTGCTCACACGGGCAATGACTTCGCTCTGGACGACATCTCGCTGGAGATCATCAACTACCCGAGCGACATCACCAGCATCAAGTTTTACGACACCAACATGGACGGTCTGAAGACCGGCGACACTGAATCAGGATGGCTCCCGATCCCGTTCTGGCGGATCGAGCTCTGGGGGGCCGGCGGCACGGAGCCCTTCCGGGTCACGTACACGGGCGCCGATGGCTGGTACATGTTCGAAGACGTCCCTGTAGGCGACTACATCGTTAAGGAGGGCGTGGGCGGGGGATGCTGGGTTCAGACGTTCCCGGAGGCCGGTTTCCACACTACGACCGTGACAGGCGATGGGGCCACCATTGAGTGCCAGAACGGCTTCGGCAACGTCTGCAAGCGGTGCGTCACCGGCTACACCATGGGCTTCTGGAGCAACAAGAACGGCAAGGCGGCCCTCAAGGCGGTTTATGGGACCGACTGCGACGCGCCGGTGATCGTTCCGGAGCCGTACGCGGCCGTGTCGATCAATGAGGTCCTGGCGATGGCCAACCTCGCGAACGCCCGGGACATGTGCGTCATGCTTAAGGCGCAGTACGTAGCGCATTGGCTGAACGTCAACGTGAAGCACGCCGACTACGCCGGCGCCGCGGTGATCATAGATGGTGAAGTGGTTGACTACGACGCGGAGTTGGCCGCCGCGGTCGCGTTCATCGAAGCATGCGAGGCCGACCCGACGTTGTGCGACCGCACGAAGGCTGGGGAATACAAGGACTTCTTCGACGGACTGAACAACAACCGGTTCCCGGTCGTTGAGTACTACGAGAATATGTGCGACGTGCCGTGGGCATCTGAGGACTGATCCACGAGCTCTGCGGCCCCGCAGCGCCTCCTGGGGCTGTATGGCGGTCCGTGGAAGACATGATCGCGCAGGGGCCCACCCCGGTTTTGGGGTGGGCCCCTTTTCGTGTGGTCCCGGGTGCCTTGCGAGCGGTTTTGCTTGGGCGTCTCCGACGCGATCGGAGAAGTCGGCGGCAGAGTTTCTTGTTCAAGCCGACCACCGGTATAGGATCGCCCCCAGTGCACGACACACCCATGGGGGCGAGTGCTGGATGATCTTCTGAGAGAAGCCCGGAACACGCCCGGGCACCGACTCCAGCGGCCGCCGACAGATGTATGTGTAGACAAGCGGCTCCTCCACCGCACCCCACGCGGTCTTGTAGTAGCGCAGCCCATCTGCGCCGAAGTCCGTGCGGCCCATGTCGATTGTGTGGTAGCCGTGGGTGCACGCCGCCGCCATGATCTCCCAATCAAGGAGATGGCCTGCGCCGGTGTCCGGGCACCGGGGATCCGAAGCGTGGTACTTGTTCACGAGGATACCGTTATGGCTCAGGTAGATGGCCGCGGCTACGACCTGGCCCTCGAGCGACGCAGTCGCCAGGAAGCCGTATCCCGGCACCAGCAGGCGGGCCTGGATCAAGTCAAAAAAACGGCGTGGCTGAACCGGGACTCCATGGCGTCGCCGGGTAAGCGTGTGAAGCCGGTAGAAGGCCGCGAGATCCTCCGGACCGGCACCGTAAGTGACTTTGACCCCCTTCCGCATAGCCTGATTGCGGCGTAGCCGCTGTCCCCTCCTCGGGCGAAGAGCGGCCGGATCTGAGGGCACCTCAAGCACATGGCGATAGCCGACCTCGACGGGGTGCACGTTCTCATTCGCAGGTAGGCCCGCGCGTACCTCGAGTCCGCTCACGCCACTGGCGATGACGTGCTCTTCCAGGGCAACGGCTACCTCGTTAACATCGATGTCGGAGCGCACCAGCAATGGACAGACATCCGTGAACGGAAGCGAAACCCACCGCCGCCGACCGAGAGGCGAGCGCACAGCCACCACGGGAGCTCCGGCGAGGATCTCTCCGTCTGTGTCGCGTACCGTCAGAATGAATGCGTCGAAGTGGTAGCAGTCGGCTATCACGGAGGTCCAAGCGGGCAGATGGAACGGGCCGGCGTCTGGGTGCGAAGAGATGAACTCGCACCACTGCGGGTCCTTGATGGGG
>JAJFUK010000100.1 GCA_021372435.1 Actinomycetes bacterium | reverse complement strand
CTCAAGAGCGAGGAGGAGATGCTGACCGCCTTCTCCGAGCACCCCGAGGCGGTGGCCGCCACTTGGGAGGTGGCCGAGCGCTGCAACGTCGAGGTCGAGCTTGACAAGATGCTCATTCCGCACTTCCCGGTGCCGGAGGGGCACGACGAAGCCTCCTACCTGCGCGAGCAGTGCGAGAAGGGCTTGGCGTGCCGCTACGGTGATGCCGTGACTCCGGAGATACGCGAGCGACTCGAGTCCGAGCTGGCCGTGGTCGAGAAGATGGGCTTCCCGCCCTACTTCCTCATCGTGTGGGACTTCGTCAGCTACGCCAAGCGGTCCGGCATCCCCGTGGGTCCCGGGCGGGGCTCGGCGGCCGGCTCGCTGGTCTCGTACCTGCTAGGCATCACCGATCTCGACCCGATAGCGTACGACCTCCTTTTTGAACGCTTCCTCAATCCCGATCGCATAAGCATGCCCGACATCGATATCGACTTCTCGGTAAGCGGCCGGGAGAAGGTGATCGAGTATGTAGCCGGCAAGTACGGGCGCGACCGGGTGGCCCAGATCGCCACCTTCGGCACCATCAAGGCCCGGCAGGCCATCCGCGACGCCGCCCGGGTCATGGACGTCCCCTACGGCCAGGCCGACCGCATCGCCAAGCTGGTGCCCGAGGTGCTCAACATCACTCTCGACGCCTGCCTGGCCGATCCCAAGTGCGAACTGCGCGCGGCCTACGACAGCGACCCGGTGGTGAAGGAGGTCGTCGATATGGCCCGGCCGCTGGAGGGCCTTATCCGCCAGGATTCCATCCACGCCGCGGGCGTGGTCATCTCCGAAGGGCCGCTGACCGATCACCTGCCCCTCATGCAAAAGGGCGACGCCGAAGTGGTCACCCAGGTCTCCATGGGAGACGTGGAGAAGCTGGGCCTGCTCAAGATGGACTTCCTGGGCCTTCGCAACCTCGACGTCATCGACAGCGCGGTCCGTATCATCCGGGAGGGCGGGATCCCTGATTTCGACATCGAGACCATCCCCCTCGACGACGCCGCTACCTACCGCATGCTGGCGAAGGGTGACTCCGAGGGTGTGTTCCAGTTCGAATCCAGCGGGATGCGCGATGCGCTGCGCGAGATCCAGCCGACCCGCCTCGATGATCTCATCGCCCTAGTGGCTCTCTACCGGCCGGGTCCGATGGCGTTCATCCCGGAGTATGCGCGCAACAAGCGCGACCCGGAGAGCATCACGTACGAAGACGAGCGGCTGCGGCCCATTTTGGAGTCGACGTACGGCGTCGCCATCTACCAAGAGCAGCTCATGGAGATCTCGAAGCGCATCGGCGGCTTCAGCCCCGCCCAGGCCGACGACCTGCGCAAGGCTATCGGCAAGAAGATCCATGCCAAGATGGCGCAACTGAAGCCCAAGTTCCAAGAAGGGGCCCGGGCTTCGGGCACCGCGCCCGCCGTCATCGACCACCTCTGGTCGCTGATGGAGCGGGCCGGTGACTACTCCTTCAACAAGTCACATGCCGCCTGCTACGCCCTCATCTCCTACCGCACCGCCTACCTCAAGGCCAACTTCCCGGTGCAGTATATGGCCGCCCTTATTTCCAGCGTCATGGATACCAAGGACAAGGTGCCGTTCTACGTGAACGTGGCCAACGAGATGGGCATCGAGGTGCTGCCGCCCGACATCAACGAGTCGGTCCTCGATTTCCGTGGGGTCGGGGGCCGCATCCGCTTCGGGCTGAACGCGGTCAAGAACGTGGGCGAGACGGCCATCCGCACCATCCTTGAGGCAAGGGATCGGGGAGGGCCGTTCACCGACCTGTTTGACTTCTGTGAGCGGGTCGACCTGGGCGTGGTCAACCAGAGGGCCATCGAGAGCCTGATCAAGTCCGGAGCCATGGATTCCATCGGGCCCTCCCGGCGGGGGATGCTCATGGTCATGCCGCAGGCCATGGCCCACGGCAAGAAGACGCGGTCCGACGCCGACCGGGGTCAAGCCTCGATTTTCGACCTGATGGTCGAGCCCGTTGCGCCGGCGGAGGAGGCCGGTGCAACGGGCGGCGCTCCTGCCAACGGCATGCGCAGAAACGGTCGTCCGCCCGTGGAGATCCCCCGCGACGACTTCAGCAAGGACGAGTTGCTGGCGCTCGAGAAAGAGACGCTGGGCCTCTACGTGAGCTCGCACCCGCTGAAGGACATCCGGCGCGAGGTGCGGCGGGAGGCCGGCCACCTCATCTCGCAGCTGGGTGACGTCCCCGACGGGGCCGTCACCACGATCGTAGGTATGGTGAGCGCGGTCAAGAGGATCACCACGAAGAAGTCGGGCGAACTGATGGCCTTCGTCACCATCGAAGGTCTGGAGGGTTCGGTCGAGGTGCTGTGCTTCCCGGCCGTCTACCAGGAGCACAAGGAGTTGTTGGTCGAGGACAAGGTCGTGAAGATCAAGGGACGGGTCGACCACAAGGACGAGGCCGAGACCAAGTTCATACCGCTCGCCATCGAGGCCTTCGCTCCGAAGACCGGGCTCGAGCCCCTCGCCCTCGCGGTCGACGGTGAGAGCCTGCCCAGCACGGTCATCGACGACCTCAAGCGTATCCTGGTACGCTTCCCGGGCCCCTGCTCGGTCGACATGTACGTGCGTGTCGGCGAGGGCGCCCGGCGCCTCCGTCTTGGGGAAGGTTTCCGGGTCGATCCGCAGGCCGGTCTCTTCGCCGAACTGAAGGAGCTGCTCGGGGAGAGGTGCGTGTGCCAGGGGAACGGGTTCCAGTTCAACGGCGCCGGCAGGTAAGCGCTACCGGCTGAGGCCGGGCGCGTATTCTTCCGCCGGCCGGGGAGGACGCCGTATGAAGATCACAGCGTTGACGGCGGCCGCCGTCGCTGCGGAGGTCGCCTCTCTGCGGCCGAAGGCGGCGTCCGACCAGAGAGTGGCTGAGGTGGTGGCCGCGCTGGTGGCAGGCGTACGGGCCCGGGGTGACGCGGCCCTGCTGGAAGCGACCGCCCGCCTCGACTGGCCGGAGGTGACCGCCTCCGGACTGGCCGTGCCCGCCGGGGAGCTCGAGGCGGCCTACAGCGAGGCCGATCCGGCGCTGATGACCGCGCTCGAGATCGCGCGCGACAACGTCGCCTTCTTTCACCGGCACGAGCTGGTCCCGGACTGGGAAGAGCGGGGCCCCCAGGGGCAGAGGCTGGGCATCCGCCATCTACCGGTGGAGAGGGCGGGTCTCTACGTTCCCGGAGGGTTGGGGGCTTATGCTTCGACGGTCATCATGAACGCCGTCCCGGCCCTCGTCGCCGGGGTGAGGGAACTCATCATCTGTACGCCCCCGGGGCGCAATGGGCGCGTCAACCGCTCGGTGCTGGCGGCCGCCGGGCTCATGGGGATCGATAGGGTGTTCCGCGTGGGTGGGGCGCAGGCGGTCGCGGCAATGGCCTACGGTACCGAGACCATCCCCAGGGTCGACGTCATCTGCGGACCGGGAAACGTGTATGTGATGGAAGCGAAACGGCAGGTGTACGGTGCGGTTGGCATCGACAATCTGGCCGGACCCAGTGAGGTGCTGGTGGTGGCGGACCGCACCGCGCGTCCGGAGTGGGTCGCGGCCGACCTGCTGGCGCAGGAGGAGCACGGCAGCGGCGCTACTGCGGTGCTGATGGCGGAGTCTGAAGGCCTGTGCGCGGCTGTGCAGCGGGCGCTCGCGGACCTGC
>JAJFUK010000099.1 GCA_021372435.1 Actinomycetes bacterium | reverse complement strand
GCCGGGATCCACCGGCCCCTGACCGCACAATCATGTCTTAGATAGACGACAAGTGCCCTCTTTCCTGGGAGAATGTGAGTTGCTGAAGACCACAAACACCCCGAGAGAAAGGCACCTGTCGGATGCAATCTTCCCACAGTCTTTCGCCTCTGTCAGTGGCCTTTTCCGACCGCCACGCCGTCGCTGATGCGGGGCTTGTTCTCCCGGCCACGCTCGCCGAGAAACTGGGCCTTCGGGAACTCTTCGACCAAGCCGTTGATCTCGGGGAGGCCCCGGGTCGCGGAAATGTTGGGGTGAAAGCTCTCACCCTCATCTACTCCGCTCTTTCCGGGGGAGACTGCATCGATGACTCCCGGGTACTGGGTGCGGGCGGAGCGGCCGCGGTACTCGGATGTGAGGTGCGGGCGCCCTCCACGCTCGGGACCTTCCTGCGCTCGTTTCGCTGGGGACACGCCCTGCAACTTGATGTCGTCAGCCGGGAAGCCCTGGCCCGGGCCTGGAAAGCGGGGGCCGGACCCAAAGAGGGACCCCTTACCATCGATCTCGACTCCACCATCTGTGAGACCTACGGCTTAAAGAAGGCGGGTGGCAGCCGGTTCACCTACACGAACGTACGTGGATACCACCCCCTGCTTGCCGTCCTACCCGAAACGGGCGAGGTCGTGCACGCCCGCCTGCGCGGCGGTCCCGCTCACACCGCCCAAGGGGCTGCGCGCTTCATCGCCCAGACGCATGCCCGAGTGCGCTCGGCGGGAGCTGCCGGCGAACTCACCCTGCGGGCCGACGCCGGCTTCTTCAGTGAGCAGGTGGTGGGGGCCTGCCGCAAGAAGAACGTGCGCTTCTCTTTGGCGATGCCCTTGCATCGAAGCCTCCAGGCGAGGATGGCTGCGCTCCCCGAGGCGGCCTGGCGGCCGATCGGCTACGTCTTTCCCGGGGCAGCGGTGGCCGAGATCCCCTACACCGCCTTCGGCAAACCGGGCGTGCCGGTGCGGCTCATCGTGCGCCGGGTACCTCCCAGTCCCGGGAGCCAGCTTGCCCTCTTCACCCCGTACGCCTACCACGCCTTCATCACCGACCGGGACGGCGATACCCTCGCCCTGGAAGCCGATCACCGTCGCCACGCCGAGATCGAGAACGGGATCCGGGATCTCAAATACGGGGTGGGCCTCAATCATTTGCCCTCGGGGAAATTCGGCGCGAACGCCGCCTGGCTGGCTCTGCAGGTGATCGCCCACAACCTGGGCCGCTGGGTCGGCCAACTGTCCGGGGCCGCCCGGATGACCACCAAGACACTCCGGCAGCGCTTTCTCTCGCTTCCCGGGCGTATCACCCGTTCGGCCCGGCGCTTCTTTCTTGCTTTGCCGGCCGGGTGGCCGTGGCGGGAAGAGTTCACAGCGACGCTTATCCGCCTGCGCTCTTTGCCGCTTCTTATCTGACCCGGCAAAGACGCTCCCAGCATCCCCAGGTAGTGACCCCGGCCGGCCTTGGCCTGCCTGAAGATGCGTATCGTCAAGCCGGGTTTGCTCTCGGCGGACCATCCCCGTTCTCGATCCCGCCCCGCAGACCCCACGAGTGTGCGTGTGGGGCCGTCAGGGGAATCAACGAAGCCCTTGTGGGCGACCGGGTGAAGCCGAGAAGGGCGGGCCGGTGGATCCCGGCTTAGAAGCATGAAGAAAAGGATGGCCCTGCTACTACTGGTCCTGGGGGTGGTGATCGGGGTGATGGCCGCTCCCGCCGTAGCCCTGGCGGACACGTGGACCGACATCGCCGATGCTGCCTGGGTGACTCAGTACGGAGTGACCGCGCAACAGGTAGACGCCGTAGACGATGGCTACCTGGACGGGAGCTTCAAGCCTGCCAGTCCGGTGACGCGGGGTCAGTTCACCAAGATGGCTGTGAACGGGTTCGACGTGCCCACCTTGTCACCGACGGTGCCGACCTTCTCCGATGTGCCGCGCACCCACATCTTCTACATCTACGTCGAAGGCGCGTACGCGGCCGGGCTCGTGAACGGCCTCAGCGCCGACAGTTTTGGTCCCCAGTTGCCGATCTCGCGCCAGCAGGTGGCCAGTATCCTTGCCCGCTGGTTGTCCGCGGTCGAGCTCGACGCGCTTGGCTACATATCGGGCGCCGGAGGCGCACAGTATGCAAGTCTGAACGCCTGGTACACGGCTGAAGGAGCGGCCGCGCTCGCGTCGTTCCGCGACGCCGCGGCCATCGCCGACGTCCACAAGCCGGGGGTCGCGTATCTCGCCGCCCACGGCATTGCCAAAGGCACCAACGGCTACTTCGCTCCCACGACCAACATCACGCGTGCTCAAGCGGCCGTCCTGATCATCCGGACCCTGGCCGTCGCCGAGGACTTCGAGAAGCAGGCCGCCAGGCCCACTGTGACGTCGATCAACCCCGATAGCGGTCCGGCCGCGGGCGGTACCGTGGTCACCATCTACGGCACCAACTTCACCAGCGACGCGACGTCAAGTTCGGTACGGTCCCGGCCACCAATGTCACGGCGGTCAGTGCCACCAGGATCACCGCTACTTCTCCGGCCGGTACCGTCGGCACAACGGTGCAGGTCTCGGTCACCACGGCGACCGGTACGAGCGCCAACACTCCGGCCGACGACTTCAGATACACGGCCGTCGGCAAACCCACGGTGACCGATCTGACTCCCAATGCCGGCCCGGCAGCGGCTGGCACGACGGTCGCCATCACCGGCACCAACTTCACCAGCGATGCGACGGTCAAGTTCGGGACCAAAGCGGCGACAGACGTCGTGGTCAACAGTCTCACCAAGATCACCTACAAGGCGCCAGCCGGCACTGCCGGGAGCGTCGTTGACGTTCTCGTCACCACCACGGCCGGGACCAGCGACAATACCGCGGCCGACAACTATACGTACGGCGCCCCGACGGTCACCGCCGTGAGCCCGACTCACGGTCCCGCCGCCGGGGGCACCACCGTGGTGATCACCGGAACCAGTTTCACGGCCGACGCGAAGGTGTACTTCGGCAGCACAGTGGTGGCCTCGTCCGACGTGACCGTGAACAGCTCCACGAAGATCACGGTCGTCTCCCCGGCAGGCACGGCGGGCGAGACCGTGCAGGTCAAGGTCACTACCGACGCGGGAAGCAGCCCCGACACAGCGGCCGACGACTTCACGTACGATGCCAAGACCCCGGTCATCGACTCGATCTCACCTTCGGCGGGCGACCCCGATGGCGGTGAGACGGTGACCATCAAAGGCTCCGGTTTCGGCAACGATGAGGACGAAGTCAGGGTCCTTTTCGGGAGTGTTGAAGCGGAGGTCGAAGACGTCAACAGCACCGGCACCCAGTTGAAGGTGGAGGCTCCGGCGGGTACCGACGGTACTGTGGTGGATGTCCGGGTCATAACCGATATGGGTACCAGTCCCAACACTCAGGCGGATGACTACGC
>JAJFUK010000080.1 GCA_021372435.1 Actinomycetes bacterium | reverse complement strand
ACTCGCGCTGTTGCGGACTCTCGGCGTGCATACCGTCAGCATGTCGCCGGCCGGTGAGCTCAGGGCCGCACACGATGAGAAGATGGGCGCGGCGGTCCTGACCGTCGTGGCCAATGCCGGGGATACCACTCACGACGAGGTTCTGGCCGGGGTCGCCCGCGCAGGTGCAGCCCTCGCCCGGACGGTCGAGACCCTTTTTGCCGCCTGGGCCACGTCATCCGGCAGGGAGGCTGCGTCCGACGCGGCGGACTCGCCTGGGCGTGCCCAAGAACTCGATTCAAAATGAAGCCGCGGCCGCCGAGTGCGCGCCCGACGGCGCGATAGCGCGTCCTCGGTCGCGCCAATAGCGCTGCTATTCACGCTCCCTCCGTCCTTCTCTCGCACTCGCCCGGCTCGTCCCTTGCGGCGGAGCTTCATCTTGAAACGAGTCTTGAGGCCGGTCGGATCGCCCCGCGGATGTCGTCGACCTCCGCCTCGGTATACTAGGGCCATGACAGCTTCGCCTTCACTGCTCGACGTCCCGACGGTCATCACGACCCACCAGAACGCCGATTTCGATGCCCTGGCCGCAGCCTTGGGCGCAGCGCTGCTCTACCCCGAGGGGAGGATAGTGTTCAGTGGGTCCCTCAACCCCAATGTACGCGAGTTCGTCTCCCTCCACGGAGAAAGCCTGCCGATCGTCAGCCTCCGCCTGATCGACCAAGCCAAGATCCGCCGGCTCATCATCGTCGACACTGCTGAACCGGAGAGGATCGGGGACTTGGGACAGCTGTGCGGCCGCAAGGATGTCGAGACCATGGTGTTCGATCATCATCAGACCGAGAATCCTCAGAGGCCGGCCTTCGTCAAAGGCCGGAACTGGGTTCTCTCCTCCGACGGGGCGCAGGCCACCTCGATGCTGTACCTGCTGCGGGAGCGCGGAGTCGAAATCTCTCGTCTGGAAGCGACGATCTTCGCCCTCGGCATCCACGAAGACACGGGCTCGCTCACGTATCCCCGTACGACCATCCGAGACGCCGAGATGCTCGCGGCGGCGATGCGCCTGGGGGCGTCGCAGCCCTTGATCGAGCGTTACCTCCACAGCGCGCTCACCAAGGAGCAGCGGGAGCTCCTCACGCGGATGGTCGACGTGGTCAAGGTCGAACGGATCGGGGGCATCGACGTGCATGTGGTCGCGCTGGGCGTGCCTGCGTATGTCGACGGCCTCAGCGTGATCGCGCACAAGCTCATGGAGTTGATCAATGCTGAGATCCTGCTGCAGGCGGTCGGGATGGAGGACCGGGTGTTCGTCACCGCCCGCTCGCGTGCAGGCTCCGTGGACGTGGGTGCCCTTCTGCAGACGGTGGACGGCGGAGGTCACGCCCAGGCCGCCTCCGCGGTCGTGAGGGGAGCCTCCCCGCAGGACGTCATAGACAGGCTGGTCGGCGCGCTTTCGCAGACCGACCTTCGCGTTCCTAGCGCCGGCGACATCATGAGCCGTCCGGTGCGGTTCATCGACGCCGACACGCCGGTCACCGAGGCGTTGGTGACGGCGCAACGTTACGGTCACTCCGGAATCTGCGTGCGCGAAGACGGGCGGGTGGTGGGGATCGTGGCCCGGCGCGATCTGGACAAGGCCATCCGCCACGGTCTTGGACACGCCCCCGTCAAGGGAGTGATGACGCGCAACTTCGCTTTCGCCCGCGCCTCGACCGGGATCGATGATCTGCGGCGCATCATGGTCGAGAAGAACATAGGCCGGGTCCCCGTGGTGGTCGACGAAGCCTATGACGACGCTGTGGCGACGGGCAGCGCTCCGGTGGAGGATGTCATAGGCATCGCCACGCGCACCGATGTTCTGGCCGCGTACCACGGGCGCTGGGAGCAAGAGCAGGCGGAAGCCGCGGCTCCCCAAATCTACGCGGTGCAGGCATTGACGGAGCACTCCTTTTTCGGGCCGCTTTTCCAGGCCTGCTCGGCCCTCTCGGACGACTATGCCGGCGTGTATCTCGTCGGGGGCTTCGTGCGGGATCTGGTCTTGGAGCAACCGAACGTCGATGTGGATGTGGCCGTCGAAGGCGACGGCATCGAGTTCGCCACGCGGCTTGCCGCCCAACTCGGAGGGAGGGTGCGCGCGCATCGCAAGTTCAAGACGGCCGTGGTGTTGCTGCCCCCGTCGATCCTGGGGGAGACCCCGGCCTGGCTGCGTTCGACCAACGAGCCGTTCCATGTCGACGTGGCCACCACCAGGACCGAGTTCTACGACTACCCGGCCGCGCTGCCCCGAGTGGAGCATGCGTCCATACGGCAGGACCTCCTTCGCCGGGATTTCACCATCAACGCTATGGCCATCTCTCTACGGGGACGCGATTTCGGCACGCTGATCGACTTCTTCGGCGGCTACCGCGACCTCAAGGAGGGCGTCATCCGGGTACTCCACAACCTCAGCTTCATCGAGGACCCGACGAGGATCTTCCGAGCGGTGCGATACGAGAACCGTTATGGCTTCCGTATGGATGAGCAGACCAGGAGTTTTGCCCGGAGTTGCGTCGAGATGCACCTAGTGGGCGACCTATCGGGCGTGCGGCTGCGGGACGAGCTGGTGGCGCTCTTGAGCGAGGCCGACGTGGAGTGGACGCTGGGCAGGCTGTACGAGCTGGGGGTGGCCCGGCAGGTCCATCCCAAGTTGGCGACGGGGACCAAGACCGCTGCCCTGGTCCACCGGGTGGACACGCTTGTGAAGGAGTTGGGAGTCCAGGAGGAGGTGGTAAGCTGGCGACTGCGCCTCGCGGCGATGACCCGCAACATGGAGCACGAGGAGCTGTACCTGTGGCTGGAACAATTGAAGATCAAGCGTTCCGACAGCGCGGTTATCCGCGCAGCGGTGGTGGTGGGCCCTCTGCTGCGGTCGAGTCTGGCCGGTGACGAGATGAACGACTGGGAAGTGTACCGCGCTCTCAGGACCACACCTGTGGAGGCGCTGGTGTTCGCTCTAGGGTCCATGGAGCCTGGTCCCGCCGAGACCCGGCTGCGACGGTATCTCACCGATATCCGTCACCGCACGCTCAGCATCAGCGGAGACGACCTTCTTGCGCTGGGTGTGAAGAAAGGTCCCGCGGTGGGACGGATGTTGGAACGACTGAAGGAGATGCGCGTGCTGGAGACCATCGAGGGACGAGAGGCCGAGCTGGAGGCTGCGCGCCGGATGCTGGAGAAGAAGTCGTGAGTGGGTGCGCGGCCGAGCCTGCGGGGCCGAAGCGATGAGTTTCAACTGGCTGGGTCTGGTAACCCTCATCCCGATCCTGCTGTTGTCTATGGCGGCACACGAACTGGCGCACGGTTGGATCGCATATAAGTTGGGCGACCCCACGGCCAAACGCGCCGGGCGATTGACCTTCAACCCCCTCAGGCACCTGGATCCGCTCGGGACCGCCATGTTCTTCATCACCTACATCTTCGGCGGTTGGCTGTTCGGTTGGGCGAAGCCGATCCCGGTCTCGCCTTGGTATTTCAAGAACCGGCAACGCGACATGGCCGTCGTGGGGGCCGCCGGACCGGTCACGAATTTCATCATCGCGGTCATCCTGATCCTGATCTTGAACTGGATTCACCCGGACCCGTACGGGACAGGGTTCGACATCGTCTTTCTGGCCTTCCAGGTGAACATCGTGCTGGGCCTCTTCAACCTCATACCGATCCCTCCGCTCGATGGCTCCCGGGTGGTAGGAGCGTTCCTACCCCGCGGGGCCTACGAGAGATGGGTGGGGCTGGATCGTTTTGGGATGCTGATTGTCTTGGCCTTCATCATCCTGTTCCAGAGACAGTTTTCCCAACTGATACGGTGGGCCGTGCTGGGGCTCGCCAACCTCTTCCTCGGCTACGTGACCCTGGTATGAGGTCCTCCTGGGGAGCGAGACCACGCTGAGACCGCTGGAGATCGACCTCGACGTCTATCAGGGGCCCTTCGACCTGCTGCTGTCGCTGGTCTTGAAAGAAGAGATCGACCTCCTGGAAGTCCCCCTCTTCGAGGTCATCTCCGCCTACCTGGAAGACATGGAGACCGCCGGGGTCGTAGACTACTGGGACGAGATGACCGAGTTCCTGCTCTTGATGAGCCTCCTCGTCGAGATCAAGTCGCGCCTGCTGCTGCCTGGAGGTCAGGCGGCGCTCGAAGAGGAGATGACCCCGGAAGAAGCGCGGGACAGGCTGCTTGCGCGCTTGTTCGAATACAGCAAGTTCAAGGCGGCTGCCGTCCGGCTCAGGGAGTTGGGCGAGTCGAACGCAGGCTGCGTCTTCCGGCCGCCGGTGGGGGAGGCCGTCCGCCGGCTGGCGCCGCTCGAAGAGATAGTGGGGACCGGCGACGCCATGGAGTTGCGCGACGGCATCTCCCGTCTGCTCGAGGGCAAGGCTGAGCCCGACACGTCGCACATCACACAGATCAAAGTGGAGCTTCAGCGCCAGATCCGCATCATCCGCGGCGTACTCGCCAAGAGGAGCCGTTTCTCGTTCAACCGTATATTCGGGGGAGAGCAGCCACTGGTGCAGGCGCTTTCCATATTCGCCCTTCTGGATCTGCTGTCCAGAGGAGAGATACGGGTCTCCCAGGCGGAGCCTTTCGGCGATATCGTGGTCAGGGCGCGTGGGGCCAAGACGACCGGCTGAGGACGCCGCGTCGCGGCGTCCGGGGCGGACCCGGCGGCGGCTCCCTTTTTGGATCGAGTAGTGAGAGGCGACTATGAGCCGGATCGACGATGGAGGATTGAAGCGCGAGCTGGAAGCCCTGCTTTTCGCGGCAGGTAGGCCACTATCCTTGGATGAGATGGTCAGAGCGCTCGCGGAGGCTGAGGCTGAAGGAAGCCCCGCTTCTGAGGGACGGCAGAACGTGGCGCCGGGAACGATCGAAGATACCCTCGCGGCGCTGGCCGACGAATTCCCTCCGGGAGGGGAGAGGGGCTTCGAGCTGGTCCGTTTGGCCGGAGGGTGGGCGTTCCGGACCAATCCGCGCTGCCGGGCGGTGGTGTCCACGCTCTTCGAGCTCCCGGAGGACGTGTCCCGACTCTCGGGGGCGGCGATTGAGTGCCTCGCCGTCATAGCCTATCTGCAGCCGGTCTCACGCCCTCAGATCGCGGAGGTCCGCGGAGTCAACTCCGATTCGGCCGTGCGCACCCTCATCGAGCGGGGTCTCGTCACCGAGGTGGGGCGGGAGAAGGGGGGGAGCGGGGCGATCCTCTATGGGACGACGCCGCGGTTCGAGGCCATGTTCGGCCTTTCCGGCCTAGAAGAGCTGCCCGCCCTCGAGGGCTTTGCTCTGACCGAGGACCAGAAACAAGACCTGCGCCGCCGGTTGGGGTTGCTGGCGGTCCCTGAGTGAGCATCAGGCTACAGAAGTTCCTGGCCGAGGCAGGGCTGGGATCGAGGCGCGGATGCGAGGATCTCATCCGTGCCGGTCGGGTCACGATCGACGGGCGCGTGGCCGTTCTTGGGGAATCCGTCGATCCCGGCGTGCAGACGGTGACCGTCGACGGACGGCAGGTCAAGAGGGAGCTCAAGGAATACTGGCTCCTCAACAAGCCGGCCGGCGTCCTCAGCGCGGCTGGGGACGCGCGCGGGCGGCGCACCGTGACCGACTGCGTACCCGCCCGCGCGCGGGTCTTCCCCGTGGGACGGCTCGATCTTGACAGCACAGGGCTTCTACTGCTCACCAACGATGGGGAGCTGGCCGCCCGCCTCCTCCATCCGCGTTACCACGTGGATAAGGAATACCTGGTAACCGTGCGGGGCACCGTCACCGAAGCGGCCGTAGGCCGGCTTCGGCGCGGCCTCCTGCTGGAAGATGGACAGACCGCGCCCGCGCAGGTCGACGTCCTCACCAAGTCCCGCGCAGCCGGTAGCGGCGCGACCACCACGCTGCGGCTGACCATCCACGAGGGACGGAAGCGACAGGTCCGCCGAATGATGGAGGCGATCGGCCACCCCGTCGTGGCTCTCCACCGGGCCCGCTTCGACGGCCTCACCGATGCGGGACTGGCTGTCGGTCAAGCCCGGCCGTTGTCGCCCGAGGAGGTGGAGCGCCTGCGTCGCACGGCGTTTGCTCCCTGATCCGTCGCCTCAACGGGCTTCTTGCGAAGCCGTCCCACAGGTTCTTGCGATGAATTCAGCCGTGCTGCTCTATACTGTCGTATCTCGTCGTGGCCCGGGCCGTCCTGCCACGACGAGGCGCATGACGGCCACCGGTGACGACGGCCCAGTGGAGCGAACATGAGACTGAACCCTGTGCTTGAGAAACTCACGCCCTACCGAGCCGGGCCTCAGATGGCCGACATCCGTCGGCGCTACCGCTTGGAGAGGGTCGCCCGGCTGTCGGCGAACGAGGTGCCTTGGGGGCCCTTCCCTGAAGTCGTCGACGCGCTGAAAACCGCCCTAGACGGACTCAACTGGTACCCCGACGGAGGATGCAGCGAGCTGCGCGGTTTCGTAGCAGAGCACTTGGGCGTGAGCGAGGACCGCCTGGTCTTCGGCAACGGGTCATGCGAGCTTCTCATGCTTCTTGGGCAGACGTTCCTCGGCCCCGGGCGCCACGCGGTCCTGCCACATCCTTCGTTCGTCATGTACCGATCGATCGCGCTTGCCCAGGGTGCGTCGTTCGCGGCCGTTCCGCTCAAGGATCTGGAGTACGACCTCGAGGCGATGCTGGAGGCCGTGAGGGATGACACCAGTCTTCTCATCATCTGCAACCCGAACAACCCCACCGGCGCCTACCTGGAACCACGGGTCCTCCGCCCGTTCATCGCTGCGGTCCCTGAAGACACGGTGATCGTCCTTGACGAGGCGTACGGCGAGTTCGTCACCTCTCCGACCTGGGAGGAATCGGCACGCTGGACCGCCGACCACCCGAACCTGGTGATCCTACGCACCTTTTCCAAGATCTACGGCCTGGCCGGGCTCCGCATCGGGTACGGCATCGCCGACCCGCAGGTCGTGGACGCCCTCGACAAGATCCGCCAGCCGTTCAACGTCGACGCCCTCGCCCAGATTGCGGCGCTCGAGTCGCTGCGGCATCCTGAGCGGATCGAGGAGCGCAGGCAGAAGGTCGCCGCCGAGAGGGCCCGCCTCACTCTGCGGCTACGCGACATGGGCATCGCCTGCCACCCAAGCCAGGCGAACTTCCTGCTGGTCGACGTCACCCGCCTCGGCATCCCCGGACCCGAGGTCGCCCAGGCCTTGCTCGAGCGGGGCATCCTCACGCGCTCCGGGTACGCCATGGACTGCCCAGGGTGGATAAGGGTCACCATCGGTGAAGTGGAAGAAGGAGACCTGTTCCTGGCGGCGATGGACGATTTGCGCCGCGTCCAGGCCGCACCGGCCGAACATCTCGTGAACGGTCTGAGCGCCGAAGCGTTGAGCCCGGAGAGTTGACATGGCCATCGGCAGTACAGAGATGATGATCGTCATGCAGGAGTCGGCCACCCCCGAAGACGTCGAGCGGATCTTGGAGTTGCTGGAGAGCGCCGGTGCACGCGGTCATGTATCGACCAGCGATCTGGTCACCGTGATCGGGATCGCGGGGGAGAGGGACGTGATAGCCGGTCTGCCCCTCGAGGCCTACCCCGGCGTGGACAAGGTCCTGCCCATTCTGCGCCCCTACAAGCTGGTGAGCAGGGAGTTCCGCAGGTCCGACACCGTCATTACCTTGGGGGAGACCTGTCTTGGTGGTGGGCATATCGCGCTCATCGCCGGTCCGTGTTCCGTCGAGAGTCGCGCACAGCTGCTCGAGGCGGCCTCCATCGCAAAAGAAGGGGGGGCGACCATGCTCCGCGGCGGCGCCTTCAAACCGCGCACGTCTCCCTACGCCTTTCAAGGACTTGGAGTGGAAGGTCTGGAGATTCTGGCGGAGGCGCGCGGGCAGAGCGGTCTGCCCGTCGTCACTGAGCTCATGGACCCGCGCCACCTGGAGGTGGTCGCCGAGTACTCCGACGTCATTCAGATCGGGGCGCGCAATATGCAGAACTTCCAGTTGCTGTCCGCGGTAGGACAGGTGGAGAACCCGGTGCTCCTCAAGCGCGGCCTGGCCGCCACCATAGACGAGCTCCTGATGGCGGCCGAGTATATCGTCCGCGAGGGCAATGACCGGGTCATCTTGTGTGAACGAGGCATCCGCACTTTCGAGACCGCCACGCGGAACACCCTCGATATCTCGGCGGTGCCGATCATCAAGCAGCGAAGCCACCTGCCTGTGGTGGTGGATCCGAGCCACGCCGCAGGTAAGGTCGACCTGGTCGAGCCGCTTTCCCTGGCGGCGCTGGTCGCGGGCGCCGACGGCCTCATGATCGAGATGCACCCGACTCCGGAGACGGCGCTGTCGGATGGGGTCCAATCGCTCGATCCACGCCAGTTCGCCGCCGTCGCGGCCCGCATCAAGGATGTGATCGCCTGGATGGGCAAGAGCCTGGGGTAGGGCCCGTGGCAGATTCCCGTCGGACACATAGTGGCGTACATCGTTTGGCCGTGGTGGGCGTCGGGATGATGGGAGGCAGCCTGGCGCTTGCCGCTCAGAGCCGGGCCGAGGTGGACGAGGTCGTCGGATTCGACACCGATACGGCCGCACTGGAAGAGGCTTTGGACGCCGGCGTCATAACCGAAGCGGCAGCCAGTGCGGGAGAGGCGGCTGCATACGCCGACCTGGTCGTGGTCTCTACGCCCGTGCGGAGCATTCCCGCAGTCGTCGAAGAGTGCGCGGCCGCGGAACCCAAGCCGCGTCTCATCACCGACACCGGGAGCACCAAATCGGTGATCATGAGCAGTCTCTCACCAGAGGCCCGCTCGCTCTTCATCGGGGGCCATCCCATGTGCGGAGCGGCCGATGCCGGCGTGCGCTACGCACGTGCCGACCTGTTCGAGAGGGCCGCCTACTTCCTCTGCACCACCGGGGCGGCGTTCCCGCGGCTTTACGAGATGCTGCAGCGGTTCGTCCTCGATCTGGGAGCCAAGCCCACCCTCATCGACCCGGTCGCCCATGACCAGATCATGGCGGTCATCAGTCACATGCCGCACGTGCTGGCCAATGTCCTGATGGAGCACGCCGGCGGCTTCAACGCGGCGGGCAAACGGGCCCTGCAGTGGGTCGGCTCCAGCTTCACCGATCTGACCCGTGTGGCAGGCGCCAACCCACCCATGTGGCGCGATATCTTCCTCGAGAACCGCGAAGCTCTGGCCGATTCACTGGAGGCGATAGCCGCCTCTCTCCAGGAGTTCTCCGGATGTCTGCGGGCGGCCGACGAGACCGGTATCGGCGAGGCCATCGACGCGGCGGCCCGTTACAGGGAGGAGATGCTCGAGCTCGCCGACATCACTCCCGAGACGCTCCACAAGGTCACCGTACGGGTGCCGGATGTCCCCGGCTCCATATCGCGGGTCATGTCGGCCCTCGGCGAGGCGAAGATAAACGTCGAAGACCTGACTCTCCACCATATGAGTAGGAGCGTGGGCGGTGATCTGGTCCTCTTCGTCGCGGGTCGGGATGTGGCCGAAGGAGCAGCCGTTCTGTTGAACGGTCTGGGTTATCCTTCCCGGGTGAGCTTCATGGGTGATGACAGTGAGTGACGTTCCCGCCGGAGCCGTCTTCCTCCCGGCAACGGATGGGATCAAAGGGACGCTGCAGGTACCGGGGGACAAGTCCGTATCACACCGGGCGGTCCTTTTGGGAGCCGTCAACAGCGGTCCGTTGACGGTGACCGGCTTTCTACGTTCGGCCGACACCCGGGCGACGGTAGCCGCGGTGCGGGCCTTGGGCGTAGAGGTGGCGGAGCAGGGCGACCGGCTCGTGGTGCACGGCCGGGGCTGGGAAGGTCTGGCCGAGCCGGAAGATGTGATCGATGTAGCCGACTCGGGTACGCTGATCCGGCTGGTACCAGGATTGGTGGCCTCTCGCGACTTCCTGTGCATCCTTACCGGCGACGCCAGCATCAGACGCCGTCCCATGGCGCGCGTTCTGCAGCCGCTGGCCGCCATGGGAGCCTCCGTGACAGGACGCCGGGGCGGGACCCTGCCGCCGATCGCGGTGCGGGGTGCCCTGCTCAAGGGACTGACACACCACTTGGAAGTAGCCTCTGCGCAGGTCAAGTCCTGCATACTTCTCGCGGGTCTGCGGGCGCACGGGGAGACGGCGGTATACGAGCCGGCCCTCTGCCGGGATCACACCGAGCGGCTGATTGGATACGCGGGAGGCCGTGTCGAGCGAGAGGGCGCGCCGGACGGCCCCGGCACGGTCCGGGTGTGGCCGGTAGAGTCACTTCACATGGAGCACGTCGCCGTACCGGGTGACATCAGCTCGGCGGCGTTCTTCATAGTGGCCGCCCTCCTGGTCCCCGACTCCGAGGTGAGGCTTCCAAATGTGGGACTGAATCCTACCCGGACCGGTCTTCTCAAGGTCTTGGCACGTATGGGGGCGCAGATACACGTAGAACAAGGACCCCCGGCCGGGCCCGAGCCCGTCGGCCAAGTGTGCGCCCACACAAGCGACCTGACCGCCACCGACGTCGATCGGTCCGAAGTGCCCGCATTGATAGACGAACTGCCCTTGTTTCTGCTCGCCGCGGCTAAGGCGCGGGGAACCTCCCGACTGCGGGGAGCCGCGGAGTTGCGCGCCAAAGAGAGCGACCGCTTGAGGGCGATGGCCGGGCTGCTGACGAGCTTGGGCGTGGAGATAGTCGAACACTCTGACGGCATGGACGTCACCGGCCGTCCGGACGGCTGGCAGGGAGGACAGGTCGCCTCGCATGCCGACCATCGCCTGGCGATGGTGGGAGCCGTCGCCGGAGCGGCCTCCCGGAAGGGGGTCCAGGTGGACGACGTCGAGTGCATCGGGGTGTCGTACCCAGGCTTCGTCGATGCCTTCGCCGCCTTGGGCGGTACAAGTAGAACCGTCCATCCCACAACGGACGCTTCCAGAGCATGCTCCGAGGTGCACACGTGATCATAGCCCTCGACGGTCCCGCCGGCTCCGGCAAGAGCACCATCGCCCGGGAAGTGGCCAAGAGGCTCGGCCTCCGCTACCTGGACACGGGAGCCATGTACCGGACCGTGACTCTGCTGGCGCTGGAAGCGGGACTGGTCCCCGACCGTATCGCCGATGTAGGTGCTTTGGCTGCTACGGCCCCACTACGCCTCGAAGAGCGCGAGAACGACCTCACCCGGGTCTTCGTCGGCGGGCGGGAGGTCACCGACGAGATACGCGGCCGCCTGGTCAGTCAGAACGTCTCGGCCGTATCCGCCGAGCCGGCCGTACGGGCGGTCCTCACCGAAAAACAGCGGCAGGAGGCGGTACAGGGCAACGTTATCCTAGAAGGCCGCGACATGGGCACGGTGGTGGTGCCCGAGGCCGACGTCAAGGTCTTTCTCACTGCCGGTATCGAGGAGCGGGCCCGCAGACGGCAGCTCCAGCTTCAAGTCCAGGGTGTGTGGCAACCTCTCGACGAGTTGATCGCCGACATCGCCGCCCGCGACGCCTACGACTCGAGGCGCGCCCTGGCCCCCCTCCGAAAGGCCGCCGACGCGGTGGAGATCGACACTACCGGCATGACCATAGAGGAAGTGGTGGCCGCCGTGTGCGCTCTCGCCGCCCGAAAGGGCGGCGAGAGCGCCCCTACCGTCCTGGTTGGGCCGGCAAAAGCGCCGGAGCCGCCGGTCGACCCCCGCTGGGGCACGAAATGGCCGCTCTGCGGCATGGTCCGCGGACCGCTCGACACGTTGCTCTACCGGTTCTTGTTCTTCTTCGTCCCTGAAATGGTTCGTTTCCTCTATCGCATGGAGATCACCGGAGCTGAAAACGTGCCGGCCATCGGTCCCGTGGTGCTTGCAAGCAACCACCGGTCGAACCTCGATCCGTTCTTTCTCGGCGTCTCCTCGCCCCGCATGATCCACTTCATGGCCAAGGCCGAACTATGGAGCTTCAAGCCTCTCGGTTGGATCATCGAGAAGCTGGGGGCCTTTCCCGTGAAGCGAGGAGCGGCAGATCGCGGGGCGGTGAGACGCGCGCTTGAGGTGCTCGACGCCGGCGCCGTGCTGGGCCTGTTCCCCGAGGGCCGGCGGCAGCGCGAGAAGGACCTCGGAGAGATCCAGGCGGGGGTGGCCATGTTCTCGTTGCGGGAGGGGGTGACGACGATCCCCGTCGTCATGAGAGGCACGGACCGGGTGGTCCGAGACCGCCTGCCACGGTTCTCCAGAGTGCGGGTGACCTTCGGCCCCGCGGTCGAAGTGCCGGGCGACGAGCTGCCGCGTTCCCAGCGGGCCGCCGTGGCGACGGAGCGTCTGGTCGAAGCCTTCCAGGTCCTGCTCTCGGAGACCTCCGGCCGGACATGAGCCCACTCGACGTCCGGATATCAGACTGTGCCGGTTTTTGCTGGGGAGTAGAGCGCGCCCTGGAGATGACGTACCAGGCGGCGGAGGAGGCTCCGGCGCCGGTCAACACCCTCGGCCCGCTCATCCACAATCCCGGGGTGGTCGCCGACCTGAGGGCCCGGGGAGTAGGGGTGGTCTCCGACGCGGCCCGGATCCGGGGCGGGACGGTGATCCTTCGCTCACACGGGGTCCCGCGGGATACCAGGGAGATCCTTGATGGCTGCGACGCCGTGATCATCGACGCGACCTGCCCCTTTGTCACCGCGGCCCAGCAGAAGGCCGCACGCCTGAAAGAGGACGGGTACCTGGTAGTCATCCTTGGGGAGCCGGACCATCCCGAGGTGCTGGGCATCCGATCTTACGCGGGCGAGGACTCGCTGGTGGTCGAATCCCCGGGGGACCTGCCTGCGAAGCTTCCCGGGAAGCGCATCGGCGTGGTGGTGCAGACCACTCAGTCCGAGGAACGCCTGGCGGAGTTGGTCGCCGGCCTCGCTCCCCGCGCGCGCGAGCTGCTGGTCCACAACACGATATGCAACGCCACCCAGCAACGCCAGAGCGCGGCCACGGCGATGGCCTCGGAGGTCGATGCCGTCGTGGTCGTCGGCGGCAAGGAGTCGGGCAACACGCGGCGCCTGGCGGAGCTCTGCGCGGCTAAGCAGCCCCGCACCTATCACGTCGAATCTCCTGAGGAGATAGAGCCCCGGTGGTTCCGGGGACTGCGGACGGTAGGCGTCACGGCCGGGGCTTCCACGCCGCCTCTGCAGATCGAAGCAGTAGCGGCCGCCCTGCGAAGGATCGATCCGTGAACACCTCCAAGCCACGCGTAGCCATCATCGGATACCCCAACGTGGGCAAGTCGACCCTCTTCAATCGCATCACGGGTACGCGCGAGGCCGTCGTCGCGCCGGAATCCGGCGTCACCCGCGACCGCAAAGAAGGGGAGGCCGACTGGAACGGCCGCTCCTTCGTAGTGGTCGACACCGGTGGCATCGACTTTGAAAGCGACCGGCCTCTGGGGGAGGAGGTCCGGAAACAAGCCCAGTTGGCCCTCCAAGAGGCGGCCGTGGTCATCTTTCTGGTGGACGGCCGGTCCGGCGTAGTCCCTCAGGATCATGAGATCGCTCAGCTCCTCAGGAAGGGTAGCGTACCGGTAGTCCTGGCCGTCAACAAGCAGGACACGCGGGTGGCCCGCGACAATCTCAACGAATACTGGGAACTCGGCCTCGGCGGGCCCATCGGCGTGTCGGCGG
This sequence comes from Actinomycetes bacterium, assembly GCA_021372435.1. Taxonomy (GTDB): domain Bacteria; phylum Actinomycetota; class Thermoleophilia; order RBG-16-64-13; family RBG-16-64-13; genus RBG-16-64-13. Next base: position 36,035 of record JAJFUK010000080.1, on the reverse strand, counting down.
AGCACGGTCTGGGAGTGGGCGACCTGCTCGATGAGGTAGTGAAGGTCCTCCCTGAGGAGGCGGCGGTCCAGAGCGAAGCCGCGCCCATCCGTGTCGCCATAGTGGGAAGACCCAACGTCGGCAAGAGCTCGCTGGCGAACGCCCTCCTGGGCGACCAGCGGACGATCGTGAGCTCGGTCCCGGGGACGACTCGAGACGCCATCGACACAGAGCTGATCTTCGAGGGCACCGCGATGACTCTGGTGGACACGGCCGGTCTGCGGCGCCCGGGCAGGCGGACCACCACCGACGTGGAGTACTACAGCTCGCTACGGGCGCTCAAGGCCCTGGAGCGCAGTGATATCGCCTTGGTCGTAGTGGACGCCTCTGAAGGCCTGGTCGATCTGGACCTGCAGGTGGTGTACGAGGCCCAGCGCGCTAAGTGCGCCACAGCCGTTCTGTTCAACAAATGGGACATCAGCACCCTAGACCTGCCCAAGGCCACGGCCCGTCTCAAGGCCAAGGCCCAGCTCAAGCCGCCCTGGCTCACGGTCTCGGCGCTTACTCGTCGGGGAGTCGACCGCATCCTACCGCTGGCGTGCGACCTGCACCGGCGATACAGCAGCCGCATCCCCACCGCCGAGCTCAACCGCTGGCTGGACGAGCTGCGCTCTAAGCACCCGCCCGCGGCGAAGGGGAGTAAGGTGATCAAGACCTTCTACATGGTACAGTACGACGTTCGTCCGCCGCGGTTCAAGGTCATGGTGAACGCGCGGGCTCTGGTCAACAAGTCGTTCGCGTACTACCTGGAGAACCGCCTGCGCGAGGACCACCAGATGTGGGGGATCCCCCTCGTCATCGACTTCGAGGGTAAAGAAGAGAGATACTCGTGACCACTGGAGGCATCCTGGCGGCGATCGGCTTGGTGTTCTTCGGCTACCTCGTCGGGTCCTTGTCTCCCAGCGTCTATTTCGGCAAAGCCTTCAAGGGCCTCGACGTCCGCGAACACGGGAGCGGCAACGCCGGCACGACCAACGCCTTCCGAGTCCTGGGAGTGCCGTTGGGTATCGCGGTCCTCATCGCCGACCTTCTCAAGGGCGCCGTCCCGGTACTGCTGGCCCGGTTGCTCCTCGCTCGTTATACGGAAGCATCGGATTCGCAGATCGCCTTGGTGACGGTGTTCGTCGCCCTGGCCTGCATCGCCGGGCACAACTACTCCATCTTCCTGCGCGGCAAGGGCGGCAAGGGAGTGGCGACCGGGGCCGGCGCGGCCATCGGGATGATGCCCATCCCCATGGCCTTCATAGTGGGGCTGTTCATCGTCCTGCTGCTCACCGTTCGGATCGTTTCCGTAGCCTCCATCGTTTGCACCATCGTCTTCCCGGTGACCGCCGTCGTTCTCGATCAGCCCCTGCCGTACATCGTCGTCTGCTGCCTGATGTCCGTCGTCATCCTATGGGCTCATCGCGGCAACTTCGTCAGATTGTGGCGCCACACCGAGCCCCGGGTGGTGTTCCCATGGAACAAGAGACGCTTAGAGTCCACCGATCCGGATCTGAAAACGTCGAAGCAGGACGCTGAGAAGTGACGTTTCTCCGTTCGGGTGCGACGGCCGGCGCCCGTCGTACCCGGGGTTCTGACCCGCGACACCTCTTTGTGGCCCGGGCCGGGGCCGCGCGCTATACTGGTCAGGAACGTCGGGACGTGGCGTAGCTTGGTAGCGCATCCGGCTGGGGGCCGGAAGGTCGCCGGTTCAAATCCGGCCGTCCCGACTTGAAAGCGTGACGAGCCGCGGAGCGTTCGTCGTGCACACTCCCGGCTCCACAAAGACCCGGTGAAAAGCCCGAGCTCGGCGGTGACGGCACACGCGCCGCGGCGGTCTCGGACCCTCCGTGCTACGATTCCAGTCGGACTCGCCGTAGTGCAATAGCCACTCTAAGATGACGGTCGCGACGTTCGATAGGAGGCTTGTGTGAAGGCAGTAGTCATGGCCGGAGGCCAAGGCACGCGTCTCCGGCCACTCACCTCCAACCAGCCCAAGCCCATGGTGCCCGTGGTTAACAAGCCCACCATCCAGCACATCTTGGAACTGCTCCAAAGACACGGCATCAATGAAGTCGTCATGACCCTGGCCTTCTTGCCCAGGCTCATCCGCAATCATTTCGGCGACGGCAGCAGCCTCGGTCTGCGCATCGACTACACGGTGGAAGAAACGCCGGCGGGCACGGCCGGATCCATCCGTCTCGCCAAGGACCTGCTCGACGACACCTTCCTCGTCATCAGCGGCGATGCCCTCACCGACTTCGACCTGGGCAAGATCGTCGCATTTCACAAAGAGCGGGAGGCCACCGTGACGATCGCCCTCAAGAGCGTGGCCAACCCCCTCGAGTTCGGGGTGGTCATAGTCGACGATGAGGGGCGTATCCAACGCTTCCTGGAAAAGCCCGGCTGGGGCCAGGTCTTTTCCGACACCGTCAACACCGGCATATATGTGATCGAGCCTCAGGTGCTCGATCATATCCCCGAAGGACAGCCCTACGACTTCAGCCATGAGCTCTTCCCCAAACTCTTCGATATGCAGAAGCCGTTGTACGGGGTCATCTGCGACGGCTATTGGCAGGATATCGGCAGCCTGGAGCAGTACCTGCAGGCCAACCGGGACGCACTCGACGGAAAGGTCAAGGTCACACCGCCCGGGGTCCGGTTGCGCGGCAACATCTGGGTAGCGCAGGGAGCATCCCTTGACACTCTCGACGATGTCGAGGGACCCGCAGTGATAGGCGAGAACGTCCGCATAGAAGCAGGAGCGCGGGTCCTTTCCCACACCGTGTTGGGAGACAACACGGTCCTGCGCGCCGGCGCTCAGGTGGGGGACTCCGTCCTGGGGGAGAACGTCTACATCGGTTCCGGGGCGTCGGTGAGCGGCGCCATAGTCGGCAACGCGGTCGAGGTGCACGAGAACGCCCACCTCGCGGAGGGAGTCGTGGTGGGCGACCGCTCGATCATCGGCCGGAACGCCGTGGTCGCCAACAACGTCAAGATCTATCCCTTCAAGAACATCGAACCGGGTTCCACCGTGCGGTCGTCCATCGTATGGGAGACGCGGGGACCGAGCACCCTCTTCGGGCACAACGGTGTACGCGGCCTCGCGAACGTGGATGTCACGCCCGAGATGGCCATGCGTCTCGCCATGTCCTACGGCACGTTGGTCGGCAAGGGCACCTACGTGACCACCAGCCGGGACACGCACCAGGCCTGCCGGGTCCTCAAGCGGGCCATCATCAGCGGCCTCAATTCGACCGGGGTCAATGTCCGCGATCTCACAACCGCTCCACTGGCGGTCAACCGTTTCGACATCAAAAGCGGCAACGCGGTCGGGGGCATCCACGTACGCATGAGCTTGGAAAACCCCGAGCAGGTGGAGCTGCTGTTTTCCGAGCCCCCCGGTGTTCCGGTGGACGGCCGGCGGGAGCGGGCCATCGAGAACCTCTACTTTCGCGAGGACTTCCGTCGGGCCCCCTTCGAAGAGATGGGCCAGGTCGTGTATCCGCCCCGGGTCATCGAGACCTACACCAACTCGCTCCTCGAGAATTGGAACACGGTGGCCATCAGAGGGCGCCAGCCCCGCCTTGTGCTCGACTACTCGTCGTCCGCGCCCGCGTTCTTCTTCCCGTCCACACTGGACAATCTGGGCGTCGAGACGATGGCGCTGAATACGTTTTCTCGCATGCGCTCCCGATTCACTCCGGCCGATAGTCTGCCGCCGGCGGCGGCGCGGGTGGGGGAGTTGGTCCGGGCCATGGAGGCGGATCTGGGAGCGATCCTTGACCCTGGAGCCGAGTACCTGTACATCGTAGATGAGAAGGGCGAGCTCATCTCTTCCTCGACTCTGCTTCTCCTGCTCCTGCAGCAGGCGGCTCGGGAGGCCGGCTCGGGCGTGGCCGCCCTACCGCTGCACGCGACGCGCCTCGGCGAGCAGGTGGTGGCCTCTACCGGGGTGACCATCAGGCGCACCAAGTATTCGAAGGCCGCTCTCATGGCCGAAGCCACCAGGCCCAACACGATCTTCGCCGCCAGCACCGATGGCGGATACATCTATCCGTCGGTGCTTGCCTCCATGGACGGCCTGTTCGCGCTGGGGAAGGTGCTCGAACTGGTCTCGACGTCCGATGCACCGCTCTCCCAGCTCGCCGCCCGTGTCCCGGTGGCGCACGTGGTCCACCTCACGTCCGAATGCCCGTGGGATCTCAAGGGAGCCGTCATGCGCCGCATGATGGAGAAGCTCCGCCACGGCCGGGTGTCTCTCGTAGACGGCATCAAGGTATTCCTCGATCATTCGGAGTGGGCCCTCGTGCTGCCCGACGCGGAGGAGCCGCTCTTTCACATCTACGCCGAGGCGGCCGGGGATGAGAGGGCCCAGGAGTTGGCGGAAAGTTACCGCGCTCTTGTGGAGACCGCGGTCAGAGACTCAGTGTCAAGCTGAGGACCCGGCTCAGAACAGAGTCTCGTGGGCCGCGTTGCTTCATCCTGGGTCGAGTCCTAAGGCTGCGAGCTCTTCGCGATGACCTGCTTGCACACCGTCTTCAGCGTCTCGAAGACGCCCACTCCACTGATCGCGCACGCCTCGATCACGGGCGAACCCGTGTGATTGAGCAATTCGGTCAGGTCGGCCACCGAGAAGATCGAGCTTAGATCGCGTTTGTTCATCTGAAGGACCATGCCGAGGTTGTTGACGTCCTCGCCCTGCTCCATAAGGTTCTCCCAGAGGTTGAGATAGCTGTCGACGTTCTCGTCCAGCCGGGAGATCTGGCTGTCGGCGATGAAGACCACGCCGTCGACCCCCTGTAGGACCAGCTTCCGCGAAGCGTTGTAGAAAGACTGCCCCGGCACCGTATACAGATGGAAGCGCGTGCGCAGCCCCTTGACCGTACCGAGCGATAAAGGGAGGAAGTCGAAGTAGAGAGTGCGTTCTTCTTCGGTCGCGATACTGACCAGGCGGCCTCTCGCAGCCGGGTTCACGCGGCGGTAGATATACTGGATATTAGTGGTCTTACCACAGAGCCCGCAACCGTAGTAGACGATCTTGTAGTTGATCTCTCGCGCCGCTAGATTGATCAGTGCCACTCGTCGCTCCCTATCCCTGCCTGTCGCCTTCGCCGGGGAACCAGGAGTCGATGGCCGACCCGGCCTCACGAGAGTAGTCACGGTCGATGATCCGCTCTTCCCCTGTGGTATTTTCGGCAGCTTCGAAAATAGGCTTGAGCACCTCGACCGCCCTGCCCGTATACAGGCGTACGCGGCCCACCTGGGTCTCGTGGCCGAACGTGATGAGCAGGAGGATCCGCTCAGTCACCTGCATGACATGCAGGTTGGATTCCTTGCCTTCATGGAACAGTAGGCTGAACTCCCGCTCCTTCAGGACCGCGGCCAGCTGGCGCGTCGCCGCGAAAGAACCAGCCGCGAGGGCGGCCAGAGAAAGAATGTCGGCGTCGGCGTGGGGGGGAGAGGTGGTTATCGGCTGCCCACTGGTCGACACCAGAGCCACGAACTTCGAGGCAGTGACACGCTGCAGCTTGGTGAGGACGCCGTCGATCATCTGCATCTGCTCGTCATTGATAACGAGGCCTCTGCGACCTGTCACGGCAGATCCTCCTTCAGCATCCGGCCGCACCCCACGTCTCCACAGTATACAAGCACCCGAAGCCCCCTGGCGATCGGCCGGCAGGGAGGCCCGAAAACTGCTGTGCTATCATGACGGCCAGCCGATAGTGGCGAGAAAGGAGCGCATGTGAACCCAAAAAACCTCAAGTACCACAGGGAGCACGACTGGGCCTACGTGGATGGTGATACCGCCGTCTTCGGTCTCACCGACTACGCCCAGGAGACACTGGGCGACATAGTCTTCGTCGAACTCCCCGAGGTAGGCGCCGAGGTCACTGCGGGGACGCCGTATGCCGAGGTCGAGTCGGTCAAGGCCGTGTCTGAGGTGTATGCGCCGCTGAGCGGTTCCGTGATCGAAGTGAACGAAGAGGTCGTCGATGCGCCCGAGATCATCAACGAGAGTCCCTACGACGACGGGTGGCTGATCAAGATCAAGCTTTCCGATCCAGGCGAGATCGATGATCTCATGTCCGAAGAAGAGTACGCGGAGCTGGTCGCCGGTCTGGAGTAGGACCCCTCAAGCCCAAGGGGAGACGCAGCCCCGCAAGCAGGTGCTCGCTGCAGACCTCCAGTTTAGATTGAAGGTTCGGTGCCGAGAGGCTATAGTGGAAGTGTGAACGCCTTGGACGAATCATCATTCGAACGCCTGATCAACATCCAGTCCTACACCGACGAGGAGTTGAAGGCCCTGCACGCGCGTCTCACCGAGGAGGAGCGGGAGATCTCCATGCGTAGGCGCCTGCTGCACGCGGAGCTGGACATCCTCCGGGCCGAGACGGTCAGAAGGCTGCGAGACAGAAACAAGACCGAGGGCGGCCTCGTCCGCGATGGCGATCTGGCGGTGCTCACCGACATACTGAGCGGCCGTGGATTCCCATCCGAGGATGCCGGAGAAGAGAGGTGAGCGCCCATGCCCGATGACATCGAACCGGTCGTCCGCGGCATCCAGAAGCGCTTCCGCGACCTTTCCGTGGATGTGCGCGAGGAACGGATCATCCGTTATATCGTCAATCAGTTGGGACAGGGGCGCAAGATCGACGAGGTCATGAGCGACCCCTACATCGCGACACATACCAGCGACGTCCATAGAGCCCAGATACTGCAGAATCCTGCCGTCATCAGGGCCATCGAAGAGGAGCTGCAGAAGGAGTTCGCCGGGTACCGTTCAGTGACCGGGAGCGCGGCGGGCGGCCGGCCTCCCGAGCCGGCCCGCGGACCGGACGGCTCGCTTTCCTGTAGCTCGTGCGGGACGGTCAACACCAGCGACTCCAATTTCTGCCGCCATTGCGGGGCCAGATTGGTCTCGTTCGATCCCTCCGAGGTCACCCTCGCCTATTCCCTGGGCGATCAGGACACGGGGGCGGGTCTGTCCTCTCCGGCAGCCGCCGTCTCCGGGACCTTCCTCGTGATCCGGGCCGGCGGAGGCCGGGAGGGCGAGGCGGTCGGTCTGACGGGCGATGTGCTGACCATCGGCCGCAGCCCGCATAGTGATCTGTTTCTGGACGACGTGACCGTCTCGCGCCATCACGCCCGGATCATACGGGATGAGAACGACTTCCTGGTCGAAGACCTTAACAGTCTGAACGGCACATATGTGAACCGCAAGCGGGTAGGGCGACACCGGCTTTCCGACGGCGACGAGTTGCAGATCGGCAAATACAAACTGGCGTTCATCGAGCAAGTGGAACAGATCTAAGCCCGGCCGATCCATGGACGACGCCGCCAAACGTACCGCATCCGCCGATGACGCAGGCCCGCCGGCCGGCCCGGGCAGCCTCAACGAGAGTCCGCTCACCATCGGGCAGGTGGTCGCTCAACTCCAGCCGGAGTTCCCCGAGCTGAGCATCACCAAGATCCGCTACCTTGAAGACCGGGGCCTTCTGTCCCCGGCCCGCAGCAAAGGCCGCTACCGCAAGTACAGCACGGCCGACGTCCGCCGGCTTCGCACCATACTCGCCCTGCAGCGCGACGATTACCTGCCGCTCGAGGTCATCCGAGAGCGCCTTGACCGCCTGGGACCTCTAGGCCCGGGACAGACACCGGCCTCCCTCGTTGCGCCCTTGCGCTCGAACGCGACTCTGAAGAAAGAGGAGCCGTCCTTCACCTGGGCGGAACTGTGCCAGCAGGCCGGTGTCAACGACGGGTTCCTGCGGGTCTTGGTCGAGTATCGCCTGATAGAACCTTCCGCTCAGAGTGGGCGGGTCTTCACCGAATCCGACGCCGAGATCGCACGCATCTGCCAGGTGCTCGCCCGTTTTGGGGTGGAGCCGCGCAATCTGCGGCTTCTGAGCTCATCCGTAGAGCGAGAGGCGGCCGTTCTTGAACAGGTGGCGGCGCCCTCGCTACGCTCCACCCATCCCGACAAGCGGGAATACGGAGAGCAGGTGTTGGGGGATCTCGGAGCCCTCTACTCGCAACTGATGCACTTTCTCCTGTACAGGAGGCTGCGCGGGGCCCTCTGACGCCTGTGCCACGTCGGTCACTCCCCGGCGGCGGTTCTCATGACCGAGCGCTCGTCGTACAATGTCTCTGCCACGAGCCTTCCGGACCGGCCCGGCCCGGCCTCGGGGGAGTGCCGCATCGGACGCGACAGATCACAGGCACTACAGGCCACAAGGAGCGCTATGAAACTCGAGGATTACATCCGCCATATCCCCGGCTTTCCCAGAGAAGGCATCCTGTTTCACGACATCATGCCTATGCTACAGAATGCTGAAGCATTGCGGTACGCCGTGGACGAGCTGGCGGAATTCGCCCGCAAGAGGGAGGTGGATCTCGTCCTTGGGGCGGAGGCCCGGGGCTTCATCCTCGGTGCCGCTCTGGCCTACGCTTTGGGGGTAGGCTTCGCCGCCGCGCGCAAACCCGGCAAGCTGCCCTGGACCGTCACGCGTTGCGAGTACGACCTGGAATACGGCACCGATGCGTTGGAGATCCATTCCGACGCCATCCGGCCCGGCCAGCGCGTGCTGATACACGACGACCTGCTGGCGACCGGTGGCACAGCTGAGGCGAAGATACGGCTCGTCGAGCAGGCAGGCGGCGTAGTGGCAGGACTGGCCTTCCTGATCGAGTTGACCGACCTTCAGGGGAGGGAGAGGCTGAAAGGCTACGAGGTGTTCAGCCTCCTGCAGTACGAGGTGTGAGTGGTGCTACGCGCCTCCTACTTTACATAATGCACATTATCGTGCATTGATTTTATTCGGGAGAGTAGAGGCCGGCGCACGTCCATCGGAGTGCGCCGGCCTCGGATCACCGGAACCGTCTCCGGCCGCACAAGAGCGGCTGCCTCGTGACTGTACCTCGTGACTGTACCTCGTGGCTGGTGCCTCGTGGCTACTGCACCAGATTCATCATGTTGAACATGGGCAGGTACATGGAGATCACGATCAGGCCGACCAACCCGCCGACGAACAGCATCATTATCGGCTCTATGATAGAAGTCAACGACTTGACCGCGGCATCCACCTCGTCCTCATAGAAATCGGCGATCTTCCCCAGCATGGCGTCAAGGGCGCCGGTCTCCTCACCGATGGAGATCATGTGCGTGACCATCGGCGGGAACACCGAGACACGTGACAACGGCTTGGCGATCGGCTCTCCGCTGCGCACGCTCTCCTTGACGTCCACCATGGACTCCTCGATCACCCAGTTGCCGGAGGTCTTCCCGGTTATGTCGATCGCCTGAAGGATCGGCACTCCAGAACTCACAAGGGTAGACAGCGTGCGGCTGAAGCGCGCCAGCGCGATCTTCTGGATGACGGGGCCGAGTTTCATGGGCAGTTTCAGCTTCATGCGGTCCCAGTACCGGCGGCCCTGTTCGGTGTTCTTGAGCTTCATCACTCCCCAGATGACGATCCCCAGGACGGGGAAGATGATGAACCAGTAGTCTTTGAGCATGTTGCTGATGTTCATCATCAGTTGCGTCAGCCCTGGAAGCTCACCACCGAGGTCGGCGTACATGTCGGCGAAGATCGGGATGATGAAGACCAGCATGCCCAACATGACCAGAATGGCGAACCCGGCGATGAGGACCGGGTATGCCATCGCCGACTTGATCGTCCGGCGTAGGCTGTCGTCTTTCTCCAACTGCCCCGCCAGCCGGTTGAGCGTCTGGTCGAGCACGCCGCCGGCTTCGCCGGCCCGCACCATCGACACGTAAAGGCGGTCGAAAGCCGCCGGATAGCGCTCCATCGCGTCGGAAAGCGGCATACCGGCCTCGACGTCTTCACGCACCGCGGCGATTATCTTCTTGAATCGGGAGTTCTCGGTCTGCTCCTCAAGAACGTAGAGCGCACGCAGTACGGCAAGCCCAGAATTGATCATGGTCGCGAACTGGCGGGCGAAGACGGCCTTGTCGCGCGTCTTGATCCGCTTCGAGTTCTCGAGCATCTCCTTCAAACCGACCGAGGTGCGCTTCTCTTCGAGCTTGAGAACGGTCAGGCCCTTGCGACGCAACTGCGCGACCACCGCCGCCTTGCTGTCGGCAACCAATTCTCCGCTGAACGGTGCGCCCCGCTCGCGCTTAGCCGTATATGTGTAGGTCGCCACTCCGCTTTACTCCTCTTTTACGCTCCGTAGAGCAGTTTGCGTATTTCTCCTAGTATCGACCACTAGAGGCGAGGCCTGAAGCGCGCACCGGCGCTCCCCGCCCCTTTGGTGACCGTCTCCACCGCAGGTCGCCGTCCCAGGCCGCAGATCGCCGTCTCAGGCCGCCCCCATGAGAAGAAGGCGCTCGAGCTCGTCGGGGACCGACGAACGCCGGATGGCCAGTTCCTTGGTGATGTGACCGCGTCGCACCAAATCGGCGAGACACGAGTTCATCGTCTGCATCCCGTGCTGGGTGCCCGTCTGCATCACCGTGTAAAGCTGATGGGTTTTGCCTTCACGGATGAGGTTGCGTGTCGCCGGGGTGCAGATCAGGACCTCGCAGGCCACCGTACGGCCCTTGCCGCCGGCATTCTGTAACAGCTGCTGAGTGACGACCCCTTCCAGCGTAGCCGCTATCTGCACCCGGATCTGCTCCTGTTGGTGGGGCGGAAAGACGTCGATCATCCGGTCTATCGTCTGCGGGCAGTCTTGGGTATGAAGGGTCGCGAACACCAGATGCCCGGTCTCCGCGGCGGTCAGAGCGATCTGGATGGTCTCCAGGTCGCGCATCTCGCCTATCAAGATGACGTCCGGGTCCTGCCGCAGGGCAGAGCGCAGCGCCGTCGGGAACGCCTTGGTGTCACTGCCCACTTCTCTCTGGTTCACGACACACCGTTTGTGGCGGTGCAGGAACTCGATCGGATCCTCGATAGTCACGATGTGGTCGCACCGGCTCTCATTGATCTCGTCGATGATCGCGGCGAGGGTGGTGGACTTGCCTGAGCCTGTAGGGCCGGTCACGAGAATGAACCCACGCGGCTTGCTGCTGAACGTGTGTAGCACCTTCGGCAGGCCCAGATCGTCGATGGTCTTTATGGCAGTCGGTATCAGGCGGAAAGCGGCGCTGAGCGTGCCCCGCTGAAAACACGCGTTCACTCTAAAGCGGCCCATGCCGTACAGGGCATAGGAGAAGTCGACTTCCCACTCGGTCTCGAGCTTCTGCCGTTGATCCTGGGAAAGGATGCTGTAGATCAGCTCCCGGCTGTCGCCGGCGGTCAAGACGGGATAGTCCAGCTTCTCAAGACGTCCGTCGATTCGGACCACCGGGGGCACGCCCACCGCCAGATGCAGGTCCGATGCTTCCTTATCGATCACTTCTTTGAGGATTCCGCCTATGTCCACCCTTCTCGCCCCTTGCCCGTCGTTTTTGAGCGGTCCTACACGATGACCCGGGAGATCTCTTCGATGCTCGTCAGTCCCTGCACGACCCGTTCGAGGCCATCCTGCCGGAGGGTGATCATCCCCTCCGCTTCCGCCACCCGCATAATCTCATCGGCACTCTTCCGCTCGACGATAAGCCTCTCGATGGCTTCGCTCACCGTCATGACCTCGTAGATCCCCATGCGCCCTTTGTAGCCGGTGTGGTTGCAGCGCGCGCAGCCCACGGCCCGGTACAAGGTGATGTCCTTCCAGTTCTCGACCACCTTCTCAGGAAAATCGAGGCGTTCGAGCATCTCGCGCGTCACTGGGTACGACTCTTTGCAGTACTCGCATAACCTGCGCACCAAGCGCTGCGCGATCACACAATCGACCGCGGACGCCGTGAGGAAAGGCTCGACCCCCATCTCGGTCAGCCGCGAGAGCGCCCCAGGAGCATTGTTGGTGTGGAGGGTGGAGAGGACCAGGTGGCCGGTGAGGGCCGACTCGACCGCTATCTGAGCCGTTTCTCGGTCTCGGATCTCGCCCACCATGATGATATCGGGGTCACAGCGGAGGATCGACCGGAGCCCCGACGCGAAGGTCAGTCCGGCTTTCGGGTTGATCTGCACCTGGTTGATACGGGCCAGGCGGTACTCGACCGGGTCTTCCACGGTGATGATGTTCTTCTCGGAGGTGTTGAGGATATTGAGGGTCCCGTACAACGTGGTCGACTTGCCCGAACCGGTGGGACCCGTCACCAACACAGCGCCGTACGGCTTAGTGTAGGAGCGCGTGTACCGCACCAAGGCGGTCTCGGAAAAGCCCAGGTCCTCGAGCCGGAGCATGACGTTCGAGCGGTCCAGGAGACGGATGACGATCTTTTCCCCGTAGACGGTCGGCAACGACGCGACCCTCATGTCGATGGGACGGCCGCTGACCACCAGCCCGATGCGGCCGTCCTGGGGGACGCGCCGCTCGGCTATGTCGAGGTCGGCCATGATCTTCAGGCGAGAGAGCACCCCGGCCTGCAATCGCTTCGGGATGGTCATTATCTCGTGCAGAACGCCATCGTGGCGGAACCGGATCAGGAGATCTTTGGCCTGCGGTTCGAAGTGGATGTCCGACGCTGATTCGTCGGCCGCCCGAGCGATGATGCCGTTGACCAGCTTGACCACCGGCGCCGCGTCGACCTGCTCTCTGATGTCGCGCAGTTCGACCGAGGTGGTCTCTTCGTCCCCGGGGATGGACCGAGTGTCCAGATCTTCGGAGATGCCGTCTTCGGCGCGGCGAAGGTTGGCCAGCATGACGTTGATGTCTTCTGCGCTGGCGATCGCCGGTTCGATGTCGAACCCGGTCAGGATCCTCAGGTCGTCGATCGCGACGATGTTCGAAGGGTCGGCCATCGCGACGAGCAACGTGTGCTCGTTGACGAAAGCGACGGGGACGGCCGCATACCTCCGGGCTTCCTTCTCGGAGATGAGGTCCGCCGCCACCGGATCGACGGTAGCGCCTGCCAGATCGAGGTACTTGACCCCCATGCGCTTGCCCAGCGCTTCTACGAGTTGGCCCTTTGTGATCCAGCCCTTCGCGAGGGCGATCTCCCCGATGCGCTCATGCGATTCCAGTTGCTCGGCAAGGGCCGCGTCGACCTGCTCGGTGGTAAGAGCTCCCATGTCGACGAGTATCTCCCCCGTCCGCCTGCCGTACAGCTTCCTGTGCTGCAGTTTCTCCTCTCGCGCAGCCTGCATAGACGATCCGTCACCCTTCTTCGTGCTCAAGACTCGCCCTCATGACATCCATGGGCGGCTCATTGCCCGTCCACAATCGATAGGCCTGCCCCGCCTGCATCAGGAGCATCTCGATGCCGTCCACAGCCCGTGCCCCGTGCGCTCGAGCCACTTGAACGAGCCGGGTCGGGCCCTTTCCGTACACCAGATCGATCACAGCGAGGCCGCTGTGCAGAATATCGACAGGCACCGGCAAGTCCTTGACCTCCGCTGCCAACCCTACGGAAGTGGCATTCACGAGTACGTCGGCGCTCGGGGCGACGGCCCGCAGTCGCGTCTCAGATACGGCCTCGCACTCGGTCGTACCCCACGTGGTCGCCGCCCGGCACAGTGCCACCGCGCGCTCGAAAGTGCGGTTGAAGACCGACACGCGCGTAGCGCCCTCAGCGACGAGCGCGGCGAGGACCGCCCGGGCTGCGCCTCCGGCGCCGGCCACTACGCAACGCGAACCCCGAGCGCCATTGGGCAGCACCGTCCTGAGCGCCTCGGAGAAGCCGGCGACATCGGTGTTGTAGCCGATGAGGCGCCGACCGTCGTTCACCACCGTATTGACGGCTCCCACGCGGGCCGCCGGCGGGTCTACGTCGTCCACCAACTCCAAGACGGCCTCTTTGTGAGGAAGGGTGATATTGACCCCGCGCATGGCCAGAGCGCGGATCCCCCGGAAGGCATCCGTGAGAAGCTCCGGCGGGACGTCGAAGGCCAGATAGACCATGTCGACGTCCTGGGCCCTGAACGCGGCGTTATGGAGACGGGGAGACAAGGAATGGCCGACAGGGTGTCCCATCACTCCCACCAGACCCGTGCTCGCCGTGATCGTAGATTCTCGTTCGTGCATCGGAACCTCCTCCGGCACCGGTCTTTGCACCGTGGACATGGAGACTATCGCACCTCAGGGTTGCGCGCCTGATACCAAGGTCGGACATTGGTGGGCCGGCTCCCCGCGGTTCCCGTGGCTCGGCGGCTGCGCCGGCCGGCAGCCGGGCTACTGGTCCGGTTGATTCTCCTTGGCCTTGAGGAATTCCTCGTATGAGGCCGTGAAGAAGTGGTGTCCCTCAGTGTCGCTGAGGACATAGTAGAGGTAGTCGACGTCGGCCGGCTCAAGAGCCGCCTCGAGCGCCGCGATGCCCGGGTTCGAGATAGGCGTGGGTGGAAGTCCTTTCACCAGCCGCGTGTTGTAAGGAGAATCGGTGGCCAGGTCTTCGGCGGTGAGGTCGCCGGTCCACTTGTCGACCGCATAGCGCACGGTCGCATCGATGCCCAAGGTCATATCCGCCTTGATGCGATTGTAGATGACGGCCGCGATCTTGGCCCTCTCCTCGGCGACGCTCGCTTCCTTTTCGATGAGCGAGGCGACGATCACGACCTCGTAGGGCGTCATGCCCAACTCCTCGGCGTCCTCCCAGGGTAACGACGCCGTCTTCTCCCGGAAGCCCTTCAGTTGAGCCCCGATCAGTTCGGTGGCTCCGTCGCCTTTGAGGAGATAGTACGTGCTCGGGAAGAGCAGGCCCTCGAGCGTGGTTATCTTCGGGGTGGTGCCCCCTATCTCGGGAACGACGAACTTCTCGGGCTTTGCACACAGCTCTACGTACTCGGCTCCGTCGATGGACCCGTCGTCTTTCAACAGCTCACCGATCTGGCTCACCGCCAATCCCTCCGGGATCATGATCTTGAAACTGGGCGATCCCTCACCCCGCTCGAGCATGTCGACGACCTCCAGGAGGGGCTGTTCTTCATAGAACTGGTAGATGCCGGGACGTAGATCGTTCTCGCTGCCCCTCTTCTTCACGAGATCGACGAAAGCCGCCGACGAGCCGATGACCTTCTTCTCCTCGAGCAACCGGCCGATCTCGGTGGCGGTCATCCCCGGGTCCACGGTGACCGTGACCGCGGGCCCATGCGCGACCTCGGTCGTGGTCGTGGTCGAGCGCTCGTGGTACCAATCCAGGCTCCAAGTGACGAAGTAGGTCACGCCGACCACGAAGCCGAGGAAGGCGCCGACGACCACCAGGCGCGTAGTCCAGCGGCGTATCGTGCGATATCTCTGCGGACGCAGCCGTCCTTCGCCGCCCCCGGGTCGTGGATACCAGTCCTCCATGCGCCTACGTTTCCTCCGTGCTATCGCCGCGGGCGGCGTCCAAATAGCTCTGGAGCATGTAACAGGCGGCCACGGCGTCCTGCGCCTCGCCCTTCGGCCGGCCTGCCTCCGCCAGCTTGGTGGTGAAACGCTCGTCCCACATCACGACCGGCACCGAGGACTGTCGCCGCAGACGTTCCGAAAACGACAACACGCTCTCCAATTGCCGGTTGGTCCCTCCCGAAAGCGGCCGCGGCAGGCCTATGACTATCTGCCCCACCTCTTCCTCCCGCACTATGGCCGCGATCTTCGCGATCAGCCCGGCCTCATCTCGTTCGGCCACAATACCAAAAGGACGGCATGTCAACCCCACGGGATCCGACAGCGCGATCCCGGTGCGGCTACGACCCAGGTCTATTCCTAGGATCCGCACTCAGACGCCTAGACCGTTGACGACGGCGATTCGAGCAGCGGAGACCGCCTCGCCCAGCCTGCTCGGGTCCCCTCCTCCTCCCCGTCCGAGCTGGGCGGTCCCGCCGCCACCGCCACCGAACTCCCGCGCGGCCGACTTGACTATCGCCCCCGCATCGATACCGTTCAGACCAGGAGTCGCGCTCACCACCAAGGCCCCTTTGCCCTGGAGCGCCGCCCCCAGTATCACCACTCCCGGGCGTATCCGATCCCGGACCTGGTCCACAAGTGACAGCAGATGGTCCATATCGCGGGCGCCGACGACCTCGGCCACGATGGAGACCTCCCCGTACCGAGCGGCTCCGGCCACCAGGGCAGGAACGGTGTCCTTCGCGTTCTCCGAGAGCAGGCCCTTCACCTCCGTCTCGAGGCTCTCCACCCGGGCCTGGAGCCTGTCGAGGGCTCCGAGTATCTCCCCCTCGGTCGTGCCCAGAGCCGCCGCCGCGCGGGTCACGATCCGGTCCCTTTCGCGAAAATAGGCGACTGCGGCCCGTCCCGTGATCGCTTCTATCCTACGGACGTTCGCTCCTACGCTCCCCTCCGAAAGGATCTTGAAGATCCCTATCTCGCTGGTCGACCCCACGTGCGTGCCCCCACACAGCTCCCGGCTGAAGTCGTCGATCTCGACGACCCGGACGAAGTCCTCGTACTTCTCGCCGAAGAGGGCCATAGCACCCAAGTCGCGCGCATGGTCAAGACTCGTCGTGAAAGTGCGCACGGGGTGGTTCTCTACGATCCGCCGGTTGACCAGCTCCTCGATCTCGGCGAGCCGTTCCGGACCCAGAGGCTCATGGTAGGCGAAGTCGAACCGGAACTTGTCGGCGCGTACCGATGAGCCGGCCTGGGTGACGTCTTTCCCCAGACGGGCCCGCAGGGCGTAGTGGAGCAGGTGGGTGGCGGTGTGATTGGCGGCCACATCATGCCGATAGCCGGAGGAAAGCGTGGCTTTGACCCGGGTCCCGGCTTCGATCCGGCCGTCGATGAGACGGGCCACGATGACCTGCACCCGGCCGTGCTGCTGCACGTCCTCGACGGCGGCCTTGCCCTCATCGGACTCGATGAGGCCCGTATCCGCCGTCTGGCCCCCCATCTCGGCGTAGAAAGGACTCTCCCGCAGCGCCAGGACGATCCGTCCGTCATCGAGCGACTCTACGTTCTCCACGACCGTGTAGAGGTCTTCACGCTCGTAACCCTGGAACTCGGTGGCATGCACCGTATCCCTGGCGAAGCGGACGATCACCTCCTGCAGAGCGTCGCCACCCTTCTGCGCGCTGCGCGCACGCTGGCGCTGCGTCTCCATAGCGGCCTCGAACTCCCCCAGATCCAACGTGAGACCCCGCTCTTCGACGATCTCCCGTGTCACCTCCACAGGGAAGCCGTAGGTGTCGTGCAACATGAAGGCCACGCTCCCTGGGAACCGCCGTGTCCCCTCCTCCAGCGCCCGGGAGACGGCCTCCTCGACCAGGATCAGACCCTGGTCGAGCGTCCGGTTGAATCTCTCTTCCTCCGTGTGCGCCACGCGTAGGATGGTCTCCCGTCGGTCGACGAGCTCGGGATACACGCCGCCCATCAGCTCGATGGCCCTTTCGGCGAAGCGTCGTAGGAACGGCGGCTCCATACCTGCCGAACGACTGAATCGAGCGGCCCGCCGGATGACCCGCCGCAGGACGTACCCCCGCCCCTCGTTGCTCGGAAGCACTCCATCGGCCACCAGGAACGCCATCGCCCGCGAGTGATCGGCGAGCACTCTCAGGGCCACGTCCACATCCGCGTCTTTTCCGAAAGGCACACCGGCTATCTCCTCCCCCAGCTCTATGAGCGGCTTGAAGACATCGGTCAGGAACACGGACGAGACGCCTTGTTTGAGAGCGGCCACCCGCTCGAGACCCATCCCGGTGTCGATGTTCTGCGCCGGGAGCGGGGACAAGACCTGGTTCTCGTCCATGTTGTAGCCCGTGAAGACCAGGTTCCAATACTCGACGTACCGGTCGCAATCACAGCCCGGCCGGCAGTCAGGGCGGCCGCACCCGTATTCGGCCCCGCGATCGTAGTACAACTCCGAGCACGGTCCACAGGGCCCGCTCGGACCGACCGGCCCCCAGAAATTGGCGCTGCGGGGCAGTCCGACCATGCGCTCTTTCGGCACTCCCACCCCAGCCCAGAGGGCCACCGCCTCCTCGTCGGGCTCGATGGCCTCGTCACCCTCGAAGTACGAGATCCACAGGCGGCCGGGGTCCAGACCCAGGTAGTCGAGCGAGAACTCCCACGCGTAGTGGATCGCCCCTTCTTTGAAATAGTCGCCCACGGAGAAGTTGCCCAACATCTCGAAAAAGGTGCAATGCCGCGCGGTCAGCCCGACCTTGTCGATGTCGGATGTTCGAAAGCACTTTTGCACGCTGGTCAGCCGTCTGCACGGCGGCTCCGCCAGGCCCATGAAGTAGGGTTTGAACTGCTGCATGCCCGCCGTCGTCAAGAGCACCGAGGGGTCTTTGTACGGAACGAGTGGGGCGCTCGCTATCAGGAGGTGCCCGCGCTCGACGAAGTAGTCCAGAAACATCTTCCGCAGTTCGGCCGTCTTCAAGGGTCAGACCTCGTCTCTCCCCCCGGCGGATTCGGCCAGGGCCTCGTCTTCAGTCATGTACCTGCGCAGGTTGTCGATGGACTTCCTGATCAAGCGCGACACGTGCATCTGAGAGATACCCACGCGGGCCGCCACCTGGGTCTGCGTCATGCCCTCAAAAAAGCGAAGGTGCAGGATGAGTCGCTCGCGAGGATCGAGACGGGCCATGGCCGGCGCCAGCACGCGCCGCTGCTCGAAAACCTCGTAGGCTTCCTCCTCACTTCCCAGATAGTCCAGCAGCTCGAGGGACTCGTCGTCCTCGCCCGTCCCCCCGGAAAAGATCGAGACCGAGCTGTAGGCCCGGCCGCTCTCCAGCGCCTCGACTACTTCTTCTTCGCTCACCCCGGTCGCCGTGGCCAGTTCGGCGATGGTCGGCGAACGGCGCAGTTCGACGGTCAGTTGTTCGATCACCCGGTTGAGCCGCACATTCAGATCCTGCAGGGCCCGCGGCACCTTCACCGCCCAGCCCTTGTCACGGAAATACCGCTTGATCTCCCCCATGATGGTGGGAGTGGCATACGTAGAGAGCTCCACGCCCCTGCCCAGATCGAAGCGATCGATCGCCTTGATCAGACCGATAGACCCCACCTGGATCAGGTCCTCGACCGGCTGGCCGCGCGAGGCGAATCGTCTGGCGAGACTCTTCACCAAGGGCAGATAGCGGGTGATGAGCTCTTCGCGGGCGGCAAGATCGCCCTGCTCCTTGAGCCGCCGAAGCAACTCCCGCTCCGATAGCGACTCCGGTCGCTCGCCATACCGGGCCGCCGGTACAGCCTGACGACCACCCGGTCTGTCTCTATCCACGTCCAACACCTAGGATGCCTGCTTCTCCATCTCGACCGCGAACGAAGCAGGTCCCGTCTCGATCACCTTGAAGCTTTCCACCAGGGAACCGACCAGCAGGCGCACATCGAGCGGGCACCCCTCGCGGGGTCGAAACGGCCCGGTCCCCAGCAGCGCGGCCTTCACTCTCTGGTTCTCCAAGCCTCCCAGGCAGACCCGGAACCCGGCGTCTGAACGGCACACCTCCAGAACCAGCTCGCTTCCCACTTCCGATTCCTCCGCCAGCAAAGACTCCACCGCCAGTATCACGTCGTCAAGCCGGTCGAGGGGAAGGTCGTTGCGAGAGGCCATCCCGCCTATGAGCACGCGGATCACGGGCAACGCCGAAGCGCCCCGCCCGATGCTGAGCGTGACGATGTCGCGAGATTCACTCACCAAGCCGGCGATCAGAGTCCTTACAGAACGGCGTCATCCTCGCCCAGTCTCTCCTGCATCTCCTGCTGCTTCTCTACATACATCTCACGCCCGCGATCGATAGCCTCGGTGGCTCGGCCCTTGATATCGGCGAGGATGCGCTGCGCCTCGGCCGGAACGTCGGAGAACGCTTCCTGGAGCGGCTTGCCCGTTTCTTGCGATATGCGATAGGCGATCAATACCGCCCCTCCGATCGCCGCCCCGGTGGCCAGAACGATCAATGACCGAAACGTGCCCATCATCTCTCCTTCCTTGTTCCAGTCCTGAAGAACGACCTTACTCCTTCACTCACTCCTGCCGCCACGCCCGCGACCCATTTCAGAGGCTTGGCTACGGCTCCTTGCACGGCCGTGGTGGTCTGCTCCGCGGTCTTCACGATACCCGCCACCGAACCCGTGATGTCGTCGACCTTCCCGAGCTCGGCATTGACGTTGTCGAGTGTAGTCTCGATGCGCGTGAGCAACGGCAACACCTGTGTGTTCGCATCGGCGAGTATGCCGCTCAACCGCTTGAAGACGGCGCCGAGACGGAAAAGCGCATACGCGATCCCCACCCCGAAAAGCACGAAGAAGACGCCGATGGCGATCTTCATGATGGCATCGCCATCCCACTCCATGTCAAGCCCCTTTCTGGTGAGCGCTGGACTGCACGACTATACCACAGGCCCTATTCGCGGCCCTTCAGGTGGATCGGTGAGCTGATCCGGGCCACGGCCTGGTGGATAGTATCGTACCCGCCAGCACGACCATGTCTCCGTCGTACAGCACCGCGGTCTGGCCGGGCGAGACCGCCATCGCCGGCCGGTCCAAAAGGATGGTCCGTGGACCGGCTAAGCGCGCCGGTAGGGCATCCCCACTGGAGCGCCACTGGACCGTGAGATTCTCACCGGCGGCAGCGCGATGGTGAACGGCGTCACCGATCTCGAGACTCCCCACGGCCAGCTTCGCGGCCGGTCCGACCACCACCTCCCCCCGCTCCCCGATCACCTCGGTCACGTACAGAGGTCCGGCGCCGGCGATCCCCAACCGTTTTCGTTGACCGATGGTGAAGTTGTATACGCCCGAATGCTTCCCGAGCCTCCGGCCGGCGCCGTCGACCAGCGCCCCCGGCCGCTCCCCGAGACGTTCCTTCAAGAACCGGCGGTGATCATGGTCGGGGATGAAACATATCTCCTGGCTCTCCGGGACCACGCGCCCGGCGAGCCCGGCCTTCTCCGCCCGGGCCTTGACCGCGGCCTTCCTCATGCCGCCCAGTGGAAAGATGCACTGCCTGAGAAGCTCCGGCGCCACCTCAGCCAGCACGTAGGACTGGTCCTTGCCCGGGTCCACGCCGCGGGCCAGGCCGGGCGGATCACCGATCATGCGCGCGTAGTGACCGGTCGCGATATGGGCCAAACCCTCCCGGCGGGCGATATCTGAAAAGAGCCCAAAACGGAAGCGAGAGTTGCACTTGACACAAGGGTTGGGAGTGCGCCCGCCTTCGTGTTCTTGTATGAAGTACCGCACCACCGCTGCCTGGAAGGCCTCAGAAGCGTCCACGATCAGATGAGGGATCCCCAGGGTCGCGGCCACGCTCTTCGCGTGCTCCAACGCTTCTACCGAACACGCGGTCCGTCGATCGACGGAGGCGGGATCGCTCCACAGGCGGAGAGTCACACCGGTGACCCGGTACCCCTCCTCTTTCAGCAGCAGGGCCGCTACGGCGCTGTCGACACCTCCGCTGATGCCGACCAGAACGCCCCTCTCCTCCACTCCGGCCTGCTTGTCGACGGCCAACGTCCGCCCCTTCATGTACACAAAAGGCCGGGAAAACCGGCCTTAGAACTCCTTCTAAAATGAAGCGGTGACCGCCCGATGCGCGCCCGACGGCACGACAGCGCGTCCTCGGTCGCGCAAATAGCGCCGCGATTCACGCTCCCTGCTCCCTCCTCTCGCGTCCGCCCGGCTCGTCCCTTGCGACGAAGCTTCATTTTGAAACGAGTCTTTTGCGCAGCGTCCTGTGCCGGCGCAGACCGCTACATCCGGTCGAGATTCACAAGAGCTTGGTTCATAGTGCCCTCGTCGACGTAGCCGTTCCATATCCCTTGGATGACCCCTTCTCTGTCGATAAGGATCAGCTCTGGAGGGTACCCGACCTGCAGCAGCGAAGGAAGGTCTCCGTAGGCCTCCGGCGTCTTGTAGTCGTAGATCAGGAACAGGTAATTGTCGAACGACGAGGAGAGGCCGTCCACAGCCTCGGAGACGCTGGTGTCGTCGGTGCCGCCCGGCGCATAGAAGAGAAGCACGATCGGACGCACCCCATATGCGTCGACGAACTCGGCCGGGGTGTCCTCGGTAGGCTCGATGCTCTTCCCCACGAGGTCGGCGACGGTGGTGCCGGGGCTGGAGGGGCCGGTGGTGGCGACCGGGATACCGGTCGTCGTGGTCTCTTCACCTCCGCCGCCGCAACCACAGACGGTCAGCGCTAGAAGTAGAACCAGGACAAGGACGCCAAACTGCTGTCTACTTCGTCCGGACATCGCTTCCCTTCCTATATAAGAATGCTCCACCTTGCCGTGTCTGGCGGGCGCTTGAACCTGCCGAAGCAGGTGGGTGGCCGTCCCCGAAAGGATATACGCCGTCCAGGCGAACAAGCCTCCCAAGCGAAATGTGTTGGCTCAAGTTTGAGCCAGATCACGCACAAGGTCGAGCACCCAGAGGGTAGCACACCACCTCCCGCCCGGCAATGCGCCTCCGGTCCAGACCCTCGCCGGCAAAGCGCCCGTCAACATGCTTATTCGTCCGGAAGGCCGCCGACCTTGAGGACGGGCAGCCGGCCGGCCGATACCTTGCGATCAGAAGGTCCGGATGCGGAGTTCGCGCAGTTGGTCGTCCCCCACCCTGGAGGGTGCGTCGGTCAGCGGACAGGAGCCGCTGGCGGTCTTTGGGAACGCGATCACGTCTCGGATGGATGACTCTCCGGCCATGAGCATGACCGTCCGGTCGAGTCCCAGGCCTATGCCCCCGAGAGGCGGGATCCCATAATCCATCGCCTCCACCAGGAATCCAAACTTCAGCTTGATCTCATCCTCGGTCAATCCAAGGGCCGTGAAGACCGCCTTCTGCAACTGTGGATCGGCGATCCTCAGTGATCCGCTTCCCAACTCCACGCCGTTGAGAACAAGGTCATATGCATACGTCCCCAACTCCAGAGGTCTCTCCTGCAGATCCTCTAGGCGCTCCAGCCTTGGTTTGGTGAAGGGGTGGTGTTGGGCCTGCAGCCGCTTCTCCCGCTCGTCGTACTCGAACATGGGGAAATCGACCACCCAGACGAACCGCCACCCCTTCCGCTCGACCCCTAGGCGGGAGGCCAGAGCCAGGCGCAGCGCTCCCAGACTGGGCTCGGCCACAGCCTTCTCGGCGGCCACGAAAAGCAGGATGTCGCCGGGACGACCGGCAAAACGCTCTATCAACGCCTGCATCTGTCCGGGGGTGGTGGACTTCTGCAGAGGGGAGCGCACCCCGACTTCTTCGATCCACACCGGGATCAGCCCCTTGGCCCCAAAGACGGCGATCTCTGCGGCCAGATCATCGATATCTTTACGGGAGAAACGGCCCCCGCCCTCCGCCCGTATGCCTCTCACCACGCCGCCCCTCGAGAGCGTATCGGTGAATACCCGGGATTCCGTCGTCGCTGCGAGGTCGCCGACATCGACGATCTCCATGCCGAACCTCAGATCGGGCTTGTCGCTGCCGAAGCGGGCCATGGCCTCGCCGTACGTGAGCCGGGGAAAGGGTCTGGATATCTCGATGTCCAGGGCCGACCGGAAGGCCGCGACGAACATGCCCTCCACCACGTCCTGGATGTCTTCTTCATCGATGAAGCTCATCTCGATGTCGATCTGCGTGTGCTCCGGCTGCCGGTCGGCCCGCAGGTCCTCATCGCGGAACGCACGAGCGATCTGGTAGTACCGCTCGAACCCCCCGATCATGAGCAACTGCTTGAACAACTGCGGCGACTGCGGCAGGGCGTAGAACTCCCCCGGACGAAGACGGCTGGGCACCAGGAAGTCGCGCGCGCCTTCTGGGGTGCTTTTTGTCAGGATCGGGGTCTCCACCTCGATGAACCCCTGCTCTCCCAGGTAGCGCCGGACGGTCTGGACCACCTGGTGCCTGAGCAGCAGATTGCGGAACATGCGCGGCCGTCTAAGGTCGATATAGCGGTACTTGAGCCTCAGGGTCTCGTCGACATCGACATCGTCTTCGGGCGGGAACGGCGGGGTGTCCGAAGCAGCCAGGATGTCGAGCTCGTCCACCACGATCTCGACCGCCCCCGTCGCCAGGTTCGGGTTCACGCGCTCCGGAGAGCGGGCGACCACCTTGCCTGCCGCTGAGATCACGAACTCGCTCCGCAGACTCTGCGCCTGGGAGTGCACCGACGGCCCCGTCTCTTCCTCGAAGACAAGCTGCACGATGCCGGCGCGATCACGCAGGTCGACAAAGATCAAGCCGCCGTGGTCGCGCCTGCGGTGCACCCAGCCGGCGACCCTCACCCGGCGGCCAACGGCCTCTTCGCCGATGTTCCCGCACCATTCGTCTCTGTATGCCAAGGTCGGTCCTTTGCTCGTTTTGTATGTATCGACGCGGTCAGACGCCGGTCACCGCGGCCAGGGCCAGAGAGAGCGCCTCTGCGCTCTCCAGGGATCTCTCCTCCCCTGACGATAGATCTCGCACCGTCACGGCCCCGCCGATGAGTTCCTCTTCACCGATGATGAACGCATACCGGGCACCGCTGCGGCCGGCCTGCTTCATCTGGCCCTTGGGGCTCCGAGCCATGTAGTCGAGATCGGCCGCCACCCCGCGGGCGCGCAGCTCGTGCGCCAGGGCGAACACCGCCCGGCGCGCGTCGCCGTTCAAAGCCACCAGATACACCACCGGCCTCCGAGGCGGCGGGGGAGTCACCCCGCAGCGCGACAAAGCGAGGACGATGCGCTCGACGCCGGTGCCAAAACCGACGCCTGGGGTGGGCGGACCGCCTATGGCCTCCACCAGGTCGTCGTATCGGCCTCCTCCCCCCACCCCGGACTGCGCCCCCAGCAACGACGACTGGAATTCGAACGTCGTGCGCGTGTAGTAGTCCATACCTCGGACCAGAGTGTGATCGGTCATGAACGTGAGGCCCTGCATCGCGAGGCCCTCCTGGACCCGGACGTGGTGCGCGGCGCACGCCGGGCACAGGTGCTCGGTAAGACGGGGAGCGACCTCCAAGGCGCTCCGGCACCCCGGTACCTTGCAGTCGAAGGTGCGCAGCGGGTTCAAACGGGCCCGTTCGCCGCACTCGGGGCAGAAGGCGTCCGCATGTTCGTCCAGGTACTCGCGCAGAAGGACCGAATATGCCGGCCGGCACTCCCTACAGCCCATCGAGTTGAGCCTTAGATCGAGGCCCTGAAGCCCTAGTTCCCGGTACAGGGTCGCCAACACTCCGATGACCTCGGCATCCATCTCCGGCGCCGCGGAGCCGAACGCTTCGACGCCCAACTGGTAATGCTGCCTGTAGCGCCCCGACTGAGGGCTCTCGTACCGGAACATGGGGCTGTGATAGTAGAGCTTCACCGGCTGCGGCAGGGTGTGCATCCCATGCTCGACGTAGGCGCGGGCCACAGGAGCCGTGCCTTCGGGACGCAGCGTCATGCTCCGTCCCCCCAGATCCTGGAAGGTGTACATCTCCTTGCGCACGATATCCGTGGACTCTCCCACACCTCTGGAAAAGAGCCTGGTGTCCTCGAACATAGGCGTGTCGATCCGGCTGTAGCCATACCGCCCGAAGACGTCCTCGGCCCGGTCTATGACCCGGCGTCGCAGCGGCTGGTCTTCGGGGAGGATGTCGTAGGTGCCCTTCGGGGCGCTGAGCGGCTCAGTCATAGACCTTCAGACCCCGGAGGAACGGGTTCTCAGCCAGCTCCTCGCCCAAAGTGGTCGACCATTGGTGACCCGGAAGGACGGGGGTCGATGCCGGATAGAGCCTCGCGAGCTTCTCGACGGAAGCGAGGAGGGTGGTGAAATCCCCGCCGGGGAGATCGGTCCTTCCCACGGAGCGGTAGAAGATAAGGTCGCCGCAGAAGAGGTAGCCGTCTATCTCGAACGTGAGCGAACCCGGAGCATGCCCAGGGGTACTGATGACTTTGACCGAGAGGCTCCCCACCTCCAGCATGTCGCCATCTCCGACGACCTTCACGGTCGATGCGTCCACCGCATGCATGCGGTGTCCGAAAGGCGGGCACTCCTCGAGACCCCGCAACACCGGCGCCACCTCGGCTCCGCAGTACACCGGCGCCCCGACGGTCTCCACCAGGCCCTTGACCCCTCCGATGTGGTCGAAATGACCGTGAGTGACCAGGATCGCCTCCACGACGAGGGATTCCTTCTCGATGATCTGTCGGAGACGGTCCGGCTCGTCCCCCGGATCGACGGCGCAGGCGCGACGTTCATCGTCGTACACCAGATAGCAGTTCGCCTGATTCACCCCTACCGGGGCACAGAGTATCTTCATGAGGCGAGATTCTACCAGAGGGAGCGGTCCCACTGTCCGCGGCAGGGCCGGGCTTCGCCCGCCGTAACCCGGCGCCTAATGGGGAGTGACCCGGTACGCGTCATACACGGTGTCGATGCGGCGGATCCTCTGCAGCACGGTCTCGAGATAGTCGATCCCCGGCACATCGAAGACGAAGCGGTCTTTTACCATGTTGTTCCGGGCTGTGGTGATCTGGGCGGCGATGATGCTGATGCCGCTTTCACTCAGAGTGCGGGAGATATCCTCGAGCAGATGGGTGCGGTCGTACGCTTCTATCTGCACCTCGACGCGTAGCGGCGCCTTCGCCTCGGTGTCCCACTCGACGCGGGCGAAGCGCTCCGGGTTCTTCTCCAGTGCCTTCACGTTGGGGCAATCCCGGCGGTGGATCGTGATGCCGCGGCCCAGGGAGATGTACCCCACGACGTCGTCGCCGGGCACCGGCCGGCAGCACTGGGGCAGCCGCACGGCCACATCGTCGATACCGTCGACCCTGATCCCCAACTGGTGGGCCGAGGGTACGCCCTTGAGCTCCCTCGTGACTGTTTCGGGCACGGAGAGAGCCGCGACTTCCCCCTCGCGGTTGAGACCTTGGATGACACGCTGGACGATGTGCTGCGCGCTGAGCTTCCCAGACCCGACCGCGATGAAGAAATCCTCCTTCTTCGCGAAGCCTGCCTCTTTGACGATCTCGCTCAAGATGTCCGAGCCGATCAGCCGCTGAGCCGGAAGCCCTTGTTTGCGGAAGGCCTCCAGAAGGGCTTCGCGGCCCAGGTGCTCGGAATCCTCCCGGCGTTCCCGATTGAACCACTGCCTGATCTTGTTGCGCGCGCCCGAACTGGCCACGAACTGGAGCCAATCGCGCGAAGGTCCTTGAGCGGTCTTGGAGGTGAGCACCTCGACGATGTCGCCCGATTGCAGCTTGTAGGTCAGGGGCACGATATGCCCGTCGACCTTGGCTCCTACGCAGCGATGCCCCACGTCGGTATGGATGGCATACGCAAAATCGACGGGAGTCGAGCCCGCCGGCAGACTCTTGACGTCGCCCTTGGGCGTGAAAACGTACACCTCGTCGCGGAAGAGATCGATGTGCAGGGATTCCATGAACTCGCCGGGATCCTTGGTCTCCGACTGCCACTCCATGATCTGTCGCAGCCACTGCAACTTCTCCACGTGGGCATCGTCGCGCTGGGAAAAGCGGCCTCCCTTCTTGTACATCCAGTGGGCGGCGATGCCGTACTGCGCGGTCTCGTGCATCTCCTTCGTCCGGATCTGTATCTCGAGCGGCTTGCCCTGTGGACCCATGACCGTCGTGTGAAGCGACTGGTACATGTTGAACTTGGGCATGGCGATGTAGTCCTTGAAGCGCCCCGGCACAGGCTTCCACAGTGAGTGGATGATACCGAGGACTGCATAGCAGTCTCTCACCGAGTCGACAAGCACCCGCAGGGCGATGAGGTCGTAGATCTCGTTGAACTCCTTGCCGCGTCGTACCATCTTGGTGTAGATGGAGTAGAAGTGCTTGGCGCGTCCGGCTATCTCGCCCTCGATGTTGACCGCCGCCAGCTCTCGGGAAAGGATGGCCCTCGCCTCTTCCATGTCGCGTTCGCGGTCCGCGCGGCGTTGAGCCACCATGTGCTGGATCTCCGCGTACTTGCGCGGGTGGAGGGTCGCGAAGGCCAGATCTTCGAGTTCCCACCGGATGGACTCGATACCGAGCCGGTGCGCAAGGGGCGCATAGACCTCCAGGGTCTCCCTGGCCTTCTGGATCTGCTTCTCTTTACCCAGATAGCCAAGCGTGCGCATGTTGTGGAGGCGGTCGGCCAACTTGATAAGGATCACCCGGATATCCTTGGCCATGGCTACGATCATCTTGCGGATGTTCTCGGCCTGCTCCTCCTCCACGGTGCTGAAGGACATCTGTGACAGCTTTGTCACCCCGTCCACCAGCAGAGCCACCTCGTCCCCAAAATCTTGCCGCACTGCCTCGATGGGCATCCCGGTGTCTTCGACTACGTCGTGCAGGAGGGCCGCCGCGAGGGTCGCGTTGTCAAGCCCCAGGTCGGCACAGATGGACGCCGTGCCCACCGGGTGGTTGAGGTAGGCTTCTCCGCTGGCCCTCACTTGAGAGTCATGCTGGACGGCGGCCACCTCGAACGCGCGGGTCAACAGGTCGCGGTCGAACCCCGGATTGTACTGCTCGATCTTGCCGAACAGCCCGTCGAGCAGCGCCCGGTGCCGGGCAACGACCTCCTCCGCGCTCGACGCCGCCTCGCGAGCGTGGGAAACTGCGGGCTGAGTAGTTTTCACAGGATCAGACAAAGCCTCGCACACTCCTCGTAGTCCGCCTCCGCGAGGGCGTAGGCGGAGATGCTGCGTGCTTCTAGTTTAGCTTCTCCCGAAGAAAGCCGTTCGACACCCAGTTCGTCAAGGATCGAAGCGGCGCGCTCGAGGTCCGTCCAGGTGAGGACCAATTCTGCTTCCTGCCAACCTATCTCGGCGGCGCGCGTGAAGAGCCTCGCTTGGGTCCGCCCCCCTTCCTGCATGGCGCGATACAGACACACCATCGCGAAACGTGGGTGCACCAGGTAGCGCAGGATACGGGCCGTCGCCTCCCTCTCCGCTTGGCCGTAGCACAGATGAACGACGTGGTTCTCCTTTTCGGCCCTACGTAGGAGGGCCACGTGGCCTGCCCGAAAAGGAGGGGCGAGCGCCACCAGGTGCTCCCAAGGAGCGGCAACCTCGTAGACGCTGCCGGCGACCTCCCACTCGGTCATGGCCACCCGGGCTGATACCAAGCGGTCGAGATCTTCCCTGCTGCTCCCCCGTCCTGCGCACCGTACCTCCTCGCTCCATAGGTCACGCAGGCCGGCCTGCTCTCGCAGCCCGGCCAGACACTGAGGGATAGAGCAGGCTACGAGCATGACCCGCTCGCCGGAACCGAGCACCTGAGCCACCGTGGCGAAGGTCCCCCGGGCATCCCGGAGGTCCCTGGCCTTCGGCAGATAGAGCCTCTCCACCGGGTCGGCCGTGCCGGGCCCGCTCCGGTGACCCGGGCTTTTCGTGCACTCCGCACTCTGCCGGGCGGAGACCGGCTTAGCCGGTCTCACGGACGCACAGCCGGCGCCCCCCTCCAGCCAGAGGGCGCCGTCACCCACAGGGCCGATCTGCTCCAGTAGGAACTCGGGCCGCAGCGTGCCCTGCCAATGATCGACCCGCAACTCGACACCCAACACCCGCGGCCCGGGAGCCTCCCGCAGGGCCGCCGCCATGGCGCCCATTCCGAACCCGATGCCCCGCGTCTTGACCCCATCGAGACACACCGTGCAGCGCAGATGGGCCCCGTTGCGGGTCGCTTCGGCCTGTTGTATCCCCGCTCCGACCAGCAGGAGCCTCGGTCTCGGGTTCCCGCTCCCGAAGGGCCCAAGTGCCGCCAGCGCGGTGGCCGTGTCGGCATTGATGTCTTCGCCTCTCAGCACGGCGTCGGCCCGATAGACCGGAGCGAAGTCGCCCGGACCCAGAAGCCGGGCCGCGTGGGCCTCCATGGCGCGACTGAACTCGTCCACCCGCTCGGCTTCTAGGGTGAGACCCACGGCCTGCGTGTGTCCTCCGTAGACCTTCAGACAATCTGCGCAGGCGTTCAGCGCGCCCATCAGATCGTAGTTGGAGATGCTGCGCCCTGAGCCCTTAGCGACGCCATCGCGTATGCCAAGAAGGACAGCGGGGCGGTGATAGCGCTCTACCAGTCGCGAGGCCACGATGCCGACCACGCCCTCGTGCCACTCGTCTCCCGCGAGTACCAGGGCAGGTGGCAGTTCGGTAAGGCCTTCCACCTGTCTCAGCGCTTCTTCGAGTATCTGTCTCTCGACGTCCTGCCGTGCGCCGTTCAGCTCGTGCAGCCTAGCAGCCAGAGTGGCCGCTTCCTCCTCATCGTCGGTGAGGAGCAGCCGGAGCGGCGGCGAAGGGTCGGCCAGACGCCCGGCCGCGTTCAGCCGCGGAGCCAACCGGTACGCCACCACACCGGAGTCCGCCACGCCGGCGCAGCCCGCCACCGAGCAGAGGGCGCGCAGGCCCAATCGCTGCCCGATCGCGATGAGCTTGAGACCCTCCTTGACGTAGTAGCGGTTCTCCCCGCGCAGCGGAGCCAGATCGGCGACGGTCCCGAGCGCCACTAGGTCGAGCAGACCCCGCAGGTCGTCCGGCAGCGCGTCCCGTCTCGCTCCTGAGCGCCGGACGTGGAGCGCGTGCAACACCTTGAGGGCAAGGCCTACCCCGCACAGATCGCCGTGCGGATAGTCGCCGACGACCTCATGCACGACCTGACACTCGGGAAGCCGCGGCCCGGGCCGGTGGTGGTCGACGACGATGACCTCGAGCCCCAGACTCCGGGCGTAGGCGACTTCGTCGGGGTAGTTCACGCCGCAGTCGACGGTGATGAGCACGGCCGGTCCTCCGGCCGCGATGGCATCCACCGCCCGGCGGGAGAGGCCGTACCCTTCGTTGAAGCGGCTGGGCAGATACCACTCCGCCTGCATCCCCAGGTCGCGCAGGCCGAGAAGCATCACCGCGGTCGCCGTGATACCGTCGGCATCATAGTCGCCGTGGACGACCACGCGGCCCTTCTGCTCGATGGCCCGGGATATGGTCTCGACTGCCCGGTCCATGTCTCCGAACAGGAAGGGGTCGGGGAGCGGGATGTCGCACTCCAGGAACCGGCGGGCCGCCTCCAGGTCGCCAAAGCCCCTGCCCGCGAGCACCATACCCGCGACCAGTGGTAGGCCGAGGCCGGCGGCCAGCTTCTCGGCCGTCTGCCAGGAGTACGGATTGACCGCCCACACCGGGCGGTCTGCGGGATCGGGATCGTTCATCGCAGAAACACTATAGCGACCGGCGCGGACGCTGTGGGCCGGTCTCGTCCTCTGCGGTCACAGACGTCCGGAACGGACGATCGCGTAAATGAGCCACGCCCCGAAGAACAGCGAACCCGCGAAACCCGGCAGCCCCCACACCGATAGCCCGGCCACGTGTGGTCCACCCTCCACCAGGATCCCCACCGCCGTGCCGGTCACCCCCAACGCGATGGTGACCAGAGCCACCACCAGCCGGTTGGTGATGACATCGAGCCTGTGGGTGACGTCCTCAAGACCCGTGTGCCTGTACTTGACTTCGAGTTCACCTGAGCGCAACTCCTCCAACAGGTCATGTAGCTGAAGCGGATATTCGCCCAGCACCTGCGTATATTCGGCGGCATACCGCCGGGCCCGGATCGAGAGCGTGCGGGGGTCGACAAGCCGCCTTTTCAGCTCGCCCGCGTAGCGGTCGGCCATCTCGAAGAGATTGAGATCGGGGTAGAGTTGGCTCACGACCCCTTCGAGGGTGAGCAGCGCCTTGTCCAACATCAAGAACCGGCTGGGCAGATGTAATCGCAGCGAATACACGACGTCGAACACCTGGCGGAACAGCGAGCGCATGTCGATGCCCTTGAGGGACATGCCGAAGTAGCGGGCGAAGGCCTCCTCGATCGCCTGCGAGACCAGGGTGTCCACAGAGGGGCTCCAATGGATCCCCAGCCGCTTGAGCGACCGCTTGATACCGGAGATATCGGACCGCATGACATAGAGAAACAGCCTGGTGCCGTTCTCAAGGTCGTCGGCCCTCAGGGACCCGGCCATGCCGAAATCGAGGAGACCGACCCTGCCTTCCCCCAAGTACACGATGTTCGCCGGATGCGGGTCGGCGTGGAAGAAGCCGTCGTGAAGGATCTGCTTGAACCAGCAGGAAGAGATCGACTCGGCGAGGAGCTTCCGTTCCTCTAGTGGGAGCGCGGCGACCTCCGGGCTGTTGAGCGTGGGCCCTTCGATGCGTTCCAGCGTCAGCACGCGGCTGCTGGAGTAGCGGACATACACCTTCGGGATCCGCACCGCCTCGTTGTCCTCGAGATTGGTGGCGAAGCGTATCGCGTTGCGCGCCTCGAGGACGTAGTCGAGCTCCCTGTCGAGCGAGCGGGAGAACTCCCGGACGAGATCCACAGCCGAGAAGGCCAGGTTCATGCGCGCATCCACCAGTTCCGCGAACTCCATGAGCAGGTCGACGTCTTTTCGGATCTGCCTGGCCGCTTCGGGTCTCTGGACCTTGACGACCACCTTCTGCCCTCCGGGAAGCACGGCTGCGTGCACCTGCCCGATGGAGGCGGCCGCCAAAGGCTCAGAGTCGAAACTCATGAACGCTTGGCCGAGGGTCAATCCGAGCTCTTCCTCGACCACCGCCTTAACGATAGAGAACTCGAAAGGCTCGACCGCATCCTGCAGCTTGACCAGTTCCTGCACGACGTCGGGAGGCATGATGTCGGGCCGCGTGCTCAGCAGCTGGCCGAACTTCACGAATGTGGGCCCCAGCTCCTCCAACATCTCGCGCACATGCCGGCCCCGCTGCGCGGGAGGATGAGCGCCACCCCTACGCCAACGGGGAAGCAGCCCGAAAAGACGATATCGCTCGAAGAGATAGCCGAAACCGTGGCGGACGGCTACCGCGGAGATCTCCCGCATCCGCTCCAGATAGCGCACGCGAGTGAGCACGCCCGGGTGTCTCATCTGGACTGTCGGCACAGCCACTCCCCTCCGACGCCTGAAGACCCGTCCGCCCGAACCTATAGCTAACCCACTCGGCCTTGGTAGGTGTCCAAGAACCGAGCTCCTGCCGCGGTCGCCCGCGCGCCCCCGCGCCTACTCGCCGGGTCTGTCTTCTGCCTGCGCCTCAGCGGCTTTTTCGAGGAGCTGCACACGCATCTCGAGTTGTCGCAGGCGGAAGTCGAGATCTTCAAACTCGCGCCTGGTCGGCAGCCCGATGTCACGGTAGGCGCCCTGCAGCGAGGAATCGGCCTTCTTAAGCACCGAGCGGGCCTCTTCGCGGCTACGGCTTACCAGCCTCTCGACTACTTCCCGGCCTTCCTCGCTGCTCAGCTGACCGCGGTACACGAGATCCTCCACCAGTTCCTGCACCCGGTCTTTGGTCAGGGCCGCCGCGCCCATACCGGCCAGGAACGTCTTCTCGATCAGTTCTCGGATACTCTGGCCCGTGAAGCTTCTGGAATCGTCTACCTTCTTGTCCTGGGTCTCGTCGGTCATGGCGTCCTCCCCTATCATCGAGTAGTACGCTTGGTGCTCTTTCCTGCGGGTCGCCTGCCTGCAGTCTTTCCTTTTTTAGGCTTCGGCGAAACCCCGGCCCGGCCCGCTTTCCCGGCGGCCGGCCTGCCCGCGGCCGGCCTGCCGGTCGCCGCGCCTCCGCCGGTGCCGCTCTTGGCCGCGGGGACCGCCGTCTCCGGAACGATCACCTCGGCATCGTCGATCACCGCGCCGCCCGCCGCCGCGGCTGCCAGGCGTTTGCGGTAGCGCGGCTCCCTCTCTTTCCAGAGCACCGCGAGAGGCGTTGCGACGAAGAAGGAGGAATATGTCCCGGTGATGACGCCGATAGTGAGGGCGAACGCGAAGTCCGTCAGCGTAGGTCCGCCGAAGATCAGGATGGCCACCAAGGGCAGCAGGATGGCTACCGAGGTATTGATCGACCGGACCATCGTCTGGGCGATGGAGAGGTCGGCCATATCCGCGTAGGTCTCCTTCTTCATGTAGTTGGCGTTCTCGCGCATCCGGTCGAACACGACTATGGTGTCGTGGACCGAATAACCAAGGATGGTGAGGATCGCCGCCACAGTGGCCGCCGTCACCAGCCGGTTGGTGGCGGCGTAGATACCCAGCGTCAGCCCCAGGTCGTGCGCCAAAGCGACGATGGCGGGGATGGCGAACTTGAACTCGAACCGGAGAGTCAGGTAGGCGATGATGGCCACCACGGCGATGGCTATGGCTATCAAGGCCCGATTGGTCGTCTCGCTGCTGAAGCTGCCCCCCACCTCTTCGACGCCGACCGATCCCTCTGCGACCCCGTACGAGCTATCCAGCGCGCTCCTGACTTGATCCTGCTGCTCCTCGGTCATCTCCTCCGCGGTGATTAGGAACGCGTTGGTGCCGCTCGAACCGCTGACCGACTGGACCACGGGGTCCTTGACACCCAGATCGCTGACCAGTGAGCGGACGTCGTCGACGCTGGCCTCCTGTTCAAGACCTACCTGCATCCGTACCCCACCGACGAAGTCGATCCCGAAATCCAATCCCACGATGAAGATGGCGATGATGGCGAAGAGGGTGACCGCCCCCAGGGAGACGAGAAACCACCACTTGTAGCGCATGAAGGGGATGACTCTCACAGCCGCCCCCCCTCGTCGGCCGGCAACACCTTGCCTCGAGGAACGTGCAGACCCAGGAGCTTGAGGTTACGGAAGGGCTTCCATCCGCTCAGCAGACTGAGCATCGACCGGCTCACCAGAACGGCTGTGAACATGGAGAGCGCAACGCCGATCCCCAGCGTGAGGGCGAAGCCCTTCACCGCGCCGCTCGCCGCCCAGAAGAGGATGACCGCCGTGATGATGGTGGTCATGTTGCAGTCGAACACCGCTCTGAACGCCTTCCTGAAGCCGGCGCTGGTAGCGGCGCCTACCGTCTTGCCCGCGGCGACCTCGTCGCGCATCCGGGCGAAGATGAGCACGTTCGCATCGACGGCCATACCGAAGGTCAGGATCATGCCGGCGATACCGGGAAGGGTCATGGTCACCCCGATGCCGTTGAGGATGCCGATGAAAAGGACGGCATAGATGATCAGGGCGATGTCGGCCACCACCCCGAGCAGACGATAGTAGGCGATCATGAACACCATGATGAGCAGCATCCCTATGCCGCCGGCCAGCAAGGCCTGGTTGAGGGCGGACTTGCCCAAAGTGGCGCCGACCGTGTTCTGGCTGACGGGCTCGAGATTGACCGGCAAAGCGCCCGTCTGCAGCACCAAGGCGAGGTTCTTGGTCTCGGTGGTCGTGAAGTCACCGGTAATCTCAGCATCGCCACCCTCGATCTGCTCGAGCACGCGCGGCGCCGACTCCACGTTGTTGTCGAGCACGATCGCCAGAAGTTGGTCCTGCCCGGTGATCTGAGCGGTCTCGGCCATCCTCTTGGTCACCTCGGAGAAGATCTGGGCCCCTTCGTCGTTGAACTGCATGTCGACCTTGGGTCGGTTGTACTGATCGAAGGAGGCCTGCGCCCCTTTCAGCATGGAGCCGTCCAAAACGGGGGGCGCCGTCACCACGAACCATTGGTCGCTGCTGTTGCCGGCCTCCTGCGACCAGTGGACGATCCGGGTCCCCTCGGGCAACTCCTCCTCAGACGTGACGCCGGCCGCCGCCAGAGCGTCGGCCAGGCTGGGGTACGGTTCACCGAAGTCTCTGACGTCATAGAACTCGAGGACCGCCGTCTTGCCGATGATCTCCAGAGCCTCCTCGGGATTGTCGATGCCGGGGAGTTGCACGCTGATCTTGGTGGTGCCCTGGCGCTGGATCTCGGGTTCGGCCACGCCCAGCTTGTTCACGCGGTTCTGGATGATGTCCACCGCCTGGTCCATCTGCTCATCGGTGGCGTCCTTCGCTTCGAGAATGACCGACAGCCCTCCCTGCAGATCGAGGCCGAGATTGGTCTTGGAAAGGGGAAAAGCAAAATAGGCGGCGACTCCGAGCAGGATCGCCACCAGGACCAGTATTGCGGCGTCACGCCTTACTCTGGACAAGGGCGCACCTTCCTAAGGAACAGTTCGATCCGTTTGTGAGCTGCACGACCGCGGCCCGGCGGCCCCGGGCCGCAACGAACGAGGATAGGTCACCCGGTCCGCGGTGTCAACGAATCCCGTCGCTTCACGGACGTAGGACCACAGGGCCCGACCCTGGACCTAGAACTCGTTTCAAAATGAAGCCGCGGCC
>JAJFUK010000076.1 GCA_021372435.1 Actinomycetes bacterium | reverse complement strand
TCTAAGCGCTCGGAGACGGCGCATAACGAAACGTCGTGACGGGAGCCGGTGCCGGACCCCGCGGGGTTCCGGCATTTGCTTTTGTTGATGCTGAGCTACGGAGTGGCCGTGCGGCGCGGGGCGCAGAAGGCAGGCAAGGCGGGCCGGAGGGCGGCGTGGAGCACAACCACCGCATGGAGTTGCAGTATGACGGCACCGGGCTGCACGGGTGGGCTAGACAGGACGGGTTGCCGACCGTCGAGGGCAGTCTGGAACTGGCTCTGCGCACGGTGCTGGGTTTTACGCCTGAGGTCCAGGTGGCCGGACGCACCGATGCGGGAGTACACGCACGTCGGCAGGTCGCTAGCCTCCATCTGCCCGACGATGTCGACCTGGGGCAGCTGCGGGCCTCGCTCAACGCGCTCACACCGCCGGGCATCGCCGTCGTAGCGATCGTGCCGGTTTCGAGTGGTTTCGATGCCCGTAGGGACGCCATCGGCCGCAGGTACCGGTATTATCTATCTACGGATTCGGTGGCCTCTCCCTTCTGGAGTCGCTACTCGTGGCACACGCCTGGAGGGCTCGACGTCGACCGGCTGCGGGCCACCGCAGCGGCTGTCGCGGGCCGCCATGACTTCACCGCGTTCACGCCGACCGAGACCGAGCACGTTTTCTTCGAGCGGCTGGTGACGCACTGCGTCTGGAGGCGGGCCGCCGGCCTGCCGGCCGCCGTGCCGGCGGGAGCGGGCGGGAGCGCCCCCGGAGGCTGTGGCGCCGGGACGCTGTACCTTGAGATCGAAGCCGAGGCCTTCTTGCGCCACATGGTTCGGACCCTCGTCGGGACCATGCTCGAGGTGGCTCGAGGCAGACGGAGTCTTGACGATTTCAGACGGCTGCTTCGGGGGGCTGCACGGGAGGAGGCGGGTCCCACTGCCCCGGCTCACGGACTGTTCTTGTGGGACGTCATGTACGGACACCGGCGATGACCGGCCGGGACGGACCGGAGCGGGCGCCGTTGACAAGGAGGACCGGATGATCCATATGGGAACAGCAGTGGAGACATGACGACGCGGATCACTGTGAAAACCGCGTGGTTCGCCGCGATCCGCTTCGCCGTGACGACCTGGGGTCTGGGCCTGTCACTGCGAATACAGGCGAAGCGGTACCGGGCTTTCAAAGAGCAGCTCGGCCGTCACGACCTGACTGCGCAGATGAAGCTCGGGGACGGCCCGCAGGGCCGCTCTTTCACCTTCGATAAAGGACGCGTATGGTCAAAAAAGGGGATACGTCCCACGCCCGACGTGGTCATGACCTTCCGCGACGCCCGGGTGGCGGCACGCATACTCCGACCCCGACGGGATCGCCTGGAATTCTTGAACGCCGCCAAGAACTCCCAGCTTGAGCTGGAGGGTCCGGGGCACCTGATCACCCACTTCGGGGATGCGCTTACCGGCCTGTTCTCCGCCGGGTGGAAGTATGGAGCGAAGCGGTCGGGCGGGGTGGTCCGCTACACCAACAACACCAACGGCGGCCCCGTCTTCGTAGATGTGAAGGACGGCAAGATCGTCCGTATCACGCCGATGGAGTTCGACGACTCCGACGCTTCGCCCTGGACGATCCGGGCCCGGGGCAAGACCTTTACCCCTCCGAAGAAGACCACGGTCAGTCCGCACACGCTGAGCTGGAAGTCCCTCGTGTACTCGCCGGACCGCATCCTCTACCCCCTCAAGCGCGTCGACTTCGACCCCGACGGGGAGCGTAATCCCCGGAACCGGGGGGTGTCCGGCTACGAACGCATCAGTTGGGACGAGGCCTTGGACATCGTCGCCGGGGAGATCAAGAGGCTGAAGCGGGAATACGGCCCGGGGGCGATGATGAGCGGAGCCGGCTCGCATCATACTTGGGGAGCCATCGGGTATTGGCTCTCCGTCCGCATGCGCTTTCTCAACTCGGTGGGCTGGACGCCGATCGTCGGCAATCCGGATAGTTGGGAAGGCTGGTTGTGGGGAGCGGTCCACCACTGGGGCCAAAGCGGACGCTTGGGCGGGGGCGAGACCTACAGCACGGTCGAGGATCTGCTGCAGAACGCCGAGATGATCGTGTTCTGGTCGAGTGACCCGGAGGCCACCAGCGGGATCTACGGAGCGCAGGAAGGCACCGTCCGCCGCGTTTGGCTTAAAGAGCTGGGCATCCCCATGGTCCACATCGACCCCTACTTCAACCACACCGCGGGCTGGCTGGGGGGCACGTGGCTGGCCCCGCGGCCGGGCACCGACAGCGCCATGATCCTGGCCATCGCCTACGTCTGGATCACCGAGGGACTCTTCGACCGCGAATACGTAGCCGAACGCACCGTAGGTTTCGATCGGTGGGAGGCCTACGTGCTCGGCGAGGACGACGGTCTGGTCAAGACCCCCGAGTGGCAGGAGCGCGAGACCGGCGTGCCGGCCCGCCAAGTGCGGGCTCTGGCCCGGGACTGGGGCACTAAGAGGACGTATCTTTCGCCGGGCGGTTTTGTGGGGTTCGGAGGCGCCTGCCGTACTGCGACCGGCACCGATTGGGCTCGGGGCTTGGTGTGTCTGATGGCCATGCAGGGTCTGGGCAAGCCCGGGGTGAACATGGGTTGCCTGCAACAAGGGACGCCGGTGGACACGCGCTTCTACTTCCCCGGGTACGCCGAGGGAGGGATGTCGGGCGAGCTGGAGTTCACCGCCATACCGGTCCAGTTGTACCAGCGTATGCCGCAACTCATCAGCATGAACACCGTGGCGCAGGGCATCCCCCGGCTGAAGGTCCCCGAGGCTATCCTGGAAGGTCATGCCGACGGCTATATCAGCGATCCCAAGACGATCGAGAAGCAGTTCCTCAAGTTCGGCTATCCGGCACCGGGGCACGCTCCCGTGAAGATGTACTACAAGTACGGCGGATCGCACCTGGGGACCATGGTCGATACCAACCGCTACGCACGGATGTACGCGTCGGAAGATCTGGAGTTCGTGGTCAACCAATCGATATGGTTCGAGGGGGAAGCCAAGTTCGCCGACATCATCCTGCCGGCCTGCACGAACTTCGAACGGTGGGACATCGGAGAGTTCGCCAACGCGGGGGGCATCGCCGAACACTCCTTCACCCAGTGCAATCACCGGGTCGCGGTGATGC
The DNA here is from genome assembly GCA_021372435.1 of Actinomycetes bacterium. Lineage (GTDB taxonomy): Bacteria > Actinomycetota > Thermoleophilia > RBG-16-64-13 > RBG-16-64-13 > RBG-16-64-13. The sequence goes on along the minus strand of JAJFUK010000076.1, from coordinate 6,280 downwards.
AGCACAAATGCATCGAGCCGCTGGGCGAATCGAGGTCCGACTTCCAGATCTTCCTGAGCTTGGCGGAACGGCTGGGCCTGGTCGCCGCGTTCGCGGAGGGAAGCAGCGAACTGGACTGGTGTCAGAGGCTCTTCGAGGGTACTGATCTCCCGAAGGTGATCTCGTGGAAGAGGTTCTTCAAGAAGGGCTACTACGTGGTTCCGCCCCCGAAGGAGGAGCTGCGCGACCCGGTCTCATACCGGTGGTTCGCGGAAGGGCGCCTTAAGGATACTCCCGAGCTGGCCCCCCTCCCCGCGGACTACACCGAGGAGTGGCACCGGGGCCTGCAGACCCAGTCGGGCAGACTGGAGTTCGAGTCGTCCAGTCTCAAGCGCTTCGACCCGGAAGACCCCGAGCGTCCTCCCATCATGACCTATCGCGAATCGTGGGAGGGGCCGCACGCGACGGCGTTGTACGCAAAGTATCCGTTGCAGCTCGTATCGCCTCACGCCCGCTACTCGTTCCACACGCATCACGACGGCAAGCACGGAGCACTCGACGATGTCGCCGAACACCGGGTCCTGATCGACGGCCACCACTACTGGTTGGCGCGTCTCAACCCCGCTGACGCTGAGGCCCGGGGGATCAGGGAAGACGACTTCGTACGCCTTTATAACGACCGCGGCGGCGTCATCTGCGCCGCCCGTGTGACCGAGCGGGTGCGGCCGGGTGTGGTCCACTCCTACGAATCGTCGGCCGTCTACGACCCGCTGGGTCCGCCCGGCCGTGCCGATGACCGGGGCGGTTGCGTCAATATCCTGACCCCCAGCCGTATGTTGATCGCCCGGTCGCACGGCATGGCGGCCAACTCCTGCCTCATCGAGGTGGAGAAGTGGATCCCGGCGGAACAGGGGGACGGATGCTAGGAGACGGCGCCTATCCGCGCTACGAAGGGGGGGTGTTCCGTCCTCCCAGCGAAGCGGGCAGCCTGATCCTGCAGGTCATGTACGGGTGCTCGTACAACCGGTGTGCCTTCTGCGGCATGTACCGCGACAGGCGCTTTCGGATCAGACCCTTCGCCGAGGTGAAAGAGGATGTCGAGAATCTTGACCCCGCAGTGAAGCGGTCCACCGCCAGGGTCTTCCTCGCCGACGGAGACGCGCTCGCCCTGCCGGCGCGGAGCATGCTCTGCATACTCGGGCTATTGAAGGCCGAGCTGCCCGGTCTCGAGCGGGTGGGCGCCTACGCCAACGCTCATTCGTTGCTTCGCCATACCGATGAAGAGCTGCGCGAGATCCACGACCACGGACTGGAGATGCTCTACATAGGACTGGAGTCCGGCGACGACGAGACGCTTGCCCGCACCGGCAAGGGGGCGACCTCCGCTCAGATCATCGAGGCCTGCCGGAAGGCGAAGCGGGCCGGGTTCGCCCTTTCCTTGACCGCGATCCTGGGTCTCGGCGGCGTGGAGCGGTCTCTCGAACATGCCCGCGCCACCGGGAGAGCGTTCTCCGCCATCGACCCGGACTACATCGCGATGCTGTCGCTGATGTTGGTCCCGGGTACACCGCTGGCCGAAGCGGCCGAGCAGGGCGGGTTCGTGGTACCGGGACCGACCGCGATCCTCCGGGAGCTCCGGGAGATCATCGCTGAGACGGATGTGACCAACGCCGTTTTTCGCACCACCCACGCCTCCAACTACCTGGCGTTGGAGGGCACCCTTCCCGAAGACAAAGAGGCGATGCTGGCGGCCCTGGACTGGATCCTCGCCAACGGGAACGTCATACCGCTCAGACCGGAATGGCTGCGCCGGCTGTGAGTGGCGGGCGGCCCCGACGTCTTGCCGGCCGCCCTCTTCTGCTCCACCTCTCTCAGGCTCTTCCGTTCCACCTCTCCACCTGCACCAGGCAGGAATTCGGCGCCTGTCCCGGGGAGGTCGGGGTGATGAACCGCTTTGAGGTCAGCATATTGATGCAGCCGGCTGTATCAGGGGAACGGCCGGGCTCGCCCAGCGGGAGATAATCGCCGCACGACTCGTACGAGTGCACGGTCCCCGGTGGTATCCGCTGTGTCACCTGCGCCGCCAGGATCACCTCGGCCCGGTCGTTGAAGGCCCGGATGAGGTCGCCGTCCTTGATGCCGCGCGCCGCCGCGTCGCTGCTATTGACCCTCATGATCCAGTAGTAGTGCCCGTCGACCAGCATCCGGTGGTCTTTGATCTCGTTGCTCCAGCACTCCTTCGCGTCGCCTACCGTATGAAACGTGTACCGCGGGTGGGGGGAGATCATGGCCAGCGGATATTTCTGGAACAACTCCGAGGTGTGGTGGCCTTCCCAGCTCTCCAGGTACTGGGGACCCATGACCGGTCGTTCGGGGTCCACTCCATCGGTCTCGTAGAACCGCTTGAGGCTGTTGGACACAAACTCGATCTTGCCGCTCTGGGTCTGGAGGCCTTTGCCTTGGACCTGGTCCCACACCGGCGGGCCCCAGTCCGGGGTGTCCTTGACCCGGTCTTCGGCGAACCAGCGGAGGGCCGGGGTACGCTGCTGTTGCTCGGGGACGGGCACCAGATAGTAGCCCTTCTTCTCGAACTCCTCCCAGGTGATCCGCGTGGGTAGGTCACTGGCGTGGAACAGACGCTTGACCCAGTCGAGGTCGGTGTGGCCGCCCTCGGTGTATCTCTCTCGAAAGCCTAGGCGCTCGGCGAGTAAGGCGAAGATCTCATAGTCGGGCTTCGATTCGCCCAGAGGTTCGATGCACTTCTTCTGCAGCACGATGAGCCGGTGGTTCACCTGATCGAACTTGTGCGTCCCGTATCCCGAGGGATGGGCCCAGTCCCCGATGTCCCAGCGTTCGAAATTGGTGCAGGCCGGCAGGATGATGTCGGCGAAACGTGCCTCGCCCTCGAACCAGATGGACTGGTTGACGATGAAGGGCACCTTTCCCTCCCTGTAGCTCCTCACGAAGCGGTTGGTCTCGGTCATGGTGCCGATGAAGGAGCCTCCGTACCGGTAGTACATCTGCACATGGGGGTACCCGGAAGCGGGATACCGGTACTTCTTGAACTGCATCTCGATGGATCCCCCGCAGAATCCCTTGCTACGCCATTCCAAGTGCTCGTGGTTCATCATCTCGGGGATGAGCAGCCGGTACCCGACCTGGCCCTCTGCGCTGTGCTGCGGGTTCGAGATGCTCCCGCCATCAGGCCACATCCGTGAAAAGAGGCGGTAGCCGGCCGCGGTGCTCCCGATGTCGGCGGAAATGCCACCCTCGGAATAGCCGGGGAACCAGAAGGACCGGTCGGCAGGGACGCCCCCGGTGGTCGAGTAGATATTGCTCCCGGGCTTGCCCAGACCCTGCATGGCCGCCAAGGCGATCATGGTCCGGGCGTATTCGGCACCATAGGAGGAACGGGCCGCGCCGCCCCAACCTCCCATGCCGCCCGCGGCCAGCATGGTGCGCTTCGAACCCCACTCACGCGCGAGGGCCCGTATCTCCCGGGCGGGTATGAGGGTCTCGGCTTCGGCCCAGGCCGGCGTCTTGGGAACGCCGTCGGTCTCGCCCAGCACGTAGCGCCTCCACTCGTCGAAGCCGTGCGTGTGCGAAGCCACGTACTCCTTGTCGTAGAGGCCTTCGGTGAGCCAGACGAAGGCGATGGCCAGACCCAGGGCCACGTCGGTCCCCATGCGCGGAGCGAGCCATTTGTCACCGACCAGGCCCGCCGTATGGTTGAAGTAGGGGTCGATGAACACCATCTTCACGCCGAGGTCTTTCAGCCAGCGGCGGCGGGGCGTGCTCTCATGGGCCCCATACACCCCGCAGGTGGTCTCCGGGTCCGACGACCAGAACACGAGCATCTCCGCGTGTTCGAGAGCATCTTGAAGCAGGTCGTACTGCTCGGGGATCCCCAAGCGCGAGCTGAAGCCCCACATGTGGTCGCCGCCCCATTGCCACCCTTCCCAGCTGTCGGGATTGTGCTCGACGTAGGTCATGCCCCACAGGTTCATGAAGCGGTTGTAGGCGCTGAAGCGGTATCCCACGTTCCCCCACAGATGGTGGGACGACGGGGTGGTCATCATGGCGGCCGGACCGTACTCCCGTTTCAGACGGATCATCTCCTCCGCCACGATGTCGAGGGCCTCGTCCCAGCCGATGGGCTCGTAGCCCGATTCACCCCGCTTGTGGAGATTGCGGTCGCCCTTCGGATCGAAATCGACCCGCTTGAGCGGGGTCAGGATGCGCTTGGGGGAGTAGATGGTGGACTTGTGGGCCACCGTCCAGTTGGAGAGAGTCGTCCTACGGGGTGGCGTGAACTCTCTGTCCCGCGCTTTGATGGTCCAGGAGGGGCCGTCGCTCTCGTCCAGTTCCAGCGGGATGATGCGAACGATCTTCCCATCCGCCACGTCGACATGGACCGGGCCGCCGGTGGTGAGGTTCGTCAGTCTTCGGGTCGCTGCCATCTGCCACTCCGTTGCCTTCGCGTTGCCGAGGCGCTAAACTACCGGTCGACCGGTTGTTGCATGGCGTAAGCTACCTGCTGTTTAGTAGTTTGTCAACGGTGCCGCACGGTTCGGCGGATCCGCCGGCGTGTAGGGAGAAGGGTGAAAGAGTGACATCAGGCTCGCGGCGCATGACGGCAGAAGCCAGGAAGCGGCAGATCGTCGAGGTGACGCTCGACCTGATCGCCAAGCACGGGCTACGTGGGGCGACCATGGCCCGCATCGCCGCCGCGGCGGGGATACGGCAGGCCTCCCTGTACACCCACTTCGACAGCAGGCGCGCCATCCTGCTTGCCGCCCTCGATGTCGTCTACCAGAAGATCTACGCGTCACGCGAGACCCCCACTGAGGAGAACTCGCTCGAACGGTTGCGGCAGATGTGCGACCACCATCTCGAACTGTGGGCGGCCCAAGGGGATCAGCACCATGCCCACCAGCTTCTGGAGTTCATCTCGGGAGCCCGGAGCGAAGGCCTCCGGGAGATCCTGGCCGAGAAGCACCTGGCCTCCATCGAGCAGTTCGCCCAGGTGGTCCGGGACGGCCAGAGGGAGGGCAAGATCCCCGAGTACGTCGACCCGGACCAGGTCGCCTGGCTCATCACCGGCTGGGCCTTCGCCGGAGACGTCTCGCACCTGATGGGCTTCAAGACGTTCCTGGAGCCGAATGTCTCCACTCACTGGCTGGACGTCATCTTCAAGAGCTTCGCGACGCCGCCCGACGGTGGGGCGGCGGACGCCGGCACGAACGTGGGGAGCGCTCGTAGCGGCGCTACGAGCGCTACCGAGGATGCAGCCCCGTGCCGCCCGGTGGGGACTCGGCGGCCGCGGCCTCGTCTTGAGTCGAGTAGCGATACTCCGGCCTCTCCGCCCGCTTGACACCTCCTTTGCCCTCCACTATCATCTGCGTTCGCGTTTCGAAGCTCGGTGCAGGAGGACGTTTCGGCAGGGTGCGTTCGGCGCGAGCAAGGGCGACGTATCGCTCCGCCCGGCGCGGCCTCGGCGGTCGCGACATCGTTTTGGACCGAGCCCCAAGGAGGCAGTGTGAAGACCTATTCGGCGAAACCCGGTGAAGTGCAGCGCAACTGGTGGGTCGTCGACGCCGAAGGCAAGAACCTGGGCCGTTTGGCGTCGGAGATCGCCGACGTGCTGCGGGGCAAGAAGAAGCCTCAATACACCCCGCACGTGGACACCGGGGATTTCGTCGTCGTGGTCAATGCCGAGAAGATCGCGGTGACCGGTAAAAAACTCTCGGACAAGGTCTACTACAGTCACTCGGGTTATCCCGGGGGTATCAAGAGCCGCACCCTCGGGCAGCTGCTCGAGCATCGACCGGCCGAGGTGTTGCGGAAGGCGGTCAAAGGCATGCTGCCGAAGAACCGTCTGGCTGCACAGCAGTTGAACAAGCTCAAGATCTACGCCGGGCCGAAGCATCCTCATGCGGCCCAGAAGCCGGAGGAGCTTCCATGGCACCAGTAGTCTATGCGGCAACGGGCAAGCGTAAGACCTCCGTCGCGCGCGTCCGGCTCGTACCGGGCACCGGCATCATCACGGTGAACGGAAAGGACCTCAAAGAGTACTTCAACCGTCAGACGCTCATGCTTCTCGTGCGCTCTCCGCTGGTGGAGACAGGCACCGATTCCCGCTACGACGTGATCGCCGACCTGCACGGCGGCGGCAAGTCCGGCCAGGCCGGGGCTTTGAAGCATGGTCTGGCGCGGGCCTTGGTGGAGGCCGATCCCTCGCTGAAGACCGAGGTCAAGCGCGCCGGGCATCTTTCCCGTGATGCCCGTATGGTGGAGCGCA
>JAJFUK010000068.1 GCA_021372435.1 Actinomycetes bacterium | reverse complement strand
AGCCGGTGATAGTGAAGCACAGTGCGGGGGGAGAGATCGCGCTCACGGTTCTTGCACTTCCTCCCCAGGCTGCGGGCCAGGAAGCCTTGGATCTGTAACGGCGTCAAATCGGTGAGCCGGATGCGGCCCAGGTCGGGGATGAAGTCGTTCTCCACGATCTGCCGGTAGCGGCGGTAGGTCTGTGGGGCCACGTTTGCCTTGGCGTGGGCGAGCCACTGGGTAAGGTACTCACCGACCGTAAGAGTGCTCGGGGCTACGTACTCCCCGCAGCCCAGCTCGTGAAGGAGACGGACCCGTTCGGCCTCAGCCTCTTTGCGGGTGCCGTGCACGGTACGTGAGAGTCTCCGGCGTTTACCGGTCGGGTCACTGCCCAGATCGATGGCGATACGCCAACGATCGGGACCACGCTGTTCGATGTGACCGCGCACGTCCCCGTCCCTGTGCTGCCGTTGGTAGTTGTGGCTCGCCAAGTCTTTCGCGGCGGCGTGAGGGGCGAAATGCACCCGGGCACACGGGGTATCTCCGGTTTTTCAGGTGGCCTCAGATGAGGACGTGCGTACACGCAGTACGGGCACGGGCTACCTGCGCATTCGTCCGGAGCCGACCTGCGTCGATGACACGGCCACCGGAGCAACGCGTGGACCTAGGCCCGCACCGATGGGTCGCAAGGGACGCAAGATCTCCAAAACCCCGTGTGACATGAGCACGCGAGATGGCCGCGTCTCTCTCTTCTTGTTTACCCAACTACTTAGGGTTTCGAATTGTTGCGTCCCTTGCGCCCCTCGTGCGATTGCAGGCGGGCAGTGGAATCCGCCCCGCCCGGATGGGGCGCACCGAGGCAAACTGTGTGCGGGGGCCTGCCTGCGGACTACGGGCGCGGGAAGGGGCGCGGCTCCAGGATCACTGACCCGCCGCCGGTATCGTCCCTTGCGTCCGTATCCACCCCTTGAGGTCAGCTGACCTGGCCTCAGGCACGGGGCAAAGGGGGTGGCTGTGGCTTTTCCATTCGCCGTGGTCGCCATCCTTGATCCGTAGGGGAAGACAGGAACAGCGTCTGCACGGATGAGTCCGGTATTACCTTCCTGGATGAGATCCAGCAGGTCCATATCCTGGGTGTAGTAGTTCTTGGCGATGGAGATGACAAGACGCAGGTTGGACCGGATCATGCGATCCTTGGCGCGCTTGTCGCCCCTCTCGATGCGCTTGGCCAGCTGAATCTCTTCGTTCTTGGCAAGGAGAGGGATCGCGCCGGCTTCTCTTAAGTACAGTCGAAGGGGGTCCTGAGTCACCGTCTGTATCGACAGATCGAGAGTGGGCTCGATGGTGTCGAGGACACCCTGGGTGACAGGGCTCTGCTCGTAGATCTCGATGGACTGATCAAAGAGCTGTGAGTAGAGGTCTTCGATCTCTACCACGGCACAGGTCGTACTCTTCCACCAGCGCCCTGATCTCTTCGCTCGTGACGTAGCCTCGCTCGTGGCCAAGCTCTAGAAGATCCTAAACGTCCGCCAGGAAACGAACGTCCTCCACTACAGCCATCTCGCCTTCCCATAGCTGGTCATAGAGACGCCGGCCCGAGAGCCGGCGTCCCGTATTTGCTCGTGGCTGCTAGTCTTACCAGCGGTTCCCACCGCGGGAGCCACCGCCACCGTAGCCGCCACCATATCCGCCGCCTGAGCGAGGCGCACGGGGCGTCATTTCCTTGGCCACGTCGACCTTGAGCGCACGGCCGTCGATCTGAGTGCCGTCAAGGGCGCTCTTGGCCTTCTGGGCTTCCTCAGCCGATCCCATCTCCACGAAACCGAAGCCCTTGGGGCGACCGGTGTCGCGATCGGTGATGAGATTTACCGAAGCCACTTCACCATGGGCTTCAAAAGCGGTTCTGATACTCGCTTCAGAGGTCTCATAGCTGAGATTGCCCACGTACAGTCTTGCTGAATTCACTACAGCCTCCATAAACGGAGTTACATTGCGACAAACGAGAGGGAAAGACTGGAGACTGAAGCGAAGAGGTTGAGAGGCTCGGCGCTTGGCCTAAAGCAGATTCCTAACGAATGCTTGTCGTGAGTATAGCAGATCCGTCGTCGCCAGCTCGAGGCTGAGCAGAATCATCGACATCCGAAAGGCCACTCTGGCTTTGGCGCGTGTGGTGCAATGGCCGCGTGGCTCAGGGCTTTTGCCCAAGCGAGAAAGAGGCCACCATCCAAGCGAAACTCGAGCAGAGCCGCCTTGCTCACTTCTGGGAATTGCCCAGAGGGCGGCGCTAATCATTCGACAGCCAACGCAGGACGAAGAGAGAAGTGGCTTCGGCCGAGTCGTCACATCGAAAGCAGAGAGAGCGCACTGACGTGGAGTGAGAAACCGTTGTGCCGCGCAAGCGGTACCGGGGGTTCGAATCCCCCCCTCTCCGCTTCATTTGCAGGGATTTCTTGAGATGAAGCTCGGCCGCCGAGGCCGAGCTTCTCGGGTCTTTGGGGCGAGTTAGGGGGCGAGTCGGCGGCAAACGCAACGGCACTCACGGGTGCCAGACGGACGGAACGACGCTTAAGAGGTATCGCGCGTTGCCCATGCGGAGGGAGACAGCGCGTCTGGTACGTGCGTCAACAAGTTGGCTTTGACTGCCACTGAGAAGGGAGGACTCTGATGAAGCAACAGGCATACTACCTGCCGGTAGTGCTTCTCCTGTTCGCGGGCGGCAAGGCTAGGTGCGTCCACCTGCAAGACGGTTACCAGCCGAACTCCGCCTCTCCATCGCGGGAACGAACGAAGCTATTGCCCCCACCTGGACCCTTGTCGACGTAGACACCCCAAATCGTGCCTGACTCGGACTTGGTGGTAATGGAGTAGGTGATGCCGTCTCCAAAGTAGTTGACCGCGGACTGCTCAGCCCAGGCGGTCGTCCCAGCGGCTGCGCTATTCAGCCCTACGACATGACTCGACGCTGGCTGGAAATCGATGGAGGGCTCAATGTACCGTAGGATTCCTGGGTCGACCGAAAACGTGCGGGTATCGACGAAGCAAGACTCGAGGGCGGTCATGGCGTTACGAACTAGAGACTTGGCCGCCGCATCCTGTGCTTTCTCACGCTGACCGAGGAAGGTCGGCACGGCGATGGCGGCGAGTGGCACGCTCGTTATCAGGATTAGCGCGCCAAGTGCGATAAGGACGATCTGCAGCACACTGCGTCGAGCCCACCATCCCTTCTTCTCCTGACGCAGGACGCCTGGAGGAAGACCCGAAGTAGGGTAAACGGGTTGGCTGGGAGACACGGCGGTTGTAGTGATCCCACACCCAGGACAGAACTGCGCTCCAGGCGGTAGTGTGGCTCCGCACCTGATGCAGAATCCAGGAGCAGTGCTGCCCTTCTGCGGGCCAGCCGTCCCGGGCCGATCTGCCAGGGGTGCCCTGGCTGCAACAAGCGGAGTCGCTTGCTGACCCTGTGGCGACTGTGCTGCTTGGACTGGCTGCGTCTCTGGGGCGGGCTGTACGTGCGAAGCCTGCGCCACCGAGACAACATCGTCGATCTGAGGAGCGTCAACCAGCCGATCAGGAGCGGCCAGGCTAAGCCTCATTATTGGCGTGCCTTCCGGAGACGCGGCCACGGTAGCCTTCGCTCCGGCCACCTTTCCTTGCTGCTCGAAAGCGCTAAGGATCGGACCAAGGCCCTGGGCGTCGGTGTGGGAGAGAAAACCGGCATGCTTGCCCGCGACGAATACGGCCACGAACGGGACACCCGACGCATTCTTGACCACTCTCAGTGTAGCCACGCCCGTCTTGCTGGGAGCCTCCCCGAGCAACTGCACCAGAAATGCGTCGGCACCGGCAACAAGAGCGACTTTGATGTCGGTTCCGCCACTCAGCATGACGACCTTCGGTTCTTCGCCCATGGTTCCCCCTGGCGAGAGGATGCTTCACCTTTGTGTATCGGCAGACGAGCGCGAGACTTGATTTCCTCATGCGCCGCTAGCACGAACCAGGAACGTTTCTTCGCCCCTTTGTGCGAGCTTCACGTCCTCGTTCCCTCTGAGCGCCCGTCGCAGTCCAGCCCGCAGTGTCGCAGGCTTCATCCCCTCAACGGTGACCTGCGTAGTGTCGGTGCCTTGGGCGATGAAGTCGGCGATGATGCCCGCGTAGAGGCTCTGCGTGCAGCGCTCAGGGATCTGGCTCTCGGTCAGCTTGTAGTTCTTGGCCATGGGAGGCTCCTTCCGTCTTGGTTTGGTCGGGCGCAGTGTTGACCACGACTGGACGACGGCGAGTGCATCGTGGAGCGCCTACTCTCAGCCTCGGTCACCTGTCGTCTTCAGAAGCGCTCGCTCTTCGCTTACCTCAGCGAGGTACTCGCCGCCCGCACCCGACGCGCTGCCGTCCCTTCGCTTGTCTGACCCAGCAGGGACCAACTGAACGGTTACGGGTTCTTCCGAAAGCAACGCACAGCCAGTCCGATGGTCGCTACGGAGTCGAAAGGCTCAGGGCTAGTGCCCACTAGTCATGATGAGATGGCCGGTCCATCCGCATATATCGTGGATTGACCGCAGAATTGGCTGCGGAGAGAGCCACATACGGAGAGGGGCCGGCCACTATGCACAACATTACACACATCGGGTTGGACGTGCACAAGGAAAC
>JAJFUK010000064.1 GCA_021372435.1 Actinomycetes bacterium | reverse complement strand
GAGGGAATGATCCTGGCCTGCGAGAATGCTTGGAAGAATACCGGTTTCGGTTCGGTTCCGACGCGACCTCAGGCTACCACTATCGCCTCGCCGGCCTTGACCGTCCGGTAGCGATCGCCGAGCGCTTCCTCGAAGACGCCCAGGGTCCAGTCGCAACTATCGTGGGCTGAGAGCGCGACGAGGCCGAGGTCGAGCCCGGCCAGGAGGGCTGCCGCCTCGCGGGCTTCTTCCTGGGTGATCCGCTGCCAGGGCAGCTTGCCGCTGCCGATGATGTTCTGCCGTCCCCTACCGACCCGGGAGCCGGTCACAGGAAAGTGTAGCCCTCCCACGACGCCGTACAGAGGGACCCCTGTGACCACCCGAGCCTGCTCGATCATCCGGTCGAGAGAGGGATGCCCGCATCCCACGATCATCACCAGGCCTTTGCCGGCGACGTTCACGAGGAGGGTCTGCTCGAACACCGGACCGGTCAGCCAGATGGCCCGCATCAACGGGCCGCTGCTCGCGACCCCCTCAGCGAGCTTACCTGGTGTGGCGAGCACCTCCACTCGCGCTGACGGGTGAGTCATCGACTCTGGTACGTATGCCGGGATGCCCCCCAGCTCCACGGGACGGGCCGAAAGAGCGAAGGTCCTGCCGGACTGGCACTCGCGACCGCCGACATGATCCAGGTGCAAGTGGGAGATGAAAACGGCGTCCAGCTCGGACACCGACACTCCGAGCGCCTCCAGGTTGCGCAGAAGAGGCGAAGGGTGCTCATTGTGGCGGTTCCAACCGACGTCGAAGAGGATCTTCTTGCCGTCCACGCTGACCAGATACGACACTCCCGGTTCGGTGGCGAGCCGACCGTTGGCCGCATACTGTTCGACGAGGGGAAGGATGGAGAGGTGGGTGGCGGAGCCCAGCCCTGCCAACTGCACAGGATGGGTCGTCTCCCACAGGCGGTCGGCCTCGCGCCTGTCGCGCAGGAACTGAAGCACGGTGAACGGCCGGGCGATGCCGGCCACGGCCCAGTACGCGGCATATCGGGTCTCAGTCGCCCGCGCGGTCACAACATGTCCTGTTCCCGCCTGCCTGCGAAGAACTCCCGCAGGAGCTGGGAAGCCTCTGTCGCCATGAGCCCGGCTCGGACCTGAGGGTTGTGGTTGAGGGCGGGATGGTCCACGATGTTGAAGATGGTGCCCGCCGCTCCGGCCTTGGGGTCATCGGCCCCATAGACCAGCCTGGCGATGCGGGCGAGGACTATCGCCCCGGCGCACATGACGCACGGCTCAAGGGTGACGTAGAGCGTGGCGTCCTTCAGCCGCCAACCTCCCAGAATGGCGGCGCCGTCGCGCAGGACCAGCATCTCTGCGTGGGCGGTGGGATCGCGGCGGCGTTCCCGTTCGTTGCCGCGGGCGGCGATGATCTCTCCTCCCACGACCAGGACCGCGCCTACTGGTACCTCTCCCCGGTCGGCTGCAAACCGGGCCTGCTCGAGGGCCAGCGCCATGAAGCGGCGGTCGTCTGCCTGCGAAGGAATGATCACGGGGCGTCCCCTCCATTCGTGGGGGTCCAGGCCACCTCTGCATCATACAGGGCCGACGGGCCTGAGGTGACCGGGGGCACCGTCGTGCGCGCCTGGACTGCGCAGCCGGACCGCGGGCGCCGGGCCGCTTCCTCGGGCGGCCGTTGCCGACGGGCCGGACATCACCATCCGGCGGCTCTATGCGGCGTCCAGCCTGCGCACCTCGCTCATCGTGCCGTCCTGATACAAGATATGGAGACTGCGGACCGTATCTTCCTGGATGTCAAGATAGATAGCGGCCACTCCGTTCTGGGGGGTGCCGAACTCTATCGCCTGGCGGGTCACCGAGAACTTGCGGAACACGACGTACCCGACGGCCGCCACGAGTATGACCACGCCGACTATGGCTGGTATGAGCATGACCCCTCCCGGAATCGCTACGTCCTTATGGGAGGAAGCATAGCGGACCGGGCGGACAGGAAGACACCCCTTGACCGAGGCCTCCCGACGCCGCCGGGTCGCAGATGACTGTTGATCCTTACAATCCACGGACGCCGCCGCGGAGGGCATGAGCCCGTCGGGAACAGTTGATTCCCGGGTTCCTCGCGAGTCGGCGCGGCAAACTGATGTTCTCACGGCTCGGCGCCGACGGGGCGCCGACGGTCCTGTGTTTGTGGAGGAACTGCGGCGGGTCCGGGTCGGCCGGCGCCGAGGAAGTGCCGGAGCCCTTCCACGCTTGGTGCTCGCAGACGTCTTGGTGGTCGGGCGCGAGGCGCGGGACCTCGGCTCCGGTTTCCTTGCCCTCCTCGCGGCCATGGAATGCCACAACGCCGCCACACCAGTCGCAGCGATGCCGGTGCTTCCCTCGGCTCTCAAAGGCATCTCAGCAGTGAGCTGTTACCGCCCGGGCTTCGTCGGTAGAGGACTGCAGAGCGAGCGACTGCCGC
>JAJFUK010000054.1 GCA_021372435.1 Actinomycetes bacterium | reverse complement strand
GAGAGCTTCAACTCCGAGGCGGCCAATGCCTTTCTGAAGACCTTGGAGGAGCCTCCGGGGCACGTGCATTTCATCCTGGTCACCGATCGTCCTGAGCGATTGCTCCCGACCGTCGCTTCTCGCTGCCAGCCGGTCACCTTCTCGCCGGTGCCGGTACCGGCCATGGCTTCCGACCTCGTGAGCCGTTTCGGACTTGCCGAGACGCAGGCCGTCCTCATCGCCCGCGTAGCCGGTGGGGATCTGGCTTATGCGCGGGAGCTCGCCACCTCGGAGAGCGCGCGCAGGCAACGCGACCGACTCCTTGATATTGCCCGCGATCTTCCCTCTGCCGGGCTAATGGACACTCAGGCGGCTCTCGATGAGGTGATGGCCACCGTCGAGAGCAGGGCAGGGGAGCGGGCCCGGGATTTGGAAGAAGAGCTTGTCCGGCGCCTGGAATGGGCGGGGGACGCCCGTACTCGGAGTTGGCTCAAGAAACGTCACGATGAGAACGTCAAACGACAGCAGCGCCGGCTGCAGACACAGGGGCTCCAGACCGTCACCCGGACCCTCGCCGGCTGGTATAGGGACCTCGCGTTGGTCTCCACCGGGGCCTACGAGGCGGCGCTCAACCAGGACCGGCTGGCGGAGCTGCAGGTGGTCGCGCTTGCGGAGGGTGTCCTTCACTATGTCGAGGCGGTATCGGCCGTGTGCAAAGCGCAAGAACGGCTCCGGTATAATGTCGATGCCCGATGTGCCATCGGGGATATGTTCCGTTCCATTAAGGAGGCCCTGACTCAGTGGCCGAGATCGTAGGGGTCGTTTTCCGGGGCGGGGTCAAGGTCTACCACTTCGATCCGGCCGGGCTTGAGCTGTCCCGGGGAGACCGGGTCGTGGTCCAGACCATCAGCGGGCCGGAGATCGGCCAAGTGGTCGAACCGCCGAAGATCGTAGATGATTCCGAGCTGCCCGCGCCTCTCAAGAAAGTGGTGCGCATCGCCACCGGCAAAGACCTGCAAAGCCAAGTCGCGAGCGAAGGCCTGCGCAGACAGGCCATGGAGACCTGCCGGGAACTGATCGCCGCCCATGGCCTGGACATGAAGCTCGTCGGGGCCGACATCGGGTTCGGCGGCGAGAAGATCACCTTCAGTTTCTATGCGGATGAACGGGTCGACTTCCGCGAACTCGTGGCCGATCTGGCCCGGACCCTCAAGATGCGCATCGAGCTACGCCAAGTGGGGGCGCGCGAGGAGGCGCGCATGGTCGGGGGGCTCGGCCCCTGCGGCCGGGGACTGTGTTGCACCCTGTTCGCCGGGGATGACGAACCGGTGTCCATCCGCATGGCCAAAGAGCAGAACCTGCCTCTCAATCCCATGAAGATCTCCGGTTTATGCGGGCGGCTGATGTGCTGCCTCAAGTACGAGCAGGAGCAGTACGTGCGTTTCCGCAAAGAAGCGCCGGCCAAGGGTACCCCGGCTTCCACTCCTCGGGGCGAGGGGGTGGTGGCGGGCTACAGCGTGACGAAGGACGCGCTCATGGTGCGGCTCGAGGATGGGTCGTTCACCGAGGTCAAGTTGAGCACCTGCGAGCTGCAGGAAGGTGGAGGGCTGCTGGTGGTGCCCGAGGTGAAGGAACCGGCGTACATACCCATGCTGGACGATCTCTCGGGGCTCAAGGAGTTGGCGGCCGAGGAGAATGGCAGCGAGGATCTGCCGGTAGTGGAAGCGGAGGTCGTCCTGGGAGCCGACGGAGAGCCGGTGGAAGTCATCGTGGCCGAGAGTTCTCGGCGCGGCCGGGGACGACGCGGACGTGGCAGGCGCCGGAGCAAGGGCCGGGGGCAGGTGGAAGCCGCCGGTTCGGCAGGCGCGGCGGCCGCCGGACAGCATGCGGCTGCCGCAGCGGGTTCCGGGGAGAGCCCGGGCCGCGGAGCGGCAGCCGGGGCGGGATCCAAACGGGAACGCCGCAGCTCACACCGAGGCGAGCGCCGGTCCGCGCATGCGGAGCGGGAGTCGCCTCGGGGTGAGCGGCAGCAGAAGCAGGAGCGCCCCTCGCAGAGGGGGGCCGCCGACGAGCAGGCGGGTTCGACGAGCACCGGCACGCATCCCCGGCGGCGTCGCAGACCACGGCGCCCAGCCGGCGGAGGGGCCGACGGTGACCCCGGCACCGGCTCGGATGTAGGTGGTCGCCCGGACGCGGGTGGCGGCGCAGGCGACGGCCTGTAAGAACTCGTTTCACAATGAAGCCGCGGCCGCCCAGTGCGCGCCGGACGCCGCGATATTGCGTCCTCGGTCGCGTCAATAGCGCTGCTATTCACGCTCCCTGCGTCCTTCTCTCGCATCCGCCCGGCTCGTCCCTTGCGGCGGAGCTTCATCTTGAAACGAGTTGTAAGTAGGCGGCGGGTAGCGCGGCCGTCGCGGAAACAGGCGGCGCGGTGGGTAGTCGGGCGACGGCACTGTGTGACCCTTGCATGACCCGAGGGAAGTGCTTCACCGGTGAAAGCTTGTCAGCGTCGTCCTGAACTTCTAAACTAAAACGCCCGCGGCGCAGAGTGTCGGTGCGCCCCGATCACAGGCCGACGTAGCTCAGCTGGCAGAGCGGCTCACTCGTAATGAGCAGGTCCGGGGTTCGATTCCCCGCGTCGGCTTTCTCCCCCGGCGAAGGCGCGCTCTATCTGAAGGGTCTGAACGCGGTCCGAAGGACGCCAAAGCCGGGTCCGGCGAGGAGCCATTAGGGATGCCGCCGTCGCTACGCTTCTGTCACATTGACGGAGACGCGGGTGCCCTCGAAGGCCATGCCGCCGAAGTAGTGCGTGGGGCTCAGAGGGCTCCGGGATGCCGCGGCTACTCCCCCTGCCAGATCACTCTGCCGGTCCTGTCGATGTAGCTTGGCGCCCCATCGTACCCATAGTCCACACAAGCGACCCCTCCGGAGAAATCGAACCCTGCGATCTGAAAGTCGATCGGGATGACGACTGTACCGGTCTTGTCGATGTAGCCGCACTCATGTTCCCGCCACACGATGGCCAGACCCTCGGAGAAGGAGTAGGCATCCTCGAACTGCGGTGGGATGGCCCACGCGCCGGTCTTCTCGATGAAGCCGATCTTCACGCCGCCTTTTGTCTTCACCGCCACCCGCGCCAAACCTTCGGAGAATGGGTCGGCCGACCAGAACTGGGGCTGGATGACCCAGGCGCCCGTCTTGTCGATGTAGCCGTACTTCATGACATCGTCGTTCTCCCCGACCCCGGCCGGCGCCAGACCCTCAGAGAAGTCGAGGGCAATGTCGAACCGCGGTTCGATGACCAAGGCTCCGGACGCATCGACGTAGCCCATGCGGCCGACCGGTACGTCTTGGGCTTCCACAGTCGCGCTTGCTGGGGCGAGGCCCTCGGAGAAGCCTCTCGCTATGGACAGCCGTATGCCGCCCGGCCCCTCCACCTCAGGCGCCCAGTCGCCCTTCCTGTCGATGAGCCCTGTTCTGCCCTGGTCATCGTCGACCACTACGGCCGTCCCGCCGGAGAAGCTTAATGCGCCGTCGAAAGGTCCCAGCGCCTTGGCGCCGGCCGTGTCGATGAAGTACCAATCACGGGCGCTCCGAACCGCGGCGAGACCCTCGGAAAACCACTGGGCCAGGTCGAACTGCGGCTCGATGACCATGCGGCCGGAGGTGTCGATGTAGCCCCAAGGACCGTTCTCCGTCGTCTGGACCGCACAGAGCCCCTCGCAGAATCCGACCAACCCGCCCTCCCCATCCAGGCGGCGGATGCCGGCGTACTGCGGTTCGATCTTGACCGTGCCGGTACCGTCGATGAATCCCCATCTGCCGTCGACCCTGACGGGGTAGAGTCGCAGGTTCTCGCCGGCGACGGCGGCACCTGCGGGTGACTCAGTCGTGGTCGTGACGCCCGTGTCGGTCAGGTCTGTGGTCATAGTCGGGTCCGCACCTCCGCAGCCGGCTGCAATAAAAACGCAGCCAAAGAGAAGCGCAGCGGCGAGGACACCCAGGCTCCGCAGGGTCATGAACTCTCCCCCATTGTTCGCACACGCCGTTCGCGTCAGTATAGACGCCTTGTCTACGTCGGCTGCCGGTTCTCCAGAAGCAGTTCGTGTTCCTTCAGATACTTGGAAGGGCACCCCAGGTCCCTCATGGCTTTGAGTACCGCGGCGATATGACGCAGGGTGAACTGGCGCTTGACGAGGCCTTTGATGAGGGTGCCGACGCGTCCGAACGGCAAGACGCCTACCGTTTGGTAAGCCGTGCGGTACAGGCCGCAGAACTCGGAGTAGAAATCCTCCAGAGCAAGCCGTGTCGGTAGCACGCAATGCATGAAATCGAACATGTCGTAATTGTCCGTGATCAGTTGCCCCCGGAATCTTGCGAAGAGACTCGTGCCCGGCAAAGGCGTGAGGATGGAGAACTGCGGTGCGGAGATGCGCTTTTCCCGCACATATCGTCTGAGGTGCTCGAAGTCCTCTGCCGTGAACCCCGGGTCGACGATGAACGAGCCGGTGACCGACAAGTCGGGGTGGCGTAGCAGCACCGCCATGGCCTCGTCGGTCGTCTGAAGAGTGGTCTCCTTGTGCAGTTCC
>JAJFUK010000045.1 GCA_021372435.1 Actinomycetes bacterium | reverse complement strand
CCAGCTGGCCATCGCCTATGTGTGGCTCACCGAAGAAACCTACGACCAGCAGTACATCGCCACTCACTCCTACGGCTTTGACAAGTTCGCGGCCTACGTGCTGGGAAGGACCGACGGGATACCCAAGACCCCGGCCTGGGCCTCCGAGAAGTGCGGTGTCCCGGTCTGGACCATCAAGGCGCTCGCGCGCGACTGGGCGCATAAGGCGACCAGCGTCCTACACGGCAACGGCGGCCCGGCTATCCGGGGACCCTACGCCACCGAACCGGCCCGCCTGGAAGTCATGCTGCTCGGCATGCAGGGCCTGGGCAAACCGGGCCGTCACCAAGCCAAGATGCTCGAATGGTGGATCTGGCGCCGGTGGTCGCCGCTCCCCTATCAGGGCAAGGTCAGGCCCGACCTCGCCAACTTCTCGGAGCAGGTCCGTCCCGCCGGCGGCATGGACATCAAGGAGCTCATTCCCCCGCCGTACGAGGGGGATGACCCGGCCATGTGGGACCTGGTCAGGCTCACCGACAACCCCCCACAACAGGCCATCCCCAAGTGCCTGATGCATGACGCCCTGCTCAAGCCGCCGGTGAGCTGGTGGGGCCTGCACGGGTTCCTGGAACACACCCGGGAGCAGTTCGTGGAACACACCTATCCGGCCCCGGGCTGCTCCCGCGTCCACATGATCTGGACGGACTCTCCCTGTTGGATCACCTGCTGGAACGACTCCAACAGCTACATCCGGGCCCTGCAGGACCCCTCCATCGAGTGCGTCGTGGCTCAGCACCCCTGGCTAGAGAACGACTGCCTGATGGCCGACATCATCCTGCCGGCCGCCACCAGGTTCGAGAGCCTGGACATCTGCCGGGACATCGGGAGCGGAGTGTTCATGTCCATCTATCTGGAGGAGCACTGCATCGACCCGGTGGATGAATCGCTGTGCGATTTCGACATCGTCGCCACGGTGGCGGAGAAGTTCGGGCTGCGGGAGGAGTACACCCAAGGACTGACCTTCGAGCAGAAGCAGAGGCTGGCCTTCGCCGCTTCCGGAGTAGAACAGTTGATACCGTGGGAGGAGTTCAAGGAGAAAAAGTACTACGTGATCCCCTGCGATCCGCGGGTGAAGGACGCCCCGCCCGGTCTGAGAAAGTTCGCCGAGGACCCGAAGAGCAGGCCGCTGACCACTCCCACCGGCCTTCTTGAATACTGCTCCACCGCCCTCGAGCAGCATTTCCCCGACGATCCAGAGCGGCCGCCGGTACCGGCCTGGATCGAGAAGGGAGAGAGCCACGACGAGCGGCTCAGCAGCAAGCGGGCCAAGAAATACCCGCTCCTCTGCATGTCCAACCACCCGCGTTGGCGGATGCATGCCCAGGCCGACGACATCACTTGGACCAGGGAGATCGGCACCATGAAGGTCAAGGGCCGGGACGGCTATCTGTACGAGCCGGTATGGCTCAACCCGGCGGAGGCTGCCGCACGAGGCATCAAGCACGGAGACATCGTAAAGGTCTTCAACGAACGAGGCACGGTCTTAGGCGGCGCCTACGTGACCGAACGAGTGCGCACGCGCGTCGCCTATATGGATCACGGGTCCCGCTGGGACCCCATCATCCCGGGCCGGCTCGATCGAGGCGGCGCCATCAACACGATCACGCCGCACAACCTCACCTCGAAACGGGCGACCGGCATGGCGGTGAGCGGCTTCCTGGTCGAGGTGGCCAAGGTCACCGACGAGGAGATGGCGGGTTGGCGCCGGGACTATCCGGAGGCGTTCGAGAGGAACTACGATCCCGCCACCGGGGTATCGCTCTCGGGCTGGCTCTGCGCCGGGTCTCGGGGGGAGGTGGCAAACGCATAGCCGTCTCAGGAAGTCAAGCAGGTTGCACAGGACGGCGATGTCGCGGGGACTCATCTGTTCTGCGATGGCGCTGAGAGTGGCCCGCGGGTAGGGCGTTGGCCGACCGGGGGCCCGACAAGGGGACCGAGGCCAAGCCCGGCCTTATGCCGGCCGGCAAGGGAGCCGACTCAGCTCAGCATCTTCAGAATGTGCTTAGCCAGAGTATCCGCGATCTCCCGATGCCGGGAGACAGGCTGGCTCATCTTGGTGGTCGGATTCTGATACCAGTCGTGTTTGCCACCGTGGCGGATGAGGACGCATCCGCGCGACTCGAGGAGCCGGACAAGATCGGAGCGCTTCACACGATGCTCAAACGACGGTCAGTTCACCGACCTTGTGGACGCAAGGGATCTGCGCGGCGGTGAGTTCCTTGTAGAGATCGAGCAGGTTCTCGCGCAGCTCATCCATGGTCTCGCCTTGAGTCCGGTAGTCCGGATACTCCTCGAGCCAGCCGACGAGCATCCCGCCCTCTTCGTAGTAGATGAAACGCTTGGTCTCCATGACTGCATTGTAACGCTTGGCCCTGATCGCCATGCCGGTACACTCCTCGGGTGCGGGTCGGCATGATGATGCACCACTATCAAGTCGACTGCGTCAAGCAAAGGGTGGAGCTTGGCGACCCAAGCCCACTCGGCATGCTCAGGGTCAGCGGGCAGACGCTGAGCCTACGCGCCACCGTCGCCGACACGTGCGCACGCCCGTGAGCGACGCATATGCTGGCCAGTCGCAGGCACGTGCGCGCTCGAGAGCCCGGCCGCTGAACCTGCGCGCCTAGAGCGGCCGGCCGCTCAGGCCCCCCGGAAGTCAGCAGGCCGGGACCTCGGCTCCGCACTCCGCACACAGGAAGTGCCGCACCTCGACCACCGGGAGCCCGTATTGCCGGGCCTTGGCCGCCTTGCCCGAATGGGAGGCGGCGTCCGCAGCCACCAGCAGGTCGCAGTACTTCTTGGTGACCGAATCCGCGACGCAAAGACCCATCTGCTCCGCGATGGCGGTGAGAGCGGCCCGGGGCAGTTCGGTGCCGTCCGCCGAGACCGCCGCCCCCGTGAAGCACACCCGCATCCCCGGCTGAAGCCGGATGGTCTTTGCGGCCCGGCGCCACTCGGCGCCATTGCTGCACCCCCGCGGAGACGACGTCCCTCTCGATACCCAGCGCCGAGGCCACCCGGCAAAGGAGGCCGAGTTCTTCGTCGGTGACCCGTTGGTCACGGGCCGCAGCCGCGATCATCTCGTTGAGATACCACTCATGAGCCGCGGCGATCTCCAGCTCGCTGAGGCCCAGCTCCGCCGCCAGGGCCCGCAGGCGCCGGTACTCTTCGGCATCGATGGTGAGATCCGCCAGGGCCCAGTCAAGCATGTCGAGATAGACGAGCGTCACGCCGGTGTTCCCCCGGTGATGCGCGCTCAGGGCGGCCCCGCGATGTAGGGAATTTCTACCTCGGCCACCGACACCTGGTCCCGACGTAGGGTACGTGGGCAGGCGCCGGTGGCCAGGCCGTCGACGTGAACAGGGCCTAACGCCCCGCCGGGGGATCCGAGAGCGCACAACAGTTGAGCCGCCGCCCGGGCGTCGGTGAGAGCACGGTGGTGATGTTCAAGACCGATGCCCAGACACCGGCAGGCATCGGGCAGCCGCTGCCCGGACAGGGAAAGCGTGCACACGCCCCGGCCGGGATCCATTACAGCGCCCAGCCTGTCGTATTCGTTGCGCAGCATGCGCGAATCGAAGGGAAGATTGTGGGTGACCAGAACCGCCCCCTGGAGGCGCCCAGCAAGGGCCGTGGCGATCTCCTCGAACCTGGGAGCGGCGGAGACCATGGAAGCGGTGACCCCATGGATGGCGGTGGCCCCCACGTCACGCTCGGGATTCACCAGCGTATCCCATTCGTCGACGATCGTGCCTTCGCGCGAGAGGGTCACGGCTGCGACTTCGACGACCCGGTCACCGTCGTAGAGGCCGGTGGTCTCCACGTCGACCACGGCGAAGTGGTCGAACTGCGCAGGGAGCTCGGAGCGCGACTTCACAGTTTCCCACGCCCGTTTCCGCAGAGTGCCCTGGTCATCACCATGTTTTGCTCGTCAATAGTTGGGACGTGGCCCTGTCATGCACTCACTTCGACAGTTCCTGGAGTCATGAGGCATGGAGGTCGGATCTGCAACCACGGTGCTGCCGCGCTTTGACGTCAGCTCAGTCTTGATCCTTGGGGACCCGTGATATGCTGATCAAAGGACCTGGGTCGGCCCGCTCGGCAAGCCAGAATGCCCAGCAAGGCAATACGGGTGCCCCGGAACTGCTGTTGGGGGTTTCGACGTTCTTCAAGAATGATGAAGCGAACAAATGGCATGCTTCGACGGTACTCGGGGTCCTGAAACCCACCCGGCCATTGCTGCCTATGGGCTACCTGCCTGAACGCCATCAGATGCAATTGCCGAAAAAGAGCTTGCCTACGTGGCGTGAACGCACGTATAATAGCCCTGTGGCTGGTATCATAATGGCACCAGGAATGCCGATATCAGCCACCAGGCCGGCCGATTGGAGAGCGCGACTGTGACCATCGACCGGTCGAGACCAAGCTACAGACTCGAGGATTTGCGGGTGGCCATAGACAATCAGCGTTGCGTGTTCACAAAAAGCGCGCGAGAGGGACGAGCAGCCCTGGGCTTCACCGAAGAAGATGGAAATGAATGCCTCAAGTCTCTCTCGCGGAGCGAGTTTGCAAAGTCAGCACCCGATAGAGCGGGGCGGAAAGGTCTTTTCCATGACCAATATGCGACGTGCTGGGACGGGCACCACATCTTCGTCAAGTTCTTCCGAGTGAGTGATGACCAGCCATTTATCGTGAGTTCTTTCAAGACTGACACCGACTACGACGTCTGACCTAGATGAAGGGAGACGAGAGAGCATGACTTCGCCGACGACGCCGTTTGAATGTCCGATATGCGACGGGGGAACAGTGCGGCTCGCCAAGATTCCGTATGCCATCGAGTTTAGGGGCAAGGAATATGTTGTCCCCGAGGCAGATGTCATGGTGTGCGACAAGTGCGGAGAGGTTTTCTTTGCCGCCGGTCAAAGCGACGCGCTGCAACGCCGTGCGTCCGACATGGCGAGACGGGATATGGGCCTCTTGACCGGCGCGGAGATCAGCGCGTTCCGGAAGGAGAACGGGCTTACTCAAGCCCAATTCGAGCGTGCCTTGGGCGCTCCGCCTAAGAGTCTCGCTCGATGGGAGATTGGAACTGTTTTGCAGTCCCATACCGTTGATACTTTTCTGCGCGTACTCATGGCGCACCCAGCCCTTTTGGCCGAATTGCTTGAGCCCACCAGGGCGCCGTCCGCTAGCACTGTGCCGGCGGACCGCCATACCAACTACAGCCAGCCGCCTCGCCCACAGCCAAAGAAGCGGAGGACATATGCATGCCCCCAGCTCGCCCTTGCAGCTTGATCAGTACACTATCGAGGCCTTTTCTTTCAAGACGAACGCAGAGTTTGATGAGGCCAAGAAGGGCGAGGGCATCCTTAGCGTGTTTCCCGAGTTGCTCGTCCACAAGACCGACGAGCGGAAGGTGCTGCTCAGACTGCGGGTCCGCTACCGCCCCGATCCTAGCAACCCGGACTCTGTTCCCTACGATGTTGACGTGTCAGGCGAGGGGTTCTTCAGCCTAGCGGAGAGTGAGCTGTCACCAGAGGAAGAGCGGCATCTTCTCCTATTCAACGGCTCAGCGATCCTGTACGGCCTCCTGCGGGCCCAGATCGCCCAGGCAACTGCGCTGGGGCCCCACGGGCCAATGTTGCTACCCGTAGCGAATCTGGTTCCCGCGCTGAAACGGAAACTGAAGCACCAGGCAAAGACCGCATTGGAGACGAAGCACGCCTCTGGTCTTGTAGCGGATAGTGGCGCTACACGTTGCTGACCCCCGCAGGCCACAGATCGCGCCGCGGGCATCGTGCGCAGTCCGGCGAATTCGGCCGCCCAGTCCGGTTGAAATCGGCCACTTGGTCCGGCTCAAATCGGCCACCCAGTCCGGCTCAAATCGGCCACCGGAGCCGCAGGCGACACGTCGACGGTTTGGG
>JAJFUK010000043.1 GCA_021372435.1 Actinomycetes bacterium | reverse complement strand
GTCTACGGGGGTGTGGGATACGACCCGCAGCTCAAGAAACTGCGAAAGGGTGTCGACCTGCTGGTGGCCACCCCCGGCCGGCTGCTCGACCTGCACCAAAGAGGAGATGTCGACCTTTCCTCCGTGGAGATCCTGGTGCTCGATGAGGCCGACCGCATGCTCGACATGGGTTTCTGGCCGGATGTGCGGCGCATCCTGAGTCTGCTGCCGTCCCGGCGCCAGAACATGCTGTTCTCCGCCACGCTGTCCAGCGACGTGATGCGCGTGGCCGGCCCTCTGCTCGCGGACCCCGCGCGCGTGGAAGTCGCCCCGGCCGCGACCCCGGTCGAGACCGTCACCCAGGCCGTCTACCCGGTGGCCGAGGCGCAGAAGATCGACCTGCTCATCCGCATGCTGGAAGAGGAGAAACTCGACCGGGTGCTCGTCTTCACCCGCACCAAGCACCGAGCCGACCGGGTCTGCCGCCACCTCGAGCGCAATCGCATCAAGGGCACGGCCATTCACTCGAACCGCACCCAAGCCCAGCGGCAGCGGGCGCTCGACGGGTTCAAAGATGGTACGTACCGGGTGCTGGTGGCCACCGACATCATGGCCCGCGGCATCGACGTCGACGGCATCTCACACGTCATCAACTACGACCTGCCCTCCCAAGCGCAGGACTACGTGCACCGCATCGGCCGGACGGCCCGGGCGGGCGCCTCGGGAACGGCCATCAGCTTCCTAGCGGCGGAACAGGCCTCCGAACTGCGCGAGATCGAGCTGATGCTGGGCGAGACCCTTCCCTGCCGGGACTTGGAAGGATTCGCCTACATGCAGCGCCTGGTCCCCAGTCCCGATCGCACCGCTAAGAAGCCCAAACCGCGCCTGGTCTACAACGGCAGCGCCCGACGGCGCCACAGATAGACAAGCACGGCGCGGAAGCACCGGCCGGGACCTCCGGACGGCCACCAAGCCGCTCCCGCCCCAACTTGGTCTCTGAGGCCTTCACCATGGAGATCGAACGCGCCGCGGAGCACGAGATGCCCACCATCCTCGCGCTGATCGCAGAGCTACTCGCAGAACTGGGTGAAGAGGGACGGGAGTTCGCCGGGATCGATCGAGACAAGCTCCTGGGAGATCTCACCCACGCCGTGGCTTCCGATCGATTCGTGGCCCTCTTGGCCAGAGACGAGAGCGGTGCGGCGATCGGAGTCCTGACCCTTTCTGAGAGTTTCGCCCTCTATGCCGGCGGCGAGTACGGCATGATCGATGAGATGTATGTGCGACCGGGATCCCGCCGGCACGGCGTGGGACGGGCGCTGATCGAAGAGGCTGTAGCCATCGCCCGAGAGAGAAGGTGGTTCCGCCTCGACGTCATGGCGCCCACAGCCGACCCCGACCGGCAGGTCGCCTCCTTCTACGAGGAGCTGGGCTTCGAGCCCACCGGGGCGAAGCTGCGCCTGCTGTTGTAGGCCCGGGCCTCCACCGCTCAGGTTCTTTTCGAACGCCGACCGGCGTCTGTTGAGCGCCGTGGCTTCGCTTCTCAGCAGCCTGCCGGCTTAGCCGTTTGCAGCCGTCCGCAGTCTGACGGCGATGAAGATGAGCACCCCGAGGCCGATCGCCGCCGTCAGCGCCCCTCCGATCACGGCCCACGGCGGTTGCTCCGAGTCTTCCTCGCCCGCCTCGGCCCGCGCACCCGCCTCGACGGGCACACCCGCCCTGCCGGTAGCGCCACCCGTCGTCGACCCCGTAGTCGGCGCCGTCGTCGACCCCGTAGTCGGCGCCGTAGTCGGCCCCGTAGTCGGCGCCGTAGTCGGCGCCGTAGTCGGCCCCGTAGTCGGCCCTGCACCACTCACGCCTGCGGCCGGACCACCTCCGGCCGTCACGCCTGTGGACAAGACCGGGCTCATGGTGGACGGTGTCCGCGCGCCGAGCAGTCGGGCAAAACTCTCGAACTCAGGCGCCGGCTTATTGCCGAAGTCAACCAGCGAGATATAGGTGTCGTTGGTCCTGCTGCCGGGATAGATGTCAAGGATGTCGAAACGTACCCAGGTCGCTTGCCCAGGTACGGCAAACCTCTGCAGCGAGGCTTGGTCGTCCAAGGTGATGACCGTGCTCGACCCGTCGGAGAGCGACACCCTGAGGGACCGTGGCCGGCCGCACTCAGTGAACGAGGTAAGAGTATCGTTCCTCCCGGGGACGATGCGGATCTCCTCTAGGTTCTGGTCGCCGTGGATCTTGAACCGCACCCATCCGCCCTTACCCGGAGCGGCCGTCCGCCACACGGCGCGTGTCCACTCTCGCGTCGTCCGGCCTTCATCCGACCGTTCGGCCGTCACGGTGAGACCGCCCGATCCATCCTCCACGGTGCCGAGGGCGCCATAGGAGACCGGCACGGATTGCCCTGGGGAGCCATAGAGGTTGGGCCTCGTAAAGGCGAAGTTGATGTCGTGCGCTTCAGTGGGCTCGTAATCTTCGAAGACCCATTGGTAGGTGCGGTCATCGAGCTTCACATAGGATTCCGGGCTTGTCGTGTTGCCCGGATAGGCCCCTTCGGCAGTCGACGGCACGTCTACCGCCCAACCCTTGAAGCTATCGGCCAACTGGAAGCGGATGACTGATTTGCCGATCGTCCCGCTCCACCCTGCCCCGGTATGGAGCCAGTACTCATAGCAGGCGGCCCAGCCTGTGATGCCCGCGGCAAGGAATCCCTCCGGGGCTTTCTCATTGAAACGGGAGCCGGCAGACACGGTAGGCGCGGCCAGGTAGGCGACCTCGATCGTGGTCTCACCGGACGGAAAGACGGCCGTATGCAGGTAATAGCCGAGACCGGGATTGCCGCCGAGGAGATCCTCCTGGCTGACGCCAAGACCGACGGTGACGGCAAGAGGCCGGCCGTCCTGCCACACACCGAAGCCGAGTGGCGCGGTGCCCATGAAGTCGGACTCTGTGACCACGAAGGGGAACCCCAACTGCACGGTCTGCGGCTCTCCCTGGTTCACAAAACGGAAGGCGATACGGTACTCGGCGAAGTCCCTATAGCAGATGACCTGGACCGTTTCCCCTTCCATGGCTATGTCGGAGCCGGCCAGTGGGTAGACTACGCCTCCGACCCCTCCGACGGCGGTGTCGTTCGCCAGTGCCAAGGTCGGCGGCAAGGCAAGAGACAATGCCGCCATGACCGCCGCTGCCATAAGGACCCTCCACCGCGACCGGAGATGCGACCAAGCGCCCACCGCCACCCCCTACATCCGCATGACGAACCCTGTCATTCTCCGTCACCGACATCACGTTCCTCCCACGGGTGCGTAACGATCTCGTCACGAGGGCAGGTATTCACTCTCCGTCAGCGGCCGGCCCGTCGGCGGAGGTAGGTGCCCGGTTCATCCGAATCTGTCACTCCGTCAGCGGCCCCGACCAGACGGGGAGAGACGGCCGCCGGGCGACCCCGTGCTGGTCGCCGTGGTAGTGCTGGAAAGGCCGGCGGGTACCGAGACTCCCAAGGACGCTTCCGAGGGCGTCAGACCTCTGAGCAGCGCAAGCATGGTCTCGTGATCGAAGTCCGCGTGCTCCACCCGGAGTTGGTCGATGCCCGGTCGGCCCTCCAGGGCCGCGGCGAAGGAAGCTGAGTCCTGCCCCTGGACAAGATAGATCTCCAAGCAGTCCGGCAAAGGGTTGCTCGTAAGCCCCTCGAATATTTCGGGCTGCCCGGCGAAGGATTCCCGGAGCCGCTCCAGCGCCTGCTCTTTGCTCACATACACGACCTTCGCCACCTCGGGCATGGCCACCAGCTCGGCCTGGAGAGCCCGTAGAGCGGCTGCGGAGGCGCCCTCGTCCGTC
>JAJFUK010000013.1 GCA_021372435.1 Actinomycetes bacterium | reverse complement strand
GAGATGGAGGAGTGGCGCGAGAAGTACCCGGAGGCCTTCAAGCGGGACTATTCTCCCGCCGCCGGTCTGCGTTACACGAGTTGGATCAGAGGAGAGGAGTAGCCGTGGGCAAGAAGGTGTTCGTGGTGGATGTAGCCCGCTGCAACGGCTGCTATTCCTGCCAGATAGCCTGCAAAGACGAGCACGTGGGCAACGACTGGTCGCCTTACGCCAAGCCGCAGCCCGACACCGGGCAGTTCTGGCTGAGGGTGAACGACTACGTGCGCGGCACTGTTCCCAAGGTGAAGCTGCATTATGTGCCGGTCCCCTGCCAGCACTGCGACGAGGCCCCATGCCTGGCGGCCTGTCCCGTCGAGGGCGTCATCTACAGACGTGACGACGGCCTGGTGGTGGTCGACCCGCTCAAGTGCACCGGCTGCCGGGAGTGCCTGCTCTCGTGCCCATACGATGCCCTCTTCTTCAACGAAGACCTCAACATCGCCCAGAAGTGCACCGGCTGCGCCCACCTGCTGGACGAGGGCTGGAGCGTGCCCCGTTGCGTAGATGTCTGTCCTACAGGCGCCTTGAAGTTCGGGGACGAGTCCGAGTTCGCCGTGGAGATCGCCGAGGCGACCGCGGCCGGCGCTGTGTCCCAGCTCGGTCCGGTCGAATCCACCAAGCCGCGGGTGTACTACCTGAACACGCCGAGACGCTTCATCGCCGGTCTGGTGTACGACCCGGTGGAAAAAGAGGTCGTGAAGGGAGCGCGCTGCATCCTAGTGGACGACGAGAGCGGCGAGAAGCGGGAGACCCAGACCGACGGCTTCGGCGACTTCTGGTTCGAGGGCCTCGAGCAGGACATGTCGTTCTCGCTGACCATCGAGGCCCCCGGGTTCGTTCCCCTCACATACGACTCACTGAGCACGAGTGCCGACGTGAATCTCGGGGAGATACCGCTCGGACGCCGACCGGCTCCCGGCGGCGGCTGATCGGCGACCCAAGAGGCGACAATGTCAAGCGGTTCCTCGGCATTCCCCAGTATAATCCGGGCACGAGCGCGGCGCCGAGGCCGCCGGCTACGACCTGTCAAAGTCGATAGGGAGGCATGAGAGTGGCGACCCGTTACGAACACCTGTTTTCGCCGACCAACATCGGCAAGGTCCAGCTGAAGAACCGCATCGTCAAGACCGCGGCTCAGACCTACTTCTTCGATTCGGGTGAGCACCGGGTGGGAAGCCTGGCCAAGGCCTTCTACGGGGCGGTGGCCCGCGGAGGCGCGGGTCTGGTCATCACTGAGACCCCGGCCATGGAATGGCCGCTGCTTGAAGAGGGGGACCGCCGTTTTCGTATCGATGACGACAAGTACATCAAGGATCTGGCTCAGCTCTCGGCCGAGGTCCACAAGTACGGCGTGCCCATCTTCACCCAGCTCTACCACCGGGGACCGTGGAGCGGCATCTATGCCCTCATCGCCGAGCCGTGTGCCGCATCGGCGGTGACCTTCCCCTCGCCGTTCGACGTCCACGACGAGAAGCCGCCGCACGCGCTCACCATCGACGAGATCGAGGAGTTGGTCGACCGGTTCGCTTCGGGTACCGCCCGGCTTCAGGCGGCGGGGTGGGACGGCATCGAGATCAATGCCGCGGCCGATCACCTGTTCCACAGCTTCCTGTCGCGCTTCTGGAATAAGCGCGACGACAAGTACGGGCCACAGAGCATGGAGAACCGGACGCGTTTCATCGTCGACGTCATCAAAGAGATCAAGCGGCGATGCGGCCGGGACTTTCCGGTGCAGATCCTCATGAACGCCATCGAGGTGGGTCTGCCCGGCGACGAGGCGTTAAGCATCGAAGAAGCCAAGCAGATCGCCAAGATCTACGAGTCGGTCGGCGTCGATTCGCTCCACGTGCGGTCGCACTGGGCCGGTATGCACCAGGGTTCGTACAACCAGGAGAACATGTTCTACCCGGAACCCCACATCCCGCTGAAAGACTTCCCTAAAGAGCTCGACTGGAGCCACCACGGAGCGCTGGCTCAGGTGCCGCTGGCTCCCATCATCAAATCGGTGGTCAACATCCCGGTCATGACGGTGGGCCTCATCGACGCCGACTCGGGCGAAGAGATCCTGCGCTCGGGCAAGGCCGACCTCATCGGCATCAATCGCCGTTTCTTCGCCGACCACGATTGGGCCAACAAGGTACGCGAGGGTCGCCTGGAGGACATCCAGCCGTGCACCCACTGCGGCACCTGCAACAAGAACTACAACGAGCCCCGCTACTGCCGCATCAACGCGTGCTTCGGCACCGACAGCTACGACATGGCGCCACCGACTGCCCAGAAGAAGAAGGTGGTCGTGGTCGGTGCCGGACCGTCGGGTATGCAGGCGGCCCGAGTGGCGGCCGCCCGCGGACACGACGTCACCCTCTACGAAAAGGGCCTTTACCTCGGCGGCGCGGTGGCCCTCGCGTCCATGGTCAAGGGCTTCGAGATCGAGGAGTTGCCCGAGTTCCTGCGCTTTTTCCGGACCCAGGTCAAGAAGACCGGCGTCAAGGTCAAGCTCCACAAGGACTTCGACGACGACGCCTTTGCCGAGGAGAAGCCCGACGTGCTCGTCGTCGCGGCCGGTGGCAACCCCACGCTCCCGGAGGGCCTTCCCGGTCTCGAGGGCAAGAACGTCATCAAGACGGCCGATCTTTACGGCCTCCTGAAGGTGCTCATACGCCTCGTGGGTCCTCAGATGCTGCGGCGTCTTACTCGGATATGGATGCCCATCGGGAGGCGGGTGGTCATCATCGGAGGTGCGATCCAGGGCTGCCAGTTGGGTGAGTTCCTGACCAAGCGAGGCCGCCGGGTGACCATCGTGGAGACGGGGCCCGAGTTGGGAGAGTGGCTGGTGCCGGAGCGGAAGACCCGGCTATTCTACTGGTTCGACAAGAAGGGCGTCGAACGACTGACGAACGTCAAGCTGGTCAAGATCACCAAAGAGGGCCTGACCATCGAGAAGGACGGCGCGACCCGGCTGCTCGAGGCCGACAACATCATGCCGGTGTTGCCCTTCTCGCCCAACAAAGACCTGGCCGAGAAGCTGAAGGACAGAGTCGCCGAGGTGTATGCGATCGGAGACTGCGACAGCCCGGCGGTCATCCCCGATGCCACCAAGGCCGGCTGGAAGGTCGGGAACGCCCTGTAGAGACAAAGGCGGAGTCTGAGGTTCTTCCCAGCCTCAGACTCCGCCGGACCGGCCGCATGATCAGGATGACGATGGGTGACGGGCACGTCATGGATGTCCTTGAGCCGGCGGCTGAGTGAGCGCACGGCTCTGCACCATCCATATCCATCCTTCTTGATCCGGAGAATCCTCAGTGTAGCCTGCCCGGCCACCCTGCGGCCAGTCTACTTCACAAAAGGAACGATGCGCTCCCACTGTGCATCCGTCCGTGCTATTCTGACCGTCATGCAGACCTCCGGTAGACAGCGACCCCTCCCGCCCGACGGCTCCGTCGTAGTCGCAGAGGGCCAGATCAGGGCGAGCGACCTCGCGGAGAGCTACCTGCGGTCTCTCATCTTCTCGGGGCGCCTGAGCCCCGGGGACAAGCTCCCGTCCGAACGGGAGCTGGCCGCTCAGTTCGGGATAGCCAGGATCACTTTGCGGGCGGCACTCCGGTCGCTGGAGACCATCGGCTTCCTGGTGGTCAAGATCGGATCCAAGGGGGGCGCCTGGATCGCCGACCCGGACACGCTTACCCGCCGCTGGGAGGAGTGGATGCAGGCCCACAAGCCCGAGGTCGTCCAGATGCTCGAGTTTCGCAGGTTCGTAGAGACCGAGATCGCCAAGCTGGCTGCGGAACGGCGGACCGCTGAAGACCTGGAGATGCTGGAGAGAGTCGAGCACGCCACCGAAGATGACAGGACGGCGGTCGTCAGGTGGCACTTCGACTTCCACGACGCGCTTGCGAAAGCCGCCCACAACGAGTACCTGGAGAAGGCGATGGTCGCCGTGCGAGGCGAGCTTTTCGTGCCGGTAGACTGGGCCATGACCCACACCAGGATCGTGACTATCGAAGGCGTCCACGACCGCATCTTGGACGCGGTCAGGGCCGGAGACGCCGAGCGGGCGGTCGCGGAGATGAACGCGCACCTCGATTTCTCCGAGGAACCCTTCAGAGCGGCTCTGGGGCAGTAGCACCCTGCCACCCGGGAGCCTGCCGCCCTAAGCCTGCTACCCGGAAGCCTGCCGGGCCGGAGCGGTACCCCTGGTGTCCTACCCTCCCAGGTAGCAACGTTTGACCTCATCGTTGTCGATGAGGTCGTCACATTTGCCGTGCAGACCGATCCTACCGATCTCGAGGATGTAGGCGCGGCTCGCCAATCTAAGGGCCATCCGGGCGTTTTGTTCGACGAGTAGAATGCTGATGCCCCTGCTGTTGATGTCCTTGATGATCTTGCCTACCTCAGCGACCAGTATCGGGGAGAGACCGATGCTCGGTTCGTCCATCAGGAGCAGCTTGGGATCGGCCATGAGCGCCCGTCCCACCGCGAGCATCTGCTGCTGACCGCCGCTGAGCTCCCCGCCGGCCTGGTTCCGCTTCTCCTTGAGGATCGGGAAATGCTCGTAGACCGAGTCGAGGTCCCTCTTGATGCCCTCGCGGTCCTTGCGCCGGTGCGCGCCCACCTTCAGGTTGTCGAGCACCGACATCGTCTGGAAGATCTGCCGCCCGGCCGGCACCTGTACGATGCCCAGGCGGACGACATCGTACGGAGGCATCCCGTCGATCCGCCTGCCATCAAACCAGATCTCGCCCGCGGACGGCTGCTTGGACCCGGAGATGGTCCTGATGGCCGTGCTCTTGCCGGCCCCGTTCGCTCCCACGATCGATACGATCTCGCCCTGGTTCACATGGAGCGAGACGCGGTCCAGGGCCAGAGCCTTGCCGTAGTAGACGGTCAGATCCTTGACAGCGAGCAGCGGATCACCGGCAGCCAGAGGTCTGTCGTCGGAATCATCCATCCAGAAGCAACTCGTCCTTTCCGAGATATGCCTCGATGACCTGCTCATTGTCCTGTATCTCTTTGGGCAGGCCCTCGGCGATCTTCTGGCCGTGATCGATGACGACGATGCGGTCGCAGAGGTTCATGACCGCCGTCATGTTGTGCTCGATCATGGCGATGGTCATCCCGCTGTCGCGGATGCCCCTGACCAGGTCCAGCATCGTCGCGATCTCCGTCTGGTTCATGCCGGTCATAGGCTCGTCCAGCAGCAGGAGTTTCGGGTTGGTCGCGAGGGCGATGCACACGCCCAAGATCCGCTGGTGCCCGTGGGGCAGGTTCTTGGTGATCTCGTTCTTAACGGGCTCCAGGCCCATCCGCCGGAGGATCTCCTCGCCCCGCGCCTTCAACTCGCGCTCTTCTCTCAGAGCGGACGGCCAACGGAGCAGCCTCTTCCAGACCGCCGTGCGGTAGCTGAGATGGAACCCATAGAAGACGTTGTCGAGCACGGAGAGACTCATGAAGAGCGTCGACGACTGAAACTGCCTGCCGATGCCGAGCTGTACGATCTGGTGCGACTTCAGTCCGGTGATATCGCGGCCTTCGAAGAAGACTCTGCCCCTTGTGGCCGGATAGAAGCCGCTTATGACCCCGAGGACGGTGCTCTTGCCGGCTCCGTTGGGTCCTATGATCCCGAGGATCTCGGATTCTCGCACTTCGAAGCTCAAATGATCGACGGCGATCAGGCCTCCGAAGTGCTTGCTGACGTCGTCGACGCGCAGGATGTCCTTCGTGTCTGGAGTGGTCCGGGATATCATGGGCTCCCACTCCCGGCGGCTTCCCCGGGCGGCGTATCCGGTTCCCTCGCGACCTTCGTCGACGAACCTCCGCCCCCTCCGGGCCTGCTTCTCCAGTCCCTGATCCTCGCCGGGATCTCGCCCAGGCTGAGTAGGCCCCTGGGCAGGAACACGACGACCACCAGCACCAGGACCCCCACGATGATGATGCTGTATTCCTCGAAGCCGCTGAAGAGCTCGTTGAACAGGCTCAAGAGCCCGGCGCCGACGATGGGGCCAAGGGTGGCATAGCCCACCCCTCCCAGGACGGCGAAGACCTGTATGTAGATCGTCTTGGGGAACAGGTTGAAGGCGGTCGGGATTATGAAAGTCTGATAGTGAGCATAGAAACTGCCCATGAGCCCCGCTATGGCACAGCCGACCACGAAGGACATGAGCCGGTAGCGGAACACGTTGACACCCATCGACTGCGCAAGACGCGGATTCAAGCCGATCGCGTTCCAGGCCCGTCCGGCCCAGGAAGCATAGAACGCGTTGATGACGAGGATGACGATGACGAACAGGATAAGTCCCAGGTAAAAGAAATCGACCTTCGAATCGAAGACGATCGAACCCAGGGCACCAAGATCGATGGGGTCCGGCGCGGGTATGTTCGAGATCCCGTTGTACGCCCCCAGCCACTGGATGTTCCCTACCACCGTCACGAACAGCATGGCCAATACCGTGGTCATGATGACGAAGGTGAACCCGGCGTTCCTGATGATGACGTAGCCGATGATTAGAGCCGCCACCGCCGTGATGATGGTGGAAAGCGGCAGGCAGGCCCAGAACGATAGGCCTGCTTTTAGAGAAAGCACGGCCGAGGAATACGCGCCGATACCCCAGAACGCAGCGACGCACAGGCTTATGAGACCTGTGCGCAGCAGCATGACAAAGGTCATGGCAAGGACCGCGTTGATCATCAACACGATCAGTAGATCGATGTAATACGGCGAGTCCACCCAGAGAGGAACGAGGGCGAAAAAGACCGCCAAGACGATGAAGCCGATCAGACGCCTATGTCCCAAAAGAAGGTTCTTCACTCGTTAGACACCCATATCGGTGCGATGCCCCAGCAGCCCGTTCGGGCGGAAGTAGATCACAAGGCCGATGAACAGGAAGAGATAGACCACCGACATCTGACCGGTGTAGTACTGGCCGAAGCTGAGGATCTGTCCGACTATCAGTCCGCCCACCACGGCGCCAAGAAGACTGTCCATGCCGCCCAACATCGTCATGAGGAGAACCGAGGCGATCACATTGTTGCCCATGCCCGACGACAGGTTGTAGGCAGGGGCGAGCAGCCCGCCGGCCAGGCCGGCCAACGCGCAGCCGATGCCCATGGTCAGCAGATACACGAACCTGGGATTGATGCCGTACAACGCCGCCACGTCGGCATTCAGAGCGACGGCGCGCATGGCGCGGCCCACCCGGGTGCGTTCGTATATCCAGAAAAGCGCCAGAGTCACGAGGATCCCCATGCCTATCAAGGCGAGCTTCTTCACCTCGATGTGGACACCACCGACGTCGAAGGCGCCGGTGAAGACACCCGGGATACTCTTCGGCTGGGTACCGAAAACGACCAGCACCGCCTGGGCCAAGATCAACGAGATCCCTAGGGCCCCTGTGATCGTGATCAAAAAACGATTCTCCATGCGCTGCATACGCATGAATATGAGCAAATAGCCGGCCAAGCCGAAGACCAGAGTCGCGACGATCGCCACGGCGAGGCCGGCGAAGTAGTTCAGTTGGAACCTGTCGACCACGTACCAGGTGATATAGGCGCCCCACATGTAGAACTGGCCGTAGGCGACGAAGAAGATCTCAGTCACGCTCAAGATAAGCACGAGGCCGGCGGCAAGGATGACGTAGATGAGCCCTATGGTCAGCCCGTCGAAGGCCAACTGCATGATCACGGACATGCTGCGGCGACTCCCTGTTCTGTCACGTCGAGCGGGTCAGCCTCGCCGAGCGGCTCTCGACGAAGCCGACCCGCCCACCGCTGCGGTTACAGCCTGCTGCCTACTGCCCCAGAATACCAGGAGCCAAGTAGCTCTTGCCTTCCTCCAACGTGATCATGTGCAACAGTGTAGGCACGCCCCCTTGGATCTTCTTCACGCAGAACTCAGAGATGTTGTCCACCGTCCGCGAGATCCCCAGATCAAGGCGGGGTATCATCTCGCCTTTGCCGGTGGGACCTTCAAACGTGAGCCCGGAGGCGAGGACCTCAGCAACGGCATCCACGTCGGTCGTGCCGGCCTTCTCCAGAGCGGCCCGCAAGGCCGCATATGCGGCCGTGAGCTGGATCTCGGGCCCTTCCCACTTGCCGTTGACCTCGATCCACTTGTCTTTGAACACCTGCGCGACCTCGGTCGCAGCCGGATCGAACTCGACCGGCCACGCGCCGCCGACGAAGCCCTCGAGCGCCTCTTCCGGCACAGCGGTCTTCAGAGTGTCATACGTGACCGTGGTCGTGCTGAACAGCAGGCCGTCATAGCCGGCCTGGACGACCGCCTGATAGATGAGCGCATCCATAGCGCTGTTGCCTACAGCGATGAACGCCGACGGGTTATCCGCCTTCACCTGAGTGCCGATCGCGCTGAAGTCGGTGGAGGTGACGGGATACTTGATCTCGGTGACTTTGATGCCGTAGGCCTCCAGAGTAGCTTTGACGCCCATGGCATAGCCTATGCCCCCGGCCTCATCCGGGAAGGCTAGGTCGACGGTGCCGTTCTTGAGCTCCGGGACGTTCTTCGCGATCCAGCCGGCTACCTCGGGCGTAGCCTGCATCATGGTGCCGCCCTGGAACGTGTACTTGTAGGTGGGATCGAACATGGTCGGGATCGGGCAACCGGTCAGGGAGATGATGGCGTTCTTCTCCGTCTCCGCAAACACCGCGCCCGGGTACATCGTATCGGTGACGATGTACTTCACCTTGTCTTCGTAGATCAGCTTGTTGATGCCCGACATCGTGGTGGCCTGATCGTTGTTGGACTCGATAAAGGTGAATTCCACCTTGTACTTGGTCCCGCCGATGTCGATTCCGCCGGCCTCGTTGTCCAGCATGGCCATGATCTCAACACCGCGCTTCATGTCATAGCCCAGAGGCCAGCCGGTCCAGACCACCGCCCCGATCTTGAGAGTCTCGGCGGCGGCTGGAGCCGCGGTGGTCTCGGTGCCGGCCGGGGCCGCCGTTGTTTCAGTCGGCGCAGCGGTCGTCTCAGTGGGCGCGGCCGTC
Organism: Actinomycetes bacterium; assembly: GCA_021372435.1. Lineage (GTDB taxonomy): Bacteria > Actinomycetota > Thermoleophilia > RBG-16-64-13 > RBG-16-64-13 > RBG-16-64-13. The sequence continues at coordinate 4,618 of JAJFUK010000013.1, read as the reverse complement.
GTCTCTGTTTCTTCTTCGCCCCCGCAAGCCACCATCAGCGGGAGGGCGAGCATCGAGACGATGAGCAGACCTAACACCAGGAGCTTCTTCATTCCTTACCACCCCTCTCATTCGTTTGTGGGCCGTACCGTCTGTGTCCGCCTGCTCTACTCTACCACGACTCCGCTAAATGGTATACGGACTTGCCCACTCGTAAGGGCGGCCCGCCGTCTCAGCCTGAAGTCCGCGTTGGTACGCCCAGGCCTGCCGGGCCCAAGAACTCGACTCAGAACGAGGCGACACCGCCCGGCGCCGTCCGGTGCAGACCCGGCGGCCGCGGCTTCATCGTGGATCGGGTACCGAACCCGGTCCGACCACCGTCCCGTTCAGACGGCCATGCCCGCGTCGTAGCCTGTCCTAACGGCCTGCAGCACTCTTCTAGGCTTCACGCAGTCACCTATGGTCATGACCTCGGGCGCCGTGCCGAGCAGAGCGTCCACGACCTCGGAGCGAGGCCGGTAGCCCACCGCGATGACGGCCGTGTTGCACGCGACGGTCACGCGCCCACCTCCCTTGTCGACCGCCGCCACTCCCTCGTCGGTGATCTCGACACACCTGAGCCCGGTCTTGATCTTGACGGCCTTCTGGAGCTCGAGCATCAGCCCTCTACGGTGCATGAGGTTGGCATCCGGGGCCACGTCGTCCAGCATCTCGACGATCGTTACGTCCTTGCCCTGCTGCGCCAGGTGCAGTCCCGTCTCGCAGCCCACCTGACCGCCGCCGATCACCGCCACCCTACCGCCGATCTGTGCGCCCTCGGAATGCACGTCCGCAGCGAAAACCACCGAATCCCGACCGATGCCTGGGATGTCGGGGACGATGGGTTCGGCTCCCACAGCCACGATAAGCACGTCCGGGTTCGCGACCTCGACCAATCTTGGCGTGACCTCGGTGTTCAAGATCACCCCGATCGGCATGTACGCGATCTTGCGGATCAGGTGCCACATGAACTTGTCGAGATCTTCTTTGAAGGACACCCCCGCCGCGTACCTCAGAGCACCACCCAGTGAGCCGCTTTTCTCGCAAAGCATCACGTCGTGGCCGCGCTCAGCCCCGGTGATGGCCGCCTGCATGCCGGCCGGGCCTCCGCCGATGACGAGCACCTTCTTTGGTTCGGTAGGCGGAGCCGGGAATCCCGCCTCGAACTCCCTGCCGATGATCGGGTTCACCGCGCACTTGGTGGTGCTGGTAACGAACATCCCCCCTATGCATTCGAAGCAGCGCAGGCAGTGGACTATCTGGTCGTCGCGACCGTGCTGCGCCTTCTTCGGGATCTCGGGATCGGCGATGAGACCCCGCGCCATAGCGATGACGTCTGCTTTGCCACTCTCGATGATCTCCTCCATCTGCACCGGGTCGGAGATCCCCCCTACGGTGGTCACAGGTATGCTCACGGCCTTCTTCACGGCTTCGGCCAGATATACGTTGCAACCATGAGGCAGGAACATCGACGGATGCATGATGGTCATGGTGTCGACCAAGTAATGAGCGCCGGCCGACACATGCAGCAGGTCGACCTTGCCTTCCACCAGCTTGGCGAGGGCGACCGCATCGTCGATCGTGTACCCGCCCTCGGCAAGCTCCGACCCGCCCATGCGGAACTCGATGGGAAAGTCCCCGCCCACCCGGTCCCGGATGCGGTCGAGGACCATGAGGGGGAACCGGGCCCGGTTCTCGAGACTGCCCCCGTACTTGTCGGTACGCTTGTTGATAAGTGGCGACAAGAACTGGGCCAGCAGCCAGCCGTGCGCGGCATGGACCATGCACATGTCAAAGCCCGCGGTCTTCACAGTCGCGGCGGCTTCACCGTAAGCATCGGCGATCTCTTCCATCAAGGCCTCGGACATCTCCTCCACCTCGACGGTACGCGTCTCCGCGGTGCGAAAACCGATGTCTATCGTCCGCGCGGAGGGACCGATCGGATTCCGGCCTCCCAAGAAGACCGGGTCGCACTCCATCCCTCCGTGAGACAACTCTATGGAGGCGATGGCCCCGTACTGATGGATCGCATCGGCCGCTTCCACCAGGGAGGCGATCACCCCCTTGTCGTCGAGAGGGATCTGTTTGGGATGCGACCTGCCTGTAGGCGTGTGGACGATGCTCTCCCCGATGGTGACGATAGCGGCTCCGCCCTTGGCCTTGAGCCGGTAGTACGCGATGTTCTCGCGGGTAAGGTAGCTGTCGGGGGAGAGCTCGGCCAAAGAGGTGGGGGCGGCTTCTATGCGGTTCTTCAAGGTCAAGGGACCCACCTTGAGCGGACTGAAGAGATACGGGAACTTCTTGGTGACCATGTTCCTCTCCCGTTGGGCTAGATCACGGGGCGCCGCGATCGGCTTGATGGTCCATGGCCTCGAGCCCCGGGTCTGTCGCCGCCAGCGTGTCAACCAAGCCGGCCACGCGCTCCCAGTCGCCCGTCAGGTCGACCCGGCCGGAATACGCCGCCCTGACCGCGATGAACATGGCCACCAGATTGCGGATAACGTCGCGTTTGCCGTACCGCTCGTCCCACGATGAGCGCATCTGCATGCTCTCCAGAGCCCCCAGGAACGCATACGACAGCAGTTCGTCGTCGAAAAGCCCGGGGTTGGCGCCCGGTCGCCTCTCGGCCGCCAGCTCTTGCTCCGGGCCGGAGAGTATCTGCTCATAGACGCCCTGCACGAGGGAACGCAGACCGCCGTCCTCGTGGGTCGCTTCCAACCGCGCCGCGGCCTGCAGGTCGGGGCTAAGCGCCCGAATGCCGTACGAGGCCCAGTTGCGCCAGGCCATGCGCGCAGCCGAATCGTCCGTTGCTTCGACGGAGGGCACGGTCTTCGCATGCATCCAGGTGAAATACACCTCGTAGCAGGCGACGAACAGGTGCCTTTTGCTGGGAAAATGGCCATAGAGAGTCTGCGCCGTCACACCGGCCCGCTTGCAGATGTCGCTGATGCGGGTCTTTGCGTAGCCGCGTTGAGCAAAGAAGCGGGCGGCCGTCTGTAGGATCGCACGGCGGGTCTCCTCGTTCTGCCGGGCCACCAAGTCGACGTTCGAGCCCGCCGCGGCGATACGGCCGGAGAGCCGCTCGCGGATCTCTTTGAGGCCGATGCCCTCGGCCTTCAGTCTCGTGATCTCCCGAAGCAGGTCCACATGGGTCTGGTCATATATGGCCCGGGTGGCGCTGGCCTTCTGCGCAGGCGGAAGCAACCCCTCGCTGACGTAGTAGTAGACCGTGCCGCGCCCCACACCGGTCTCACGCTCCAACTGAGATATCGTAAGAGGCTGCATCCGCCCGCCGTTTCAGGTGCGGTCGTTCCCGGCCTAGACTTCTTTGACCGAGTCGACCATCGCTTTGACGTTCTCGAACTTCGCATCGGGCGGGATTGCGCAGCCCATCCCCATGATGAACCCGTCCGGGCCGACCTCGTCGAGCAGGCGCCTACAGTAGGTCTTCACCTCGTCGACCGTCCCCAGCGTGAGCAGAGCCGGAGGTACATCGCCGAGGATGCACATGTGCCCGGCGAGGATCTTCTTCGCACGGAAGATGTCGGTCTTGCCGTCGAGTTGCAGAAGGCACTTAGCCTCCGGCAGGTCCTTGAGCCGCTCGACCTCCCGGTCCCAGTTCGCGTCGTAGTGAAGAACCGGAATGCCGCCTTCTTCCACCACCAACTCTATGAGTTCCTTCATGTAAGGCCAGACGAAGCGGTCCCAGAGCCGCGGCGAGAGGAACTCCGGAGCGGTGCGCCAGCCACCCACCCAGTAGCCGTAAGGGCCCACGGCCCGTACCAGCTCCCGGGCCTGCACCCGCTTCTCGGCCATGATGGCCTCCATGACCGCCTGCACCTTATCGGGCATGTGGTAAAGGTCCAGCATGAACTCTTTCACCGACCGCCCCCCGCAGAGGTGCTCGAAGGGATGGTCGATGGTCGCGGGGGAGAAGACCACATATCCGCGTTTCATGAACTCACCGACCCAGCGAGGGCCTTCCTGTTGCAGGGTCATGCCGGCGGCCGCCGCTTCCTGCAGGTACTTGCCGACGTACTCGCCGAACCAGGGTCCCCAACCCCCCTCTATGATACGGTCGTAGTCTTCGGGCTGGATGCGCACCTGCTCGTCCAACTGCCAGAGGCTGTCTTCGGGCAACTCCCGCCCGGGCAGTCTGACGGGAGCCAACCAGAGTATGCCAAGGACGGCCGGGAGATAGGGAGCCATCTGGATGGAGTCCACGTCTCCTAAACGCTCCATCGTCGAAAGCACCGTCTGCGCGCTCACGTCGACGTCGCTCACAAAGTCCGACAGCTTCACTCCCATCGTCCTGGCAGCAAAAGCGTCCATGACGAGGGAGAGCGGCACCCTATCCGGGGTACCCAACGCCACCGCGGTGCGCAGGCGGTTCAGGCGTTCCAGATAGAGCGGGGGCGGGGCGAAGCCGCCCGGAGCCTCCGGAGCCCCTGCCGCCGAAGCGCCCGGCTCGGGATCCATGCCGGTGTTATCAGCCATCTAACTCACCCCCAGTAGCTTCTTGGCGGCGATGACGCCGTCCTGCGCGGTCCGGCAGTAGAGGTCGGCCCCCACGTACTCCCGGGTGGCCTCGTCCACCGGG
>JAJFUK010000002.1 GCA_021372435.1 Actinomycetes bacterium | reverse complement strand
CGTCGGACACGTCGCCCCAGGTCTGCACGAGGCTCTGAGGCGCGACCTGTACGTAGACCTCGCGCAGGACCCCTCCTTCGATACCCAGCAGATGCACCGGGATCGCGTCGAGGAACTCGTTGCCCATGATCACCACCGGTCGCGTACCGGCCGAGGCCTCCGCGAGATCCCCGCCCCAGCCGACATCCCAACCGGCAGCGGCAAACGGCTCAACGACCTTGGCCTGTCGCTCCTTGAGGCGGCCGCCCACCTCCGCGATGCGATAGGCGACCCTCTCCCGCAGCTCCGGCCGCTCGCAATCCCAATAGCGCAAGATGCCCTCGGCCAGATGGCCTTCGCCGCCGCCGAGCTCGACCATGCCGGGCCTCCCCGCCGTCGGCGCCGCCGTCGAGGCCAACGTCGGCACCACCGTCGGCGCCGTCTCTTTGGTCGCCGATTCCGCGAGGGAAGCATCGACCAGCTCGGTGACCAGCCGGGCAAGAGTCCGGTTGAAGAAGGGCGACAAGGCGGGGGCGGTGCTGAAGTCCCCCCCGTGCCGCAGCAGGCGGTCGACCCGGCTGTAGTAGCCCAGGACGGGATGCCTCAAGGCCAGCTCCATGAAGCGGGCGAACGTGACTCGCCCGCCTTCGGCCTCGATGACGTCAACGAGTGACAAGGGGACTTGGCGTGACGAAGAGTCCGACAGAGGTGTCAGGCGGCGCGGCGTCGTGTCCGGTGATGAAGTGTCTGTATCCACGTCCGCCTCAATCTCCCGTACAGACCTATCTTCCGGTGGATCAGGCCTCACCGGCTCGGCCAAAGATTCTCACACATCCGGCACGGGTGTCGCAACTGCGGCAGTACTCAAGGGGTCTCCGTCCCCAGGAACCTCAGCCCCAGCAGGCCGAGTACTGAAGCGGCCGCTCCCGCGGCGGTTACATGCCGGCGCTCTAATGGGTCGGCCAAGCGGCCCGCCACCGGAGAGAGGACCACCCGTACGCACGCGCCGGTCACCAGCACAAGACCGGCAGTCAACCCGTTCACCTCCCCGCTTGTACTGCAGGTAGAGACTCATTAGGAAGAGCGTGGCCGAAGAGCCCGCATACGCGATGGGGGCCGCCATGTTGGAGAAGGCGAAGACACAGTTTCGACGGGAGAGGTCATCGGAAGAAGGGTAGCGGCAAAGGCTGCGAAGCGTCTTTCTTCGCGCACCGTCTCCGGTAGACAGGGGGAAGGTCTCCGGGAGAAGGGCGGGCATCAGTGAAGCACGTCGACGAACCGGACGAGTGCATGGGGCGGGAGTTGCTCGCCGCCGGCGCTGAGCACGAGCCAGTCTGATGGGGTCACCCGACCCGCATACCGTAAGAGCCGGGGGATCGGGGGATTCGCCTTTGGTCTGCGATCTGGGGCTCTTCAGGGGGCGCTGCATGACAGAGAAGAGCGTGTCTCGCGCACAAGACTCCGCTCTTGCCACCAAGATATGCGTCCGCCAGGCCAGCCGCATTCGATTTCGCGGCCGCGCCTCCTTGCCTGCCTCGAAGGTAGCCTGGGCTATGATCTGGTGCTTGCCTCCGCGCCGGCCGCCCTCAGCAAGATGAACAGCATGGCAGCAGTGGACAAGGATTCCGTCGTCATCCCGGATGATCACCACTGCATCGAATCCCCCGCTTTGCACGCAGGCATCGCGTTCCTGGTCGACCACATGCCGGCCCATATGCGGCCGATCCTTGCCGGACAGGTGGACCCCCCGCTGCTGCCCGCGCACTACCGGCCCCAGGGCCCCCTGCTGGAGACCGGCGCTGATGACCTGCGCTTCACACTCGACAAAACGGCTTCGCTCCTGCGCGAAGTGATGGGCGTGCAGCCGGCTCCCGAAGATATCGCAGCCCCCTGCACGCGACGCGTGACATCTCGACGTTCATCAGCCGGTTCACCGGCTCCTACCGGTTCATCATGGGCTACGTGATGGATGAGGTTCTGCAGCGTCAGCCCGAGGACGTGCGGCGCTTCTTGCTGGAGGCCTCTCTGCTGGACAGCTTCAGCGCTCCGCTCTGCGATACCGTCACCGGGGGGGCCGACAGCGAGAACATGCTCCGCACTCTCAAGGTGGTGGCCAACCCCTTCGTGATCCCTCTGGACCATCCCCTCACCTGGTACCGCTACGAGCACTTGTTCGCCGATCTCCTGCGACACCAACTTGAGCGGACGAGGGCGCCGGCGTGGGTTCGTCGCCAGAGGACCACCGCGATAGAGAACAACGGGCAGGACGCTGGGCACTGAGCAAACCCGCGCAAGAGACAGAGATTGCTTCTGAGAACGGCCGTGGAGGGTTCAGCTTAGTTGGATTTTCTCTGGATGCGTCTTGTACTAGACTGGTCCTATGATGACGTGCGATGGAAGGAAGAGAAGCATGCATCCAGTTGCCGCTAGCGACTTCAAAGCACTCGCTTCGGCCATCCAGAGAATCTACTCGCCCACGGACATTAGTCAGTTCCCGTCAGCAATCCTGTCTGCCACGAAGGCAGTCCTGCCCTGTAACACGATCTGCTACAACGACGTCAACATCCCGGCAGGAAGGATGTCCTGGATAACCGAACCGGCCGACGCACTACCCAGTCCTAGCCTGCAGGAGATGTTCAACCAACACCTCCATGAACATCCCCTCATCGCCTGCTCCGGCTCCACGGGCAGCGCAAGAAGCCTAAGGATCTCCGACTTCCTGTCTCGGCAGCAGTTTCATCGTCTTGCTCTCTACAACGAGTACTATAGGCCCCTTGGCATCGAGTATCAGCTGGGTACGGAGATTGTCGCTGGTCGCCAGCGTCTCGTTGCGATCGGCCTCGACAGAGATCGGCTTGATTTCTCCGAGAACGAGAGGCTGACTCTTGACCTTCTTCGACCCCATTTGATCCAGTCGCATCAGAATCTGCAGATCCTCGACTTGATGGCGCGTCAGGTCGAGGGAATCGACAGGAGAGTCGTTGTCGTGGACCGGGCCGGCAGTATCCGCTGGGCCAGCGACGACGCGCGGCACATTCTTTCCCACTACTTCGACAGGCGTCGATCCCAAGAGGCCCTGCCCGATTCCGTTCGCAGCTGGACCAGGTACGCCGGGTCTCGCTTTTCAGAGGAATCGGCCGACCGCTCTCCTCCGCCCCCCTTGCTGGTGAGGAAGAACACGGGGCAAATCACCTTGCGCTTCGTGTGGGGAGGAAGGGACTCAGATCACGACCTGATCATCTTGCAGGAGCAAATCGAGACCGGCGAAGGTCCAGCGCCCCGCGCTCCGCTCACAAAGCGAGAGACGGAGATCCTTTCGTGGCTCTCTCAGGGCATGACCAACGTTGAGATTGCCTCGGCCCTGTCGATAAGTCCCGCTACGGTCAAGAAACACCTTGAACACATCTACGCGAAGCTCGAAGTGCACAGGCGAAGCACCGCGCTCCTCCGATCTCTCGGTGTTTGAGATCGAGCGCACAGACGGGGAAACCCTGGAAGTCCTTTCCGGCAAATAGGGTCGGGGATCCGAGGGACGCGTACGCCGGCCGCACCCCCCCCGAATCACGACCCAGACCTATGGGCTACATCCCTCCGATGATCTTCTTTGCGTCTAGTATCGGGCGGTTCAGTTCTTCCATCTTGAGTGGCTGTATCTCCGGGGGAACCTTCGCGGCAATGCCGCAAAGATCGGCCTCCACCCCGCACGCATAGATTGGTATCCCCGCCGCGCTCACCCTGCGTAGTAGGGTCAGCGGGTCTAGAGGCAGTTCCATTTGTTTCGCGTTCTGCTCGACCGCGCCAGCGTATTTTGCCAGCGGTGACGAGAACGTGAATTCATTGTCGGTAAACGCCACCAAGGCCCTCCATTCAAGAAACACGGCCACGTCGACTCCCTGAGCTTTGAGCATCGACGCCATCCAGAGATTGGGAATCAGTGTATCCATTTCACCGGAGTGCACGTCTATAAGCAGATCCATGATCGTTGCTCCTGTTCGTCTTCCTATGCGCTGGTCTGGTTCGTGACCACATGCGGTTCCGCACTAGACTGGAAGCTACTCCGGCAACGTGCACACCACAATACGCCGGTCGGCGTATTTCTCTGATAATCTGGGTTATGTTCCAGCCTTCAAGTCCCCCCGCTACCCTGTGATTCCCGGCATGGCGTCAGTTGTCGTGGGCAGCCGACAAAAAGCAGGTAACGAGGAGATCGTGAATAGGGATCTGCTGCGGCACGCGCCCGCCGGTCTGCGATTGAAGCAAGACGATAACTCCAGAGCGTCTTGACGTTATGACACCGGCAGTGAATACTCGGGTCATGACTCGAGCCTTGAGAAGGAGCACGATCTACTTGGATCCGGAGCTGCATCGCGCGCTCAGGATCAAAGCGGCGGAGACAGACCGTTCGATCTCCGATCTCATCAGCGACGCAGTGAAGTCGGCCTTGGCGGAGGATGCCGAGGATCTCCAAGCGTTCGAAGAGCGTGCTTCAGAGCCCGACCTTCTCTTCGAGACCGTGGTGAAGGCTCTGAGGGCGGATGGGAAGATATAAGATCTTCATCAAGCCGTCCGCCGTCCGTGAGATCGAGCGGATGGCTGAAGAGAAGCAGCGTCAACGGATCGTCGCAAGGATCGAGGCCTTGAGTGAAGAGCCCCGCCCGTCGGGCTGCGAGAACCCGACCGGCCGTGAGCAATACCGTGTGCGGCAAGGCGCCTATCGGATCGTCTACGCCATCGAGGATGACCGCCTCGTGGTGTACGTGGTCAAGGTGGGTCATCGAAGCGGCCCCTACCGGTAGATACCGTCCGCGAATCCGATTGCGCCGGGGCTCCGAACGCGAAAGATACTTCAACCAACACGTGCTACTGCATCGGGAGCTCGACCCGGTCAGCACTGGAGGACACGATTGCGGCGCCCATCAGGCCGGCCGCGCTGCGCCTGATCGATGGTCTGGCCACCGACGTGGAGGTCAAGGAGCTGAACGGCGGCTATGGCCTGCCCCCCATTCATGCACCAGCAGCAATGAGAGTCCGGTTCTCATGTGCTTGTGGAGCCTGACCTGGAGCGAGGGGCGTAGCCCCGAGCGGAAGGTCAGGCTGCCCGGCTGCGAACTCGGCCGGGGTGAGGTACCCGAGCGAGCTGTGCGGCCGCTCCTCATTGTAGTCGCGTTTCCAGATTCGGGCGAGGGCCTGGGCCTCACGTAGGTTGGCGAAGCTCTCCGCGTCAAGGAGTTCGTCTCTGAGGCGGGACTGGAAGGACTCGGCATAGCCATTCTCCCAGGGAGCGCCGGGCTCCACGTAGAGCGTGCCGACGCCGGCGCGGCTAAGCCAGTTCTGAATCGCCTTGGCGATGAACTCCGGTCCGTTGTCCGATCGTATGTAGGCGGGGACTCCCTTCTCGTTCATGAGGCGGATGAGCTCGTCGATGACGTCGAGCGCAGTTAGGTGGAGCTCGGGACGCAGAGTGTGGCACTCGCGGGTGAACTCGTCGATCACCGTGAGCCACTTCAGGGATCGGGCGCGTTCATCGCGGTCGAAGATGAAGTCCCAAGCCCAGATGTGGTTCGCATGCTCGGGCCGAAAGCGCGCACAGCCGTTCTCGCTGGTGCCGAGGCGATGACGTTTGTGCTGCATCTGGGGCACTCGATAGCCCTCCCTCTTCCACAGACGGTAGACGCGTTTGCGGCTGACCCGGAAGCCCTCGCGGCGAAGCAGCGCCCAGATTCTTCGGTAGCCGTAACGCGGGTGCTTGCGCACGAGCGCCTGCATGCGCTGGAGGATCACCGGCTCATCGGCCGGGATCTCCGGCTGGTAGCGTTGGGTCGATCTTGATTGCCCGGCAAGACGGCAAGCTCGGCGTTCAGAGACCGCAAACGTGCTCATCAAGCGGTTCACGGCTTGGCGGCGGCGAGCCGGGCTCAGAAGTTTCCCTCGGCCAGCTCCTTCAGCATGGCGTTGTCCAGGGAGAGATCGGCGACCAGCTTCTTGAGGCGGAGGTTCTCGGCTTCCAGCTCTTTCAAGCGCGAAAGCTCGTGCGTCTTCATGCCGCCGTAGAGGCTCTTCCAGCGGTAGTAGGTCTTCTCGGAGATTCCGAGTTCCTGGCAGATCTGCGCCACACTGCGGCCAGCGGCATGGCCGGCCTCCGCGTCTCTGAGGATGCGCACAATCTGCTCCGGCGTGTGCTTCTTTCCCTTCGGCATTGACGTTCGTCCTTTCTGGCCTTATCGGCCATTCAAGGACTCTCAGTCTAGCTGGTACGGCTCAGGGGGAGCAGGCCAGCTCCAAGGTGAACGGGCGGGTCCGAGGTCTGCACTTATCCTCGCGGTGGACCGGAGCGCTGAGAAGCGTACTGCGCACTTCTGCCGCGCGTCCGGGCAAAGAGGGCCCCTGGCTTAATGACCGGGCCGGGGCTTGAGGTCAAGTCTTGGCGGTTTGGGCCAACGCCCCATCTGAGCAGCCATCGCCTGCCACTCGATGATCCCTTGACAGGCATTCTGGCGAAGACTAGGGTCGATTGGGTGTTTCGCTCGTTAGGAGCCAAGACAATGAAATCGCGCTCGCGGACGTGGTGGAGGAAGAGTCATGACTGACCAAGAGCAAGCCGCATCACAAGACGAATCGGCAAAAAGTCTCCCGCACCTCGCGTATGCACCGTTCGATCCTCAGGTCGACTTCTACCTACAAAGCCAGATCTTCGGGATGGGGCAGGGAACGATGGTTCCGCTCGAGTACACGGGCTGGCGTGACGAGGAGTTGTCCTGGAAGAACACCTGCTACCTCCACGCCGGTCTGAACCCGGCGCCGACCTTGCAGGTCACCGGGCCCGACGCGACGAGGTTCTTTTCCGACCACTGCGTCAACACTTTCACCAATTTCCCGGCGGGGACGTTGAAGCACGCGATCATGTGCAATGACGAAGGCCTGGTCATGGCCCACGGCGCGCTCCTACGCCTCGGCGAGGACGACTACCTCTCCTATTTCCTGGCTCCCTACGCCGCCTACAAGTTCTATAGCGGGGGCTACAAGGCCCAAGCGGAGTGGGTGAATGACTGGTTCATCTTTCAGGTAGCCGGCCCCAGATCGCTCGAGGTCCTCGAGACCGTGACCGGCCAATGCCTCCACGACATCCCGTTCGGCCATCACCGCGCGAGCAGCATCAACGGGATCGACGTACGGATCTCGCGCATGGGAATGGCGGGGACCTTGGCATACGAAGTGCACGGACCAACCACGGAGGCGGTCCCGATCTACAACGCCATCATGGAGGCGGGGGCGCCCTTCGGCATACGGAAGCTAGGCCTGCGCGCCTACCAGATGAACCACACGCCCGGTGGCTTCCCGCAATCCTTCGTCCATTTCCCGCCGGCTTGGGGCGAGGACAAAGGTTTCATGGGATTCCTGCACATCCCCGAAGAGGTGGGTGGAGCCCCCGGTATCTATTCTGGGAGCATGGGCTCAGACATCCGCCCGCGCTATCGCAACCCGGTGGAACTGGGATGGGCCAAGGGCATCAAGTTCGACCACGATTTTGTTGGCCGGCCGGCCCTCGAGAGAGAGGTGCAGAAGCCGCGGCGTTTCGTGGTCACCCTCAGCTGGAACGTGGACGACGTCCTCGACATCCACGCCTCGTACTATCGGGAGGGTGAGCCGTACAAGTGGATGGAGCCCATCGACCTTGGGCAGCACCGGGCGATGAACCACCTGTGCGCTGACAAGGTACTGAAGAATGGTAAGGAGGTCGGAGTGAGCTCCGGCCGGGTGTACAGCTATTACTTCCGGCAGATGTTGTCCCTCTGCTCCATCGATGTCGAGCACAGCGAGTTGGGCACCGAGGTGGAAGTGCTATGGGGGGATCCAGGGACTCGGCAGAAGGCGGTGCGCGCGACGGTGTCGCGTTTCCCGTTCCTGAACGAGAATCGCAATGAGACTGTGGACGTCACGACAATCCCTTGCGCAGGCCGTAAGAAATAGAGAGACATCAGATCTGAGGCTCTCTCCGGCCCCAAAAAGGTGAGGTGTCCAACCTGGAGTTGCAGGTCCTCTACCACATCGCCTATGAAGATGCCGTCTGGGCGAACAACCCCGCGCCCAGCGCTGGCTACGATGGCTTCACGCGCGTCGCAGACCCGGCGGCGGCCACAAGGAGCGCCGCCGGCATCTCACGGAGCTACTACTCCACGGTCGTCAAGTTCGCGTCGGAAGGATATTCACCGGCCGTCGACGCGGCGACCGGCACGGTGCTCGAGAAGGCGGTCAACGGTCTGGCCGACCTCATCAAGAGCATCTCGGTCGCTGCAGGAAGATAGCTGCCCGCGGTGACGTGTGAAAGAGGGGCGCGCCGC
>JAJFUK010000146.1 GCA_021372435.1 Actinomycetes bacterium | reverse complement strand
CGTCATCGGCGATGATGTCTCCGTGGGCACCAATGCCGTACTCGAGTTCGGCAACAGAATCGGGCACCGGGTGCGGATCCACTCGGGCTGTTTCCTCGAGATGGTGACCGTCGAGGACGACGTGTTCATAGGCCCCAACGTGGTTTTTACCGATGACCCGCATCCCATGAACTGTTCGCGCTACAGGGAGTGCAAAGGCGGTGCCGTGGTCCGGCGGCTGGCAAAGCTCGGCGCCAACTCCACCATTCTGCCGGGCGTCGAGATCGGCGAGAACGCTCTGGTGGGGGCGGGTTCGGTAGTAGTTCACGACGTGCCTGCCGGCGCGGTCGTGGTAGGCAATCCGGCTCGGGTCGTCAAGAGGGTATCCGAACTGACATGTCAACCGGGCTACTTCGAAAGACCGTACGTGTGGCCTCCATATGGTGCAACAGGAGTCTAAACTGGATTTGAAGCGTTCTGCGTGCCGGGGAGGACGGCGACCCCCGAGCGACAGGTGCGAACATTCCTTGACTCTAGGGCAATCGGGTTGACTTATCGCCGAGATGAAAGCACAATCAGAGTGTACGGAAAACCAGGGGTGTACAAAGCAAATTCGATCACAGTCCGGAGGTAGCGTGCCCAGCGATAGCATCGCCGTTCGACCAGCAGCACGAGATGAAGCCACAAGGGCGTACGAATGGCTTCGCCGCCCGCGGCGCCTGCTCGTACTCGTGGACGGGCTCGGCGGGGTCATCGCACTGCTGGCGTTGCATGTGATGACCGCCTGGCGCCCGATGGTGGAGCCGGCGGCGGAGCAGACCGCGGCGCTGGGGGTCGGTCTGATTCTGTTGGTGACCCTCGTCCTCTGCTTTCGCAACGGTCAATACACGAGTAGCCGGCGGCTATCCCGATTTGCCGACCCCGGAAAGCTGGTCACGTTCTTCTTCATCTCGACCAGCGTCATCTCCCTGGTGGCTATCGTGACCAAGGGCTTCTTCTTTGGATCTCTGGATTTCTCTCGTCTGCTCGTGGCAGCGAGCCTGGCGATCTTCCTGTTTATCGGCATCGCCGCAAGGCTGATACTGGCGCGTCGTCAGCGGGCCCTCTTCATGAGCGGGATAGCCTTTCAGAAGATCCTCGTTCTCGGTGGCGGCCAGGCTGCGCAGGACTTCATCCGGTTCGTCGAAAAGCGGCCTTGGCTGGGTGTCGCCTGCGTTGGGAGACTCGACTATTGCGCTGAGACCGAGGGCCCGTCGGACGAGGCGCGGTCGGGAGTCGCCATCGGCCCGACCTACGAAGGGTTCGAGAATCTCGACCGGATCTGGTGCGCGTCGGGAGCCAGCGAAGTCGTAGTCGCGCTGGACCCCGAGAAACACGGTGAGCTGGCAGGAATAACCAAGGTCCTCTCCCTAGCCCACGTGCCTTTTCGGGTCGTCCCCTCGCTCTTTGAAGAGAGCTTCCGAGCGGCAGAGTTGTTGGGGTATGGGGAGCTGCCGGTCGTCGACGTCGATGTGGATCCCCTCAGCGTGGTGGAGCGGGTCTTCAAGCGGGCCCTGGATCTCGCGATATCCAGCGTTGTGCTTGTTGTCGGTCTGATTCCTGGTCTTGCGCTGGTGTCGGCGATCAAGCTGGATTCTCCAGGCCCGGTGTTCTTCAGACAAGAACGGATCGGGAAGAACGGGCGACGGTTTCTCATGTTCAAGTTCCGAACGATGGTGGACGGGGCTGAATCCCAACTCGAGTCGCTACGCGAACATGATGAGGGCGACGGACCTCACTTCAAGATGCGCAGCGACCCTAGGGTCACGCGGGTCGGGAGATTCGTGCGTAAGTGGAGCCTGGATGAGATGCCTCAGATCCTCAATGTGTTCAGAGGCGAGATGAGTTGGGTCGGACCTCGGCCGCCGCTTCCCATCGAGGTCGAGAGGTACCACTCCGAGCACTTCTGCCGGCTCAGGGGGCTACCGGGGATGACGGGCCTGTGGCAGGTGTCGGGCCGTAAAGATCTGACGTTCGATGAGATGGTTCGTCTTGACCGGTACTACCTTGACAACTGGTCGCTGCGACTAGACCTGGGCATCCTTCTGAAAACGCCGATTGTGGTCTTTACGCGGAAGGGTGCGTACTAGGAACGTGCTAGTCGTCGGGGCCCGTCGAGGGGCGTACTAGCGTTTTTGACTCTGGGTGTAGTAGTAGCTCCGTCTTCGATACGAGTGGTCGCGGCGCCTCACTCCACCGGCGACGACCCCGATCGTTCGGGCTCCTGACCGGCGCAGCCGCTCAGTCACCTCCTGCGCTTCTGCCCGCGTTGTCGAATTGACCCGTGACGCCACGATCACGGCGTCCACCTCGTGGGCGAACGTAAGCGCATCGGCCACCGCCAGGATGGGAGGAGTGTCGATCAACAGATAGTCGACCCCAGGGTTGAGCCCTATCTCTTCGATGAGCTTCGCCATCCGTTCCGACCCGAGCAGCTCGGCAGGGTTGGGAGGAAGGGGGCCCGAGGCGAGGCAGTAAAGATTATGTCTCAATCCCGCGTCGTTGTCCTTGGTCTTGCTTGCGCGCACCTCGTCGGGCAAGAACAGCGTGAGATCGACGGGTTGTAGTGCGTCCGCAAGGCTCGTCGCGCCTGAGAGCACACTAGAGAGACCTGCTTTGCCGTCCACCCTGAGGTACTCGGGCACCATCGGCCGTCTCAGGTCGGCTTCTGCGATGACGACTCGATGGCCGGCCATCACCAGACTCAGAGCCAGATTGATCGTCGTCGCCGTCTTGCCCTCCCGGGGCAGCCCGCTGGTGACAGCGATGGTCTTGATGCTCTTCTCGAAGTCGAAGTATTGGAGACTAGAACGCAATGCGCGGAACGATTCAAGCAGCTCGGGGTGGGAGCGAAAGCCCACGAAGCTCTTCCTGCGGGCGGTCCTGCGGCCTCTTTCCCAGCTTCCCACCGTGGGCACGGTGGCTAAGACCGGCAGGCCAAAGGCATCTTCGATTGCTTTTGTGTCCTTCAATCTTCTGTCGAAGTAGTCGAGGAGAAAGGCGAGCCCCAAGCCCAGCACGAGACCCACAGCGAGACCGATCAGACCGCTCCTCACGGGCTGTGGCGAGATCGGAGACGCCGCGGGCACGGCGGTCTGCACGATGGTGAACCCGCCATCCTGCATGGCTTCCAGGATCTGCAGGTTCTCGTATTTCTCCTTGAGCATCAGACCGTAGTTTGAGACCGATTCTTCGGAATCGAGAGTGGCGAGTTTCTCTTTGACCAGCTCTCGAGCGGCCGCGACGGTCGCGCGGTCGGTGTCGCGCCTAAGAACGGTGAACTGCTCGGCGAAAGCATTGGCGATCTGGGCCGCCTCCAGGGGATCGGTGCTGACGGCGTCGATCTTGATGATGTTCGTAGTCTGGGACGACGACACGTCGATTGCTTCCAGCAATTCTTCTGCGGAGCGCGGAGAGCCCAGTTGCTGCTTGACGGCTTCGGCTACCTGGGGGAGTTTGACCATCTCTGCTCCGGTCGCGACGTCGATGGTCTCGTTGACGTCGGAGTAGTAGGAAGACCCGAACAGCGCGCTGTCGAGGTTGTTCATCTGATAGAGGAGCTTCGACGAAGCCTGATAGAGCGGCGTCGATCGATACGAGAGGATCAGCATCGCCGAAGTGACCACCACCACGACCAGGACGATGATCCAAGCCCGCTCGCGGATCACGCGCAGGTAATGCGCTAGGTCCGGCGTCTGGGCGCTCTGTTCTTCGATTCCGGCCATTTCTCTCCCTGATACATTCTGCGCCGCATCGCGGCTAGGTTAGCACGGTGACACGACCCCGGGCGGTGCGAGGAGCCGTGATCGGCACCGCGTGCTTGCTAAGGTATCGGCGCTTGCCACCTGTGCCTCAATAGCCGTCCGATGCGGGCCCGAGCCGGAACCATTGACAGCGGTGCGCATGCACCGTACCGTGTAAGCGTCGACCGAAAGGAAGGAGGACGCGCCGTGGCTGATGTCGTGAAGACCTGTGCTAACTGTGGCAACGTCCAGACGGGCGGTGAGTTCTGCGAGAAATGCGGCACGCGCCTGCCCGCCGTGGCTGCTCCGGCCACCTCCGCTCCACCTCCACCGCCTGCACCGGGGACGGCCGCACCGGGCGCGGTGGCCGCCGGCGCCGCGGTGGCCGTCGGCGCCGCCCAAGCGGCGTCTCAGTACGGCGCTGCGCCCCAGGGCCAGGCGGCGCCCCAGGGCCAGGCGGCGCCTCAGTACGGCGCGACCCCGCCCGGACAGGTGCCTCCGCCATACGGCGGCGGTCCGCAGTACGGCGCCGGTTCCCAGTGGGGCGGCCCCCCCGGCCCCGGGGCGCCGAGGTATGAGTACGCGCAGAACAAGGGCTTCTTCGCCCGGCTCTTCGACTTCTCGTTCCAGGAGTTCATCACCCCGAGCATCATCAAGATCCTGTTCATCATCTCCATCGTGGTCATCGGCCTAGGCGTGCTGGGCGGGATCATTATGGGCTTCATGGGGGGAGGCTGGATGGGCGTGGGCTTCCTCATCGGAGGTTTGATCGGCGGGTTCCTCACGATCCTGTACGTGCGGGTGCTCCTCGAGGTGTTCATCGTGTTCTTCCGCATCCACGACAACACGGAAGAGATGGTCAAGAGCAAGCGCTGAGACCGGGTGCGGCGCCGGCCGGGGGGGGCCGCCGGCGCCAAGCGCTGAACGCAGACAAGACGGCGAGGAGGCCGCTCGTACGAGCGGCCTCCTGCTATGTCCTAAGCAGGTAGACGTCCTGCCCGCGTTGGACCACCCTTACTCCGTCGGTCCCTTCGGACTGGACGGCCTTGCGCAGGCCCTGCACCAGCGTGGCTGGTCTGCGGTCGGTCCCTGCGATCTGGACGCTGGGTTCACCGATTGCCAGAAACTCGGTGACTATCTGTTTGTACAAGCTCGACCGTTGTCGTACAGGAACACGTCTAGGCACGAGTTCGAATTCCTTGCTCTTGGCCATGATGAACCTCACTTTCTCACCGGCATGATGAACATGCGGGCGCTGGTGGCACTTTCTGTGCAGGTAATGCTCTTTTATCGGCAAAGCACGGCTATAGGTTTACAGAAGAGATACTGCGTGGGTGATGAATATTCCGGACGTACTATCTGAAACACAACCGGCGTCTGTTGTCTGGGGATAGAAAGATCGACCTACACAAGCACGTGTCCTATCGTGCCCGGCAAGGGGTGCCGGTGCGGAGGCCCGAGACGCCGCCGGCGCGGCGTGGGCGGCTGTGAGCCGGGTTCTTTCAGCCCCGCCTGACTCGGGTGCCGATCCCTTCGTAGGCGAAACCCAGCTTCGTCAACGCTGCTCCGTCGAGGGCGTTGCGTCCGTCGATGACGACCGGCCGGGCCATAGCCTGCTTGACGGCGGTCCAGTCGAGGTCGAGGAACTCCCTCCACTCGGTCACCAGCACGCAGGCCTCGGCGCCTTCGAGGGCGGCCATCGCCGACGAGGCGTGGGCCAGTCTTGGCAAGACGGCCCGGATGTTGTCCGTGGCGATCGGATCGTACCCGACCACCTCAGCTCCCTCGGCCAGCAGGCGGCCGGCCAGGACGAGCGAAGAAGCCTCCCTGATGTCGTCAGTATTCGGCTTGAACGCAAGACCCAGGAGGGCTATCCGCCGCCCCCGGAGTTCATCGCCCAAGTGCCGCTTGAGCTTGCCGATCACGCGTCGCTTCTGGAGCTCGTTCACCTCGATAACGGCGCTCAGTAATTGGAAGTGATAGCCGGAATTGCCGGCGATCTGCTTGAGAGCCGACACGTCCTTCGGAAAGCAGCTTCCCCCGTAACCGATGCCTGCCTGGAGGAAATGCGGCCCGATGCGGTGGTCCATGCCCATTCCCCGGGCGACGACGCGGACGTCCGCGCCGGTGGTCTCGCACACGTTGGCGATCTCGTTGATGAAGCTGATCTTGGTGGCGAGGAACGCGTTCGAGGCGTACTTGATCATCTCGGCCGACGCTACGTCGGTGACGAGCAGGGGCCGGTCGAGTCCCTCGTAGAGCCGAGCCACCTGCGTCGCGACGTCCGGGTCGTCGGCTCCGACCACCACGCGGTCGGTGTGCATGAAGTCGTCTATGGCCGTTCCTTCGCGGAGGAACTCCGGGTTGGAGGCGTAGCTTATGTGCCGGTAGCCGCGCTGGGCCAGTTCGGCCTGCACCAGGGCGCCGGTCCCCACCGGGACCGTCGACTTGGTGACGAGGACATGGCGGCCTTCGTCGGGGGGCAGGTCGTCCACGGCCTGCCAGATGCGGGTGAGATCGGCGTCACCCGAAGGGGTAGAGGGAGTATCGACGCAGATGAAGATGAACTCTCCCGCCCGGTAGGCGTAAGCGGGCTCGGTGGTGAACTCGAGTCTCCCACGGTTGGCGGCGACCAATTCGCTGAGGCCCGGCTCATAGATGGGGACCCGGCCCTCGCGAAGCGCGTGGATCTTCCCGGCGTCGACGTCGAGGGCGACGATCTCGTGGCCCAGCTCCGCCATGCAGGCGGCCGTCACCAAGCCGACATAACCGACGCCCACTACCGTCAGCCTACTCACGCGAAGGACCTCCTCGGTTCGGTAACACTGCCAGGATGCGGGCATCCCGGCCGGTACGGGGGCGGCGCCGCACCCGGAGCCGGCGCCGCACCACCGCTGCGGCGCCGCGCTGGAGGGAGCCTGTCTCCCGTGCCTCCGGCATAGTCTAGCCCACCCCCAGGAAGGCCAGGATGGCCCGGACAAGGCCGGCGACGATCTTGTCCTGATAGGCGGTGGTCGCCAGCAGCCGGTCTTCAGCGGGATTGGTCATGAAGCCGATCTCGGGGAGGATCACGGGCACGTCCGACCAGTTGAAACCGGTCATGTCACTCCGGGCATCGAGGCCGCGGTCGACGGCGCCCGTGGCGGCGATCAGTTCCCTCTGGGCAAGCGCCGCGGCCTCTTTGGAAGCGGCCGCGATGTCGTCCGTCCATCCTTTGATGGACGCGGGGTAGAGCACGTGGATGCCCGAGGTAGCGGCATCGTCGGAGCCGTCTGCGTGGATGCGCACGAACAGGTCGGCGCCGGCGCTGTTGGCGATCTGCGCGCGCTCGATGTTGGAGAGGTCGCCGTCCTCGGTGGTGCGGGTCATGACCACCTCTATGCCGTGAGCGAGGAGGGCGTCGCGCAGTTTGAGCGCGACGGCCAGCACCAGTTCGCTCTCGGGGGTGCCGGTGGCCACGCCTGAAGTGCCGCTGCTCACCTTGGCTTTGTAGTCGCTGGAACCGGGGCCCACCGGTTCGGTGGCAGGATTGCCATCCGCCTGATGACCGGGGTCGATCACCACTACCTTGCCCGCCCGCGGGACGGTGGAGGGGGAGGGGGAACCGGAAGCGCCGGGCCCGACCGGCGACGTCGTGGTCGCGGATGAGGTCGCCGCCGTGGGGGGCGACCCCGCGGACGGCAGGGAGGTCGCCGCGGTGGGCGGCGAGGGGGTCACGCTGGGCGGCGGGGCCGCCGTGGGCGCGGCCGGCGAAGTCGTGGTCGATTGCGAAGCCGCCGTCGACCGGGCCGTGCTCGTCGATGACGGGGTCGTCGTCACCTCCGGCTTCGTCGTGGAGACCCCGGCTGCTGCCGCGCTACTAGAGACGTCTTCATCAGCCGGACTCCGCACGGCCAAGACGACCCCCGTCGCGACGAGCGCCACGATCACCGCGCCGGCCAGGGAGCCCAGCGCGAAGCGGAAGCTTCGCCGCCGCTTCCGCCGGGCCTGGAAGCGTTGGATCAACTCGCGGGTCTCCTGGTCGCGAAGAGGCGGCCGGTCCATCGGACATCAAGCGCGGCGGAGGTCTGGGGAGCTTCGTCCGACGCCCAAGGCCTCTTTCACCAGGGCCATCGCCTCGTCGGCCGACGAGGCGTACCACACCCCTTCAGCTCCATCGTCGTTCTGGAGCCGCCAACCGCTCACGATGACCACGGGCCGCCCGATCTTCGCGGCCAGGCCGATCTCGGACAGCGTGCCGAAGCCTCCTCCCACCGCAATGACGGCATCCCCTGAGCTGACCACGGCCAGGTTGCGGGCGTGACCGATGCCGGTGGTGAGGGCGTAATCGAGGTAGGGATTACCGAGGCTGCGATCGTGTCCGGGAAGGATGCCGATCGTGGTGCCGCCGGTTTCCTTGGCGCCGCGCGCGGCGGCTTCCATGACCCCGGAGAGGCCTCCGCAGACGAGCGTGGCTCCTTGCGCGGCGATCAGGCGTCCTACCTCCTCGGCGAGGGCGTACTCGACGGCCGTGCAGCGGCCGCCGCCGATCACGGAGATGTATATGCGCTCCATGCTGCGCTTCATACCGCCAGGATAGCATCGCGCCGGGTCTTGAAGCCCCGTGGGCTCGCGGCGGCGCCGTGGCGGCGCCATGGCGCGGAGACCACACGGGCCCGAAGCGTGCCGGTGGGCGACTCCGCATCGGCGCGGCGCCCTCGCCGCAGGGCCGCCGCATCGCCTCGCGGCGCGGCGCCATGGCCTGCGCGGCCCTACAGCATCGCCTCCAGGAGCCGCAGGGCCGCCGCCTTGTCCAAGGGTTCGTTCCAGTTGCCGCATTTGGGCGACTGGATACACGAAGGGCAGCCGTTCTCGCACCGGCAATCGCGTACCAGGTTCCGGGCATCGTGCACCCATTCGGCGAAGCGTTC
>JAJFUK010000132.1 GCA_021372435.1 Actinomycetes bacterium | reverse complement strand
CACGGCGTGACGCGGCCCCCTCTGTACGCCCTGCAGCGGCGGTGCCTAGAAGGCCGGACTCCGCCGTCCGGCCGCGCGCGGCCGGCGGATCTTCCGGGAAAGAAGGGCAGCCGTCCTCGACCGCTCCACGCGGGGCCGGCCTACTGCTTCTCGTCCTCGGGGACGCTCGAGGCGCGGGCTTGGCCGGCGCGGAGGGACAGTCGAGCCTGCCGGCCTGCCAGCGACCCCTGCGCGGCCAGAATGGCCAGTGCCGCCAGGATCAGTCCCATACCCAACGCTTCGACCGCGCCGGGGCGCTCACCGAGTTGTATCCAGGCGGAGAGGACGCCGACCACCGGGATGGCCAGGCTGCTGATGCCGGCGGTGCCGGCGGGCAGGCTGTGCAGCACGTACAGCCAGACCACATAGGCGACGGCGCTGGCGACGATCACGTTGTAGAGGAGGGCTGCGATCAAGCTCGGGCTCCAGGTGGGGCCCGTCTGGTCGACCAGCAGGGCGACCACGATCAGCGGGATCGAGCCGATGAGCGTCTGCCACGCAGCGAACGAGACGAGCTCCACCTCGTGACGCTTGTATACGACCTTGAAGAGTACGGCGGCTATGGCCCACCCGAGGCCGCCCCCCACAGCGAGGACGCCGGCGGCCCAGCCCCGCAGGTCCCAGGGGGCGAGGATGAAGATGAGGCCCGCCAGGGCAAGCACCACGGCGGCCCACTGCAGACCTCTTATCCGCTCGCCCAACACCGGCCACGCGATGAGGAGGATCCAGAACGGCATCGTGTACGTGAGGACCGACGTCCTCCCGGCACTGCCGACATACAGGGCCCACACGGAGAGTCCGGACATACTGGTCTGGAAGACGCTGTAGAGCGCCGTCCACCAAAAGGCCTTGGGCCGCAGTGGGCCACCCCGGATCGCGACGACCGCGAAGAGGGCGACGGCTCCCAGGAAGTTGCGGAGTGCGGCGAACGTGAACGGGTCGGCGTCCCGCACGCCCACCTTCATGACGACCCAATTGTATCCCCAGATGAGCGCCAGCAGGGCGAGCGCGGCAAAGGGGAGGTAGGCCCTCAGTCTGGGGTTTCTCTCGGTCATGCTGCAACTGTATCTCACGTCGCCCGTTAGGGGAGTGGATTCCCGACGTCGCGCGCCGGGCGCGGGCTGTTTGACAGCGAACCGGCTCTGCGCGAGCATAGAGGTCCAGAGCGGACCCGGGTGAGCCGGGCCGGGTTTCGTTGGATCGCCTCGGATCCCGCCGCGTAGGTCGGCCGGCGGCGCCAGGGAGTACGCTCGAGAAAGGATGACGCCGATGGCCAAGGTGCCTGTGGAGAAGCCGCCGACCAGGGCGCAGATCCAGAGGAGGGTGGGCTTCTTCCGCTTCCTCACGTCGATCTTCGGCCGGAAGATGATGGGCGCCGATCATGAGCCGTTCGGCCGGGAGCTGTTCCTGGACACCGAGGTGGGCAAGGTAAGGGTCCTTGCTTACGGACTTGACGACGCCACGATCCTGCCGCTCTACGTGAACATCCACGGTAGCGGCTTCACCATGGGGCACGCCGAGATGGACGACCGTTTCATGCCCGGCATCGCCGCCAAAGCCGGCGTGAAGATCGTGAGTATCGATTACAGTCTGGCCCCGGAAGCCATGTTCCCCGTGGCTCTCAACGAGTGCTACGCCGTCGTGAAGTACGCGAAGGAGCACGCGGCGGAACTGGGCATCGACCCGGAGAACCTCGCGATCGGGGGACAGAGCGCCGGGGGGAATCTGAGCGCGGCCGTGTGCCTCCTACAGGCCGAGAGGAAGGAGTTCGTTCTCAAAGCTCTGGTGCTGGATTATCCTCCGCTCGACATCCACACGGACCCTTACCTGAAGCCGCAGCCCAAGAAGGCGCTTCGTCCGGGGATGTGCCGTCTCTTCGACGCGGCCTACGCCGGCGACCGCAAGGCGGCTAGGAATCCCCTCATCTCGCCCTACTATGCCACGCTTGACCGGCTGCGGTCGTTCCCGCCCACGCTCGTCATCACCGCGGGCCAGGACTCGCTGGCCGCCGAGACCGAGGCTTTCAAAGACAAGCTGATCGAGGCGGGGGTCGAGGTGGCCTTCAGGCGTTTCGAGGGGGCCCGCCACGGCTTCAACCTCATGGACGAGCCGGGAGCCGAGGAGTCCTGGCAGATGATCAGCGACCATCTTGCCCGGCACTTGAAGCGCCACGACTCCTAGGTCTCTTGTTCCGTGGCCGCCAGGCCTTCGTCGGTGATGCGCAGCCACAGGTTACTGAGCAGCGGATCGAACTGGATCAGGCCTTCACGCGCCAGCGCCGCCGCGCATCGTCTGACCGTGGCGGGGTCGAGCCCCAGTTCATGCTGCAACTCGAGGTCGGATACCTCCGCCTCCTGGTCAAGGTGGTGGACGGCGGCGAGGTAGGTCAGGATGGCGAGGCGTGTAGACATAAGCACGCTTCCCCGACTCGGGTCACGTGGCCGAACGCGACAACCTGCCCAACACGGGCCCCTCCGGCGCCAAAAGGGCCGAAGGGCCGGCCTTGAGGAGCCGGCTAGAAGTCCATCTCATAGTGGAATACTCCGTTGTTGAGAGTGCTCCTGACCTTCAGGCCGCTCTTGTTGATGACCGCCTGCATAGCCTTGTTGTCGCGCAACACCTCCGCTGTGAAGCCGGCGATCCCGTTACGCTTCGCGATGTTGGCGAGGTGTTTCATGATGAAGGTCCCGATGCCCCGACGCTGCCAGTCGTCGCGTACGACGAAAGCGACCTCGGCCCGATTGGTCTTGGGGTCCAGGTAGTAGCGGCCGATGGCGATGATCTCCTCTCCGTGCGCCTCCGGTACGGTCCCCACGATGGCCACCTCGTTGCGATGATCCACGTACACGAAGTTCTGGAGTTGCTTGCGGGGGATGCGCTTCATGTGCGACATGTAGCGGTAGTAGACGGTCTCTTGAGAGAGCGAGTAGAACAGGTCGCGGGTGGCCGGCTCGTCGGTCGGGTTCATCGCCCGGAAGGTGATGAGGGTGCCGTCGTCCAGGAGCATCGTGGTGCGGACTTCCTTGGGCCCGACGAAGAAGCGGCCCTCGACGTCCGCCAGCTCGGGACGCACCCACCGGTTTTCGATGGCCCTCGCAAGCAGCTCTCCTCGAAAGTCCGGATGCGCGATCGTGATCAGCGACAATGCCCTCTCCTGCACGCTCTTACCGTGCAGGTACGCGACCCCGTATTCGGTCACCACATAGTGGACGGCGCCCCGGGTAGTCACCACGCCGGCTCCAGGCTTGAGGACCGCCACTATGCGGGACACCTTGCCCTCTTCGGCGGTCGACGGCAACGCTATGATGGCCCGGCCCCCGTCGGAGCGGCCCGCGCCCTGGTTGAAGTCGGCCTGCCCGCCGATGCCGGAGTAGAACTTGGTGCCGAGGGAGTCGGAGCACACCTGTCCGGTCAGGTCCACCTCGAGCGCGGTGTTGATGGCTACCATCTTGTTCTGCCGGCCGATGATGAAGGGGTCGTTCACATACTCGGTCGGGTTGAAAGAGAAGAGCGGGTTGTTGTCGACGTAGTCGTACAGGGCCTTGGTGCCCATCGCGAAACTGGTCACGATCTTGCCCCGGTCCATGGACTTCTGATTGCCGGTGACCACACCGGCTTCAACCAGCGGGATGATGGCATCGGTTATCAACTCGGTATGGACGCCCAGGTCTTTCTTGTCCTTGAGCAGCGGGAAGACGGCGTGGGGGATGCGTCCGATGCCGACCTCGATGGTGGATCCGTCCTCGACGAGCGAGGCGATGTTCTCCCCGATGGCTTGAGCGATGGTCCAAGCGTCCTCCGCCCAAGCGCCCGTCTGAACATCGTCGATGAAGCCGGCGTAGGAAGTCTCGATCAGGGGTTCGTCGACCGGCACCAGGATGTCGAGATCGAGCACGCTCACGAAGCTGTCGCCCAGGGTCCACGGCATCCGCGGGTTCACCTGGGCTATCACCAAGCCGGCATTGGCGGCCGCCGACTTCACGATATCCACCGACACTCCCAAGCTGCAGCGCCCCCGTAGGTCGGGAGGCGTGACCTGGATGAGCGCCACATCGATCGGCATCTCGCCGCTGGCGAACAGAGCCGGTATATCGGAGAACGAGATGGGGGTGTAATCCCCGTACCCTTCTTGGATCATGTT
The DNA here is from genome assembly GCA_021372435.1 of Actinomycetes bacterium. GTDB lineage: Bacteria > Actinomycetota > Thermoleophilia > RBG-16-64-13 > RBG-16-64-13 > RBG-16-64-13. The sequence continues at coordinate 25,184 of JAJFUK010000132.1, read as the reverse complement.
GCGGACGTTGGCCGACACGAAGAAGGTGTTCACTGAGAAGTAATCGGCCAGCTCCTTGAACGCATAGGGAGCCTCACCGAGAGTCAGCGACGAGATGACCTGCGTATCGGCCAACTCCGAGTGACGCGCCACCAGGGCCCGCACCAGATGGAGAGGCTGGGCCACTCCGCTACCGACGAAGACCCTCTGCCCGGGCCTGATCTTCGCGACCGCCTGCTCGGCGGTCATGACCATGTCGCTGTACTTGTCCCGCCAGTCGGTATCGTAATCCTGTTTGGGTGTGCCGTTCATCGCGCCCCTCCCGCACTCAACTGGATTCGCGCGTCCGCAGCCACCGAATCTTCTCCCGGTTTGCCCACGATGAACGGGTTGATGTCGAGCTCGGCGATCTGGGGAAAGTCGGTGGCGAGCTGGCTGATGCGCTGCAGAGCCTCGCCGATCGCCGAGAGGTTCACCCCGGCTTCGCCCCGCACGCCCTCGAGCAGCTTGTACGAACGGGTACCCATAAGCATGCTCATAGCTTCCGAGTGGGTGATCGGCGCCAGATGGAAGGTGACATCCTTCATCACCTCCACGAAGATGCCGCCCAAGCCGAACATGAGCATGGGACCGAACTGCGGGTCGCGGGTCATGCCCAGGATGACCTCCCGGCCTTTCGGGACCATCCTTTCGAGATAGACCCCTTCCAAGAAGGCATCGGGAACCGCCCGAGAGATGCGCAGCATCATGAGCTCGTAAGCGTCGGCCACGTCCTGCACGCTGTCCAGATTGAGCCTCACCCCGCCGACGTCGGACTTGTGGATGATGTCGGGGGAGGAGATCTTCATGGCAAGGGGATAGCCGAGACGGGGCGCCGCCTCCACGGCCTCCTCGACGGTGCTCACCAGACGTCCGTCGGGGACGATGAAGTCGTAGGCCCGGAGTATGTCTTTGGCTTTGACTTCACCCACATAGTACCGGCCGGCGCGGAGCTGCCGGGCGATGATACGCTCCACCCTGCGCCGGTTCACCGGAAAGCGGGTGACGACGCGCGGTGGCCGGGTCCGCCAGGCCGCGTAGTCGACCATGGCTTTGAGTGCGGCCACCGCCCGCTCCGGCGACGGGTAGTCGGGCAGGTTGTGGGCGACCAGCTCTTCGCGCCCGGGCATGATGTTCCGCCCCCCCATGAAGGCGGCGAGCACCGGCTTCTCTCCGTGGACGGCGGCGGCGATGGCGCGGGCCGTCTCAGCGGGCTTGGTCATCGCCTGCGGCGTGAGGATCACGATGACAGCATCGACCGTCGGATCGGCCTGCGCGGCTTCCACCGCGAGGGCATAGCGGCTGGGATCGGCGTCCCCCAACACGTCGATGGGGTTCCCCACGCTGGCGGCCGCCGGCAGCTTCTCTCGCAGATCGTCGGCGATCTGCGGATGGAGCGTGGTGACCTCCATACCGGCATGCTCCACCGCGTCGGCCGCCATGATCCCGGGACCTCCGGCGTTGGTGATGATGGCGACCCGGTCTCCCTTGGGGAGTGGTTGCATGGCGAGAGCGGTCGCGAGGTCGAAGAGGCCCTCGAACGTCTCGGCCCGGATGACGCCTGCCCGCTTGAACGCGGCTCCGTAGGCGATGTCCGCTCCCGCGAGGGCGCCGGTGTGCGATGAAGCGGCTTTGGAACCGGCCGAGGTGGTACCGGCCTTGAGGATCACCACGGGCTTGATGGTGGCCACCGATTCGGCCACCCGGATGAACTCGTCCCCCGATCCGATGCTCTCGAGATATCCGACTATGACCTTCGTGTGCTCGTCATCGGCGAATGCGGCCAAGAAATCGATCTCGTCCAGGTCGGCCTTGTTGCCGATGCTCAGAAGGGTGGCCAGACCGAGTCTGCGTTCCGCGGCCAGATCGAGTATGGCTGCGCACAGGGCGCCGGACTGGGAAAGCACCGAGATGCCGCCTGCTTCAGGCATCTGGTTCGCGAACGTTGCGTTCATCTTGTGATGCGTGTTGATGAGACCCAGGCAGTTCGGCCCCATGAGGCGTGCCCCCGCTGCCCGGCAGAGGTCGGCGATCTCCTGCTCCAGACGGGCGCCTTCTTCGCCCACCTCCTTGAACCCGGCCGTGATGATGACCACGGCTTTGGCTTTGGCCTTCAAGGAGCTGATGACGGCCCCCTTGACGGCTGCCGTCGGCACCGCTATGACGCTCATGTCGACAGGCCTGCCGTACTCCTCTAGGCTCGTGTAGAACTTCTGTCCAAGGAGCTCGCCACCCGCCGGGTTGACCGGCACGATCTCTCCTTCGAATCCCCCTTCGATCAGGTTGACCACTACCGAGTAGCCGACCTTCCCCGCGGTACGGGAGGCCCCCATCACGGCCACGGTATTGGGGTAGAGGAGAAAATCAAGCATCTGAGCTGCACGTCCCTTCAAAATCGACCAACGTCCGCAGACGCGGGCCGCAGACGACGAAGCCGCGGCGCGCCCGCCGCCTACAAGGAAGAACCGGCCCGTAATGATACTACTCCGGTTGCTACAATGACGAGCTAAGAACGGCCGATAGTGACGGTGTCTTCGGCCCCGTGAGGTGATAGCTGTGCGAAACGTGCTCAAGGCCGTCGGAGTCGTCCTCGCGGTGATCGTGCTCTGCTCGCCGCTGATCTTCTGGGCAGCGGACGACGCTCAGACGAACGGCACTGAGCCGTCGGAGGCGACAGTGACCATCACCGTGGCCTCGACCGTGGTGGTCACGACCACCCTTCCTCCCGGGAAGACGACCACCACTGCGACGGCGGAAACCTCGGTGGAGCCGACGACCACGACGTCCACTACCGAGCCGCCCATCACCGTGACCATTGCCGCGGTGGGCGACGTGCTCGCCCATATGCCGATCATCAACTCGGTCAAGGTGCCGGGGACCGACTCGTATGATTTCCGTCCGGTGTTCGCCCCCGTCGCCTCCTACCTGTCTGAGGCCGACTATGCCGTCGCCAACCTCGAGAGCCGGGTGGCAGGGGCTGAATTCGGCTACAGCGGCTATCCACGCTTCAACGCGCCCGTGTCGTTGGCATATGCCCTCAAGGTCTCCGGGATCGACCTCGTGGCCACGGCCAACAACCATACGCTCGACCTCGGCTGGGAGGGCATCGTGAACACGCTGGACAACCTTGACAGTCTGGGACTCGCCCACGTGGGCACTCAGCGTTCCCCGGCGGAGAAACACAGGCCCTTCATCGTCGACCTCCAGGGGATCAAGGTCGCCTTTCTCAACTACACGTCGTATCTCAACGGTCTCGTGCCGCCGGTCGAGCACGAGGAGTACGCGGTCAACAGGCTCGACGTCGATGCGGTCGCCGAAGAGGCCATGACCGCCCGCATGTGGGGAGCCGATGTGGTCATCGCCCTACTGCATTACGGCGACGAATACGAGCGCCAGCCGAGCGAGGCCCAGACGGAGATCTCCCAACAGATCCTCTCTCGAGGGGTCGACGTGATCCTGGGATCTCATCCACACGTGGTCCAACCTATCGGTCACTTCTTCGACTTCACCAGTTGGAGGGTGAACGATAAGTACGTCGTCTACTCCTTGGGCAACTTCGTGTCGGCCCAGCGCTGGCGTTATTCCGACAGCGGCCTGATAGCGTACGTCCATATCGAGAAGACAGGCCTCCGCACCCACGTCACCGGGGTCAGCTACCTGCCCGTCTACGTGCAGCGCGCGACCGGGTCGAGCCCGGTCCGCTACCGAGTCCTGCCGGTCTGGCCCGGGTCGGAACCCGATACGGATACTGTTCTCACCGAGGCGGACAACGAGAGGATGGCCCAGGTCTGGGAAGAGATACGCGAGTTGCTGTACCGTCCGAACGAGAACATCGTGCCTCTCAACCCGCGAGACCTGGGTCTCTGACCACTCGTTTGAGAATGAAGCTCCGGGGCACTTCTGGTAGGATGCGGGAACCATGATCGAAGTGGAGCGCAACAACCCCGTAGATGCCGTCGCTCTCGGCGAGTTCTTCGCCCGCTGCGGCTGGGAGGAACCCGACGCGGTGGTCAAGTTGGAGTGGGCTCTGGCGGCGGCCGACGAGTGGGTCGTCTGCAGGCTCGATGGAGAGATGATCGGGTTCGGAAGGGCGTGCCGTCTGAGTCCTGTCAGACGGGTCGTCTTCGACCTGGTGGTGGACCCCCGGTTCAGAGGTACCGGACTGCAGGCCGGGATGGCCCGCCTGCTGGCAGAGGGTGCCGGCGACCTGGAGGAGGTCTCGGTGTTCTCCGCGACCTGGGCGGCTCCCGCGGGCTATCTGCCGGTGACGAAGGATGACGCCCGGCCGGGAGGGCCGGCGACGGTCTCGCCGAAGGTCTACCTGGGCAAGCGTTCGATTATTTCGGGAGGGGACGAATGACGAAGCACCGGGTCACGTGCATCCCGGGCGACGGTATCGGCCCTGAACTCATGGCGGCTGCGAAGACGGCCGTGGCGGCCACCAAGGTCGACATCGAGTGGGTCGACGTGGAGGCCGGGGCCGGCGTGATGGACAAGTACGGCACTCCGCTGCCGGATCCGGTCATCGATTCCATCCGCGAGACGAAGGTCGCCCTGAAAGGACCGGTGACGACGCCGGTAGGTTCTGGGTTCCGCAGCGTGAATGTCGGCCTTCGCAAAGCTTTGGACCTCTACGCCAATCTCCGTCCGGCAGTGAGCATCCCCGGTGTCCGGTCGCGCTATGAGAACGTCGACTTGGTCGTGGTGCGGGAGAACACCGAGGATCTGTACGCCGGCATCGAGCACATGGCCGGCGAGGACGCGGCCGAGTCCATCAAGCTCATCACGCGCAAGGGCAGTGAACGCATCGCTCGCTTCGCCTTCGACTATGCCAGGCGTGAGGGCAGACGCAAGATCACCGCGGTCCACAAGGCGAACATCATGAAGCTGTCCGACGGCCTGTTTCTCGAGATCTGCCGGCAGGTGGCCGCCGATAACCCCGGCATCGAGTTCGAGGACCGCATCGTCGACAACATGTGCATGCAACTGGTCCAGAAGCCCGAGTTGTACGACGTGCTCCTCTGCCCCAATCTCTACGGCGACATCGTCAGCGACCTGTGCGCCGGCCTGGTGGGCGGTCTGGGCGTGGCTCCCGGGGCGAACATCGGGACAGAGATGGCCGTGTTCGAGGCCGTCCACGGGTCGGCTCCCAAGTACGCCGGTCTGGACAAGGCCGATCCCACCGCCCTCATCCTGTCGGTGGTGCTGATGCTTAGACATCTCGGCGAGTGGGAGGCGGCGCACGCCCTCTTTGAGGGCGTGCGCCGCGTCATCGGCGCGGGCCGCAGGGTGACCTACGACCTGGGAGGCACCTCGGGGACGAAGGACATGAGCGAAGCCATAGCCGAAGAGGTGGCCCATCTGGTCGGCTGAGAGGTTGCCGGGCCGGGCTGCGGAGGCGGGTAGGAACTCGTTCTAGAACCAAGGCAGAACCGAGCTCCGCCGCTGGGGAAGCGCGGCGCGCGTGCCCGACGCGGGCGGGACGCCGGTCAGGACCGGGGCAGCCCGTCCTCGTTCCAGCCGCGCATCGCCCAGTAGATCGCGACCCTCCTGCGTAACTCCTCGCGGTCGAGGACAGGGGCGACCTCGGTCGGTTCCCGGAAGAAGCGTTCCGCCACGGTATCGTCGGCGGGGGTGACGCCGAAGGCCAGGTTGAGCCGCCGGATACGGGTGATGGTCTCCGTGGAAAGCTGCTCGAGCTTTTCTTTGGTCACCGGGGCTCCGTGCAGCTGGTGGACGGCCGAGGCCAGGCGGTCCCAGCTCATGAAATCCCGGTAGAAACGGCACATAGTGAGGCCATCCAGAAGCAGCATGCGGTCTTCCCAGTCGATGTAGGTGCGGACATAGGCGTCGTCGTCCAATCCCTCCAATAGGCCGCCCAGCTCTGCTTTGTAGAAGGTCGCGCGGAGGTGGCAGGCGCCGCGCACGCTCACGGCGTAGCTCAGAGCCATGCCCTTGAGCCTCCGGGGCTCGTAGCCTGCCGGGTCGAGCCGCTTCGAGGTGATCGACCACCCGCTCATGCCGAGGTCGGCGAGGGCGTCGTCCATGCCCTGCGCGAGAGTCCGCCCCAAAGGGGTGGAACGGGTGGCCACGGCCTCCAGGAGGGCGCTGATGCCCTCGACGTCGCCGGGGTCGGGGGCATCAGCCGACAGGCCCAGTTGCTTGGCTTTGATGGCCACCGCGGCCAGATTGCCGCCGCTGATGGTGTCGATACCGAGGCGGTTGCAGCGCTCGTTGAGCTTGGCCACGTCCCGGGCGTGCTCCACCATGCAGGAGCCGCCGAAGGCATAGATGGTCTCGTACTCGGGTCCGTGCAGCTCGCGTCCGGTCTCAGCACCGCTCGTCAGTGTCAGGCGCTTACGACAGCGCAGCTGACACGGCGGGCAGGTATCGTGGTCGATGGTGGCCCACTCCGGCCAGTGCTCGGCCTCCAGGGTGGCGTGATGGGGAGCGGTCCCTTTGCTGAAAAAGTCGGTGGGGAACGTCCCCGCCGCGTTGAGCATGCTCACCATGACCGGGGTGCCGTACGTGTGGTAGGTGGTGGCGGTCGGCGAGTCGACAGCCAGTTGGGAGACCTCTCTGCGGGTCAGAACGAACTGCTCCTGGGCCTCCGGTCTGAGGCCCCCGGGAGAGGTAACGCTGACGGCCTTGAGCTTCTTGCTGCCGAAGACCGCCCCCAAGCCTCCCCGGCCGAGGGTGTGCGCCTCCTCGTGCATGACGGAGGCCACCTTGACGAGGTTCTCTCCGGCCACGCCGATAGAGAGCACTGCCGAGCGCCTGTCGAGACGGGCCAGGACCTCCGCTTCGACGGCCAAGGTATCCTTGCCCCAGAGGTCGGAGGCAGGCAGGATGCGCGCGCCTCCTGCGTCGATGTGCAGATGCACGGGGGTCGAAGCCGCGCCGGTGACGACCACGGCGTCCCATCCCGTCTCGCACAGCGTGCGGGCGAACGTGCCTCCGCAGTACGATTCGAGCCAGATGCCGGTGAGGGGGCTCTTGGTGAACGCTCCGAACCGGTCCGAGCCCGACATACCGTACGCGACCAACCGGCTCGGCGTAAGCGCGACGATGTTGGCCGGGGCCAGCGGGTCGGTGTCCACATCGAGATACTTCTCCAGCAGACGGATACCGAGGATCTTGCCCCCGAGACCGAGCGTGCCTTCAGCATCGATCTCATCGACGCGCGAACCGCCGGTGCCGAGGTCGACGAAGAGGACTTTCCTCGTATTGGTCATGCCCGTCTCCAAGCGGCGCGTCGCAGGCTGCCTGGGCCGTTGGGGTCAGTGCCCGGCGGCGGAGCCGGCGGCCGCTTCCACCTGAGCCAGCGTCTGTTCGACGATGTCCAGACCTCTCGCCAACGTCGAGTCCTCGATGGTGAGAGGGACCAAGAAGCGGACCACGTTGTGATAGGTGCCGGCGCCTATGTTGACCACCCCGTTCTCGTAGAGCTTCGCGCGGAAGGTCTTGGCGAAGTCGCCGGCCGGCTTCTTGGTGATGGGGTCTTCGACGAGCTCCATAGCGACCATGGCGCCGACGCCCCGCACATCGCCGATCACCGGGTGCTGCTCCTGCAGGGCGTGGAGCCGGTCTAGGATATGGTCGCCGAGTACGACGGCCCGGTCCAGGAGACCCTCGGTCTCGATTATGTCGAACACGGCCAGACCCGCCTTGCAGGCCACGGGATTGCCTCCGAAAGTGGTGCCGACCCCGCTCGGGTGGACGCTGTCCATGATCTCCTGCCGCCCGGTGACGCCCGCTATGGGGAAACCGGCGCCCAGCGCCTTGGCGGTGGTCATGAGGTCCGGGGCGACGTCCCAATGCTCCATCCCGAACCACTTGCCCGTCCGGCCCATGCCGGTCTGGATCTCGTCGGCGATGAGAAGGATGCCGTGGTCATCACAGATCCTCTTGATCATGCCCATGTACTCCGCGGGCGGCACGATGAAGCCGCCCTCCCCCTGCACCGGCTCTGCGATGACCGCGGCCACGTCCTCGGCGTTCACGTGCTTGTCGAAGGCGTTCTGCAAGAGTGCGGCGCACTCACACCCACATCCGGGGTAGGTGAGAGCCAGGGGGCAACGGTAGCAGTAGGCGTAGGGGATGCGGTAGATATCGGAGGCATACGGCCCGAAGCCCACCTTGTAGGGGCTCACCTGGGAGGTGAGGCTGAGGGTCATGTAGGTGCGCCCGTGGAACGCGTCCTCGAAAGCGACGATGGACTTACGGCCGGTGGCATAGCGCGCGATCTTGACGGCGTTCTCGACCGCCTCGGCGCCGGAGTTGAGAAAGAACGTGCGCTTGGCGAAGTCGCCGGGAGCGTGCCGGTTCACCTTCTCGGCCAGGCGCAGATACGACTCGTACCCGACGAGGCCGAAGCACGTGTGCGAGTAGAGTCCGGCCTGCTCCTTGACGGCCGCCACCACTTTCGGATGACAGTGACCGACGTTCATCACGCCGATGCCGGCCGCGAAATCGATGTACTCCCGGCCTTCCACGTCGGTGACAAGCGCGTTTTGAGCCTTGGCGACGTATACGGGCGCGGTGGCGGGAACGCCTCGCGGGATGGTCGAGGCTCGAAGGGCGGTGAGTTCAGCGTTGTCCATGATCCCTCCAAGACGTATACACACCGCGGCTATCGGCATCCGCGGTTGGGTCCTTGCTCGTCTACCGAGGGTACCACGACCCTGCGCCTCCCGCGGGGTATTACGGATCGTGGATTGGACCGGGGCGGCGCGCCTTGCATCGGTCGGTATTACTAGTAAACTAAGGGGCCGTCCCATTCTATGGTAAGGGCCATCGCATTCTATGGTAAGGGCCGTCGCACTTCATGCCTGAGGAGTCGATCTTGAAGAGCACCAGTCAGAGCGTCTTCGCCGGTCCGGCGCGGGCGCCGCACCGTTCTCTGCTGCATGCACTCGGAGTAGACCGTAGCGACATCGGCAGGCCGTTCATCGGCATAGCCAACTCCTACAACGAGCTCATCCCGGGTCATATGCATCTCGATTCGATCGCCCGCCAGGTGAAATACGGGGTCTATCAGGCCGGAGGCATCCCGTTGGAGTTCAACGTCATCGGTGTCTGCGACGGCATCGCCATGAACCATGAGGGTATGAACTACTCCCTGGTCTCGCGCGAGGTCGTGGCCGATTCGCTGGAGATCATGGTGAAGGCCCACGCCCTGGACGGGGTGGTGCTCGTCACCAACTGTGACAAGATCGTGCCGGGCATGGTCATGGCGGCCGCCCGGCTCGATATCCCGGCCGTCGTGGTCTCGGGCGGCCCGATGTTGGCGGGAGACTACAAAGGGACCAAAGTGAGCCTCAGCCAGATTTTCGAAGGCCTGGGCAAGTACTTCAAGGGCGACTTCACCGAAGAAGACCTATGTGAGCTGGAGCAGTCGGTCTGTCCCACCTGCGGGTCCTGCGCCGGGCTTTTCACGGCCAACTCGATGAGCTGTGTCACCGAAGCTCTGGGCCTGTCTTTACCCGGCGACGCCACCATCCCGGCGCCCTTTTCGGCCCGGCTGATACTCGCGCGCCACAGCGGCGCGGCGGCGGTCGAGGTGGCGAGGAAAGGCTGGGGTGCCCGGCGGTTCATCACGCCGGCCGCTATTCGCAACGCACTCACGGTGGATGCCGCTCTGGGCTGTTCCACGAACACGGTGCTGCACGTGATGGCCATCGCCAACGAAGCTCAGGTTGAACTCGAGCTGGAGACCTTCAACGAGGTGGCCGATGCCACGCCCAACCTGGTCAAGCTCGCCCCGTCAGGTTCCTACCACATGGAGGACCTGTACCGCGCCGGAGGTGTGATGGCCGTGATGAAGCGGCTGGCCGAGGCCGGTCTACTCGACGGCTCCGTGCCTACCGTCGGTGGCGTGGACATGGCCGTCCAGTATGAGGCCGCCGTGGTGCAGGACGACGAGGTCATCAGGCCTCTCGACCGGCCGTATCGCCCGACCGGGGGGCTGGCCATGCTCTTCGGCAATCTCGCCCCCCGTGGGGCGGTCGTCAAGGAATCGGCGGTGTTGCCCGAGATGTTGGTACACAGCGGGCCCGCCCACGTCTACGACGATGAGGCCACGCTCATGGCGGCCATCGAAGCGGACAGGATCGAACCCGGCTGCGTCGTGGTGGTCCGGTACGTGGGGCCCAAGGGCGGCCCCGGGATGCCCGAGATGCTCACGCCCACCTCGGCCATCGCGGGAGCCGGCCTGGCCGATAGTGTGGCGCTGATCACCGATGGTCGTTTCAGTGGCGCGAGCCGCGGGGCGAGCATCGGGCACGTGGCCCCGGAGGCCTACGAAGGCGGCCCCATCGCTCTCGTCGAGGACGGCGACATCATCAGCATCGACATCCCCCGGCGGTCTTTGGTGCTGGAAGTCCCGGACGAAGAGTTGACGCGAAGGAGGCAGGCGTGGCAGCGCCCGGCTCGGGAGTACTCGGGCGTGCTGCGCCGCTACGTAGCCTTCGTGTCCGGGGCCGACACCGGGGCGGTGCTGGGCAGCGGGATCTCCACTCCCTGATCCGTCCACCGGCCGTCGTAAGGAATTCCCGGCATCCGTCCGGTCTCAAGACCGGTCGACGGTGCAGGCGCGAAACACATGAGAGCGGAGCGCACTATGAGAGCAGCCAACGTGATCCTTGAGGCGCTTAAGCGCGAAGGGGTCGATACCATCTTCGGATTCCCAGGAGGGGTGCTTCTTCCCCTCTATGACGCCCTTTACGATTCCGACATCAACCATATCCTCGCCAGGCACGAGCAGGGAGCCGGCCATGCGGCCGACGGGTATGCCCGGGCCTCGGGCAAGGTCGGAGTGTGCCTGGCCACCTCCGGTCCCGGCGCCACCAACCTCGTCACCGCCATCGCCAACGCGTACATGGACAGCGTCCCTGTGGTGGCCATCACCGGGCAGGTGAGCCGGCATCTCATCGGACTCGACTCTTTCCAAGAAGCCGACGTCACCGGCATAACCTTGCCTATCGTCAAACACAGCTACCTCGTCAAAGACGCGGGCACCCTGCCGCGGATCATCAGAGAGGCCTTCTATATCGCCGGCACCGGCCGTCCGGGGCCGGTGGTCATCGATATCCCCGTGGACGTGACTAAGGAAGACATCGATTTCGATCCGGAGGTCCTCCCGGCGATGCAGCTCCCCGGCTACAAACCCACGCTGAAGGGACACCCGAAGCAGATCAAGGAGGCGGCCAGACTGATCGCCGCCGCGGAACGGCCGGTCATATACGCAGGCGGTGGCGTCATCATCTCCGGGGCGTCCGAGGAACTGCGTGAACTGGCGTTCTACGGACACATCCCGGTCACCACGACGCTAACGGGCAAGGGGTGTTTTCCCGAAGACCACCATCTTTCCATGGGCATGCTGGGGATGCACGGCACCCAGTACGCGAACTACGCGGTGAGCAAAGCCGATCTCATCATCGCGGTCGGCGTGCGCTTCGACGACCGCGTCACCGGGAACCTGACCACTTTCGCGCCCGAGGCGCGCTTCATCCACATCGACCTCGATCCGGCGGAGATATCCAAGAACGTGGCCGTGGACGTGCCCATCGTGGGCGATGCCAAGAGGGTGCTCGCGGCGCTTCTGGTCGAGGTCAAGAAGCTCGAGCTCTCTGCCGACCGTCACCTTCCCTGGATGGAGCAGGTGGAAGCCTGGAAGCGCGATCACCCCCTCGTGATCAGAGAGTCGGAGTCGGGAGAGATCATGCCCGAGGCCGCGGTGCGTACGATCTGGCAGGTCACCAAAGGTGAGGCGGTGGTGTGCACGGAGGTGGGCCAGAACCAGATGTGGGCGGCTCAGCACTACCTATCGCGTCAGCCTCGGAGGTTCATTTCTTCAGGCGGCCTGGGCACGATGGGTTTCGGTTTCCCGGCCGCCATCGGAGCCCAGGTCGCTCTTCCCGATGCGCTCGTGGTCGACATCGCCGGCGACGGCTCCTTCCAGATGACGGTCCAGGAGCTGGCCACGGCCGTGCAGTACCGGTTGCCGGTCAAGGTGTGCATCCTCAACAACCAGTACTTGGGCATGGTCCGCCAGTGGCAGGAGCTGTTCTGGAACAAGCGGTACAGCGAGACCTGCATCGAGTGCCAGCCCGACTTCGTGAAGCTGGCCGAGGCGTACGGGGCCGAGGGATACCGGGCCGTCCGCCCCGAAGAGCTGGAAGAAGTGCTGCGTACCGCGTTCGCCACCGATAAGCCGGCCGTCATCGACATCCGGATCAAGCGCGAAGCCAACGTCTTCCCTATGATCCCGGCGGGGGGCTCGGTGCATGACATGATGGAGCGTGAGCCATGAAACACACCCTCTCCGTCCTTGTGGAGAACAAGCCCGGGGTCCTTACCAGGGTGGCGGGCCTCTTCGCGCGGCGCGGGTTCAACATAGACAGCCTGGTGGTGGCCGAGACCGAGAACCAGGCAGTGTCGCGCATGACCATAACGGTCGATGAGCAGGACCAGCCGCTCGAGCAGGTGACCAAGCAGCTTCACAAGCTGATAAACGTCCTCAAGATCACCGATCTTGATCCGGCCGGGAGCGTGGAGCGGGAACTTCTGCTCATCAAGGTCAAGGCCGACGCGGTCTCGCGGTCGGCGATCATGCAGATCGTCGAGATATTCCGTGCGAAGATCGTCGATGTGAGCCCGGAAGTGCTCATCATCGAGATGACCGGCGCACGGGAGAAGGTAAGCGCCTTCATGGAGCTCATGGCGCCCTTCGGGGTGGTGGAGCTGATGCGCACCGGGCGGATGGCCATGAGCCGCGGCAGGCGGGCCACGTGAAACGAGTCAGGAGGTAGCTGGTGGACATGCTGTACGACAAAGACGCCGATCTGAGTCTGCTCGAGGGGCAGACCGTAGCCGTCATCGGCTTCGGCAGCCAGGGACACGCCCATTCGCAGAACCTGAGGGACAGCGGGGTCAAAGTGGTCGTGGCCGAAGCGCCGGGCACCGCCGCCTGGGATCGGGCGGCCGCCGCGGGCTTCGAGGTGCTGACCGCCAACGCCGCCGCGGCGATCGCCGACATCGTGATGATGCTCGTGCCCGACCAGACCCAGAAGGTGGTCTACGAGACGGCGATCCGCGACAATCTGAGAGAGGGCGACATGCTCATGTTCGCCCACGGCTTCAATATCCACTACAACCAGATCATCCCGCCGGCGGGTGTGGACGTCACCATGATCGCCCCCAAGGGGCCGGGCCACCTTGTCCGTCGCGTCTACACGGAGGGCGGGGGCGTCCCGGCGCTCTTGGCCGTCTACCAGGATGCCACCGGCAAGGCCCGGGATCGGGCCCTCGCCTATGCCAAAGGGCTCGGCGCCCTCCGGGCCGGCGTGATCGAGACCACTTTCAAAGAAGAGACCGAGACCGACTTGTTTGGGGAGCAGGCCGTCCTGTGTGGCGGGGTAAGCGAGCTCATCCGAGCCGGGTTCGAGACGCTGGTCGATGCCGGCTACCAACCGGAGGTGGCCTACTTCGAGTGCCTACACGAACTGAAGCTGATCGTGGATTTGATCCACGAGTACGGCATCAGCGGCATGCGCTACTCGATCTCCGACACGGCGGAATACGGCGACATGACCCGGGGCAAACGCATCATCAGTGACGAGGTGCGCGAGGAGATGCAGTGCATCCTCGAAGAGATCCAGACCGGCGAGTTCGCGCGCGAGTGGATCCTTGAGAACATGGCCGGGCGGCCCGTCTACAACGCCATCAAGCGCGAAGAGTCCGAGCACGAGATCGAGATCGTGGGCCGGCAGCTGCGGGCCATGATGCCGTGGCTGGGCAAGGGCGGGAAGCTGGAGTAGGCGATCCTCAAGAGGCCTCTTGCCCGGCCCGCTCGCCTGTGCCGGGAGTGGCTGCGCCCGGAGCGGCTGTGCGGCCCGGCGGCGGGTGCTCCATCATGCCCGTGACGGTGGCGGCCACCAACTCGGTCAGGGCTTTGGCCGCACGGGTCATCGAACGGTCTCTGCCGCGGATCAGGCTGAGGCTGCGGGTGAGACCTCCCTCGATGTCGATGACGGTCATGCCCTCTCTGCCCGACCCGCGCAGCGCGGTGCTGGGCAAAGCCGACACGCCGAGGCCTTGTCTGACGAAGTTCTTGACGGCCTCGATCGGGCCGGCCTGATAGGCCACCCGCGGCTCGAAACCGCTGTGGCGGCAGGCCTCCTTCACCAGCAGTGCGAGATTGTAGGAGTCGTTGGGGAACGCCCAGTCGTCGCTCTCGAACTCGCTGAGGGCGCAGGAGCTTCGCCCGGCCAGACGATGGGCGGGGGAGGTGATGATGTGAAGGTCCTCGGCGCCGAGGGGGGTGACGGCCATGGTCTGCGGTGCGCCCGGGGCGCTCGCCACCGCGAAATCGATGGAGCCCGTCTGCACCATCTGATGAAGATCGAAGTCGCCGCCCTCGAGCAGTTCCACGCGCACGCGGGGGTAGCTTCTGCGGAACTCCGCGAGCAGGCTGGGGATCACGTAGGTAGATACTGAAGGGTTGCATCCCAGCCTGACTTCCCCGGCCTCGACCCTCAGATTCTCTTTGAGCACCCGCACGGCGTCGTCGGCTCGAAAGAGCACGTCCTGGGCCAGGGGCAGAAACAGCTCTCCGTCCGGGCTGAGGGCGATGCTGCGGCCCTTCCGCACGAACAGCTTGGTGCCGAGCTCCTGTTCCAGCCGCCGCATCTGATAGCTCAAGGCAGGCTGTGACACATGCAGCCCCTCGGCGGCGGCGGTGAAGCTCACCGTCCGGGCGATGGCGACGAAGTATCTCAGTTGAATCAGTTCCATCGTTGAGATAAACGCAGTTTATAACATATATAGAAACAATGTATTGGAATTGTCGAGTAAACCGGCCTAAACTAAGAATCGGCTGAGCACTGGTACACCATGTTCCCGGGAACCCCCCCTTCCGGATCATGGCAGAGCTGAGCAGCTTTCCCGCAGTATAGCCGACTCCTCCCCCAACGGAGCCGGCTATACTATTTTCTCAGGGCCGTCTCCGCGATCAGCATGCGGCGGGGTGGCCTTGACCGGCGACGGACAGGAGCCTTCTATCATCCTGGACGAACCACGTGTCTAGCAACGCCGCCAACGGGCCTGCCGGTCCGCGTTCATGGCTGTACAGATGGGCCCCGGCGGGGAGCAGCCGCGTCAGACTCATGGCCGAGACGGCGCTGGCAACGGCGGGCATCATCTGGGGAGCCAATTTCGTCCTGGTCAAGATGGCGCTCGAGGACATGCCGCCTCTGTACTATCTGGGGCTGCGTTTCCTGGTGGCGGCGGTGTGCACCGCTCCTCTCGGGATCCCCCGGCTCGGACGGTTGAACAGGCGTGGGTGGCTCGTCGGTTGCGGCATAGGGGTGCTGCTCTTCGCGGGCTTCGTCTTCCAGACGATCGGACTGCGCACTGTATCTCCGGGCATCTCCGGCTTCTTGACCAGTCTGTACGTGATCATGGTCCCCATCATCTTGGGGCTTTTCCTGGGCCGCTGGCCTTCTCCAATGGTCGGTCTGGGCGTCGTGGTGGTGGCGGGCGGCTTGGCTGTTCTCTCCTTCTACGGGACGCTGACCTTCGGGTTGGGCGAAGTGTTGACGCTGGCGGCGACCGTCTTCTGGGCCCTGCATATCCTGGGGATCGACTACGCTTCCACCCGCATCAGCGCGATCGCCCTGGTCCAACTCCAGATGGCGGTGTGTGCCGTCCTCTGCCTGGTCTGCGCGTTCATCTTCGAACGGCCGGCCCTATTCCCGGGATGGGAAGCTACCGGGATCGTGCTGTGGACGGGAATCATGGGGGGCCTGGTGGCCTACCTGCTGATGGCTTTGGGCCAGCGGCACACCCCGCCGGTCATGGCCGGGGTATTGATGAACCTGGAGGCGGTGTTCGCCCTCATCATCTCCATCATCGTAGGCTATGACCCGCTCACCCTGCGGACGGTCATAGGGTTCCTGCTGGTGTTCGCCGGCACCACGATCGCTCACCTCGGCTCGAAGAAGACCCCCGAACTGGCCGCCGAGTCGGCCCCCCCGGGACCCTGAGAAACGGTCGCGAGGACGGGCGATCGCAGAATCGTTTGGACTCATCCGACCGTCTTCGCGATGAACGCCTCGACCTGCGCGGCCACCTCCGGGTAGCTGTCTTCGGGCTTTCTCCCGGAAGCACCCGGGAGGTGTAGAGAGTGGTCTCCTCCTTCGACCACGTAGAGTTCGCCCGGGTGCTCCAGCCCGGCCAGGACCGGGCGCAGTAGGTCGGGATCGCACAGGGGGTCGCGGGTCCCTGAGAAGAAGAGACTGGGAACATCGATATGCCGCAACGGCTCGAGGTACAACCGTTCCCGGCGCCCCGGCGGATGAAGGGGGTACACGAGCAGGACCAGCCCGGCCGCCGACAAGCCTCCTCCCTCGCTCCTCCGGGAGACCAGCTCGGCGGCGGTCCGCGCCCCTAGGGACTTGCCGCCCACGAAGACGGGGGTCCCGGGCTCGACGAGTTCACCGGCCAGACGGCCGTAGACGGCCATCATCGTCTCTTCGAGGACCGCGCTGGGGTCCGGCGAGGAGGCGCCCCGCTCCACGTAGGGGAAGTTGAAACGCACGACGGTCGCGGTCCCTGTCTGCGCAAGATGGGCTCCAAGGTGGGCGAGAAGGGGGAAATCGAGGTCGTTGCTGGCCCCATGGGCCAGTATGAGAGCGGCGGTCCCGGGCGCGGTCCCGGCGGGGGAGTCGACTTTGACCGTGACGTCTACCTGGCCGGGGACCGGGAGCTTGAAGGCTCTCGAGGCAGGCTGTGGCATGGATGGCCTCCTTCTGCGGCGTCCCCGCCGGATGCGGGGGCGGACAGAGAACTATTGTAATATACGACCAGATGCCGCCAAGGAGGACGGATTGGAACGCATACTCGACAACCTGGACAAGGCGAAGCTAAAGCTCGATGAGGCCTTCTTCTATCTGGATGAGATCGAAGAGCTCATCCAAGAGGATGGACTGAGCGAAACGGCCGGCACGAAAGTGACCCAGGCAACGGAGCGGCTGACAGGCGAATTGTCCGCACTCAGCGGCAAGGTCGCCGAACTGCGGGATATCCTGCAGGCCCTCGATGAGCAGGAGGACGCTGCCGGCGACGCCGGCTGACGTCCGGCCCAAGCGCGGGCCCCTCATAGCCGGCGTCTGCCTGCCCGGTCTGCGTGCTCGACCGGTGCCCACGGCTTGATCTTGACTGAGTGATCATACCGGTGGCTGCGGAGCGGCTTGGGGGACGGCCGCTCCCATCTTCCCTCCCAGGGCGGGCATGCGCTAACGGCCTTCGTGGTGCTCGGGGATGTACTCTTCCAAGACCGGGAAGTCGTGGAGCTCCTTGTCGATGGCGGCCCGCATGAACGAATCCACCCACCAGAACACGTTCTGCGTGCGCACGTTCCGGCGCAGGGTCCTCATCCGGTAGCGACGCTCCCCTTGGTTCATGCAGAAGGCATTGTAGATGGCGTCGGCCGTCTCCTCCACATCGTACGGGTTCACGACGAGGGCCGCCTGCCCGAGTTGCGCCGCGGCGCCGGCGAACTGACTAAGGATGAGGACCGAGTTCTCCTCGACGTTGGAGGCGCAGAACTCCTTGGCGACCAGGTTCATGCCGTCCTTCAGAGGTGTGATGAGGGCGATATCGGCCGACCGGTAGAAGGCCAGAAGCTCCGTCTGGGAAAGGCTTCTGTAGAGGTAGTGTATCGGGACCCAGCCTAGTTCGGCGTAACGTCCGTTTATGCCGCCCACCAGGCGCTCGATTTCCACGCGGAGGGCGTCGTATTCCGGTATGCCTTCGCGGCTGGGGACCACCACCTGCACGAGATGGATACGTCCCCGCACCTCCGGGAAACGCTCGAGGAGGTCCGCGAAGGCCCGGAGGCGCTGAGGGATGCCCTTGGTATAGTCGAGCCGGTCAAGGCCCAGCACGATCTGCCTGCCGGCATACGAGGCCCGCACGGACCGCAGCCGTTCTTCCACCTCGGGCGCGATGGCCGAACGGGCGAACGCATCCGCATCGATCCCGATGGGGAAGTTGCCGACCCGCATCTCCCGCTCGCCTATCCTCACCACGTGGAGGTGGCCCTCCACCCGGACTCGGGCGTGTTTGACGAGCGTCCGCACGCACTGGATGAAGTTGCGCCGGTCGCGCTGCGTCTGGAACCCGACCAGGTCATAGGCGAGCAGGGAGGTGAGTACCGCGTTCCGCTCCGGCAGTTTCATGAAGATGTCGGGGGCGGGAAAGGGAATGTGCAGGAAGAAGGCCAGATCGGCCGAGTCGCCTCTCTCCCGGACATGGTGCGCCACGTCCATCAGCTGATAGTCGTGGACCCATACGAAATCGTCGGGGCCGCAGTCCTCGGCCAGAGCGTCGGCGAATCTCCGGTTGACCTTCACGTACGTGTGCCAATACTCGGGTTCGAAATCGCAACGCGACTGCAGATCGTGGAAGAGAGGCCACACGCTCTCGTTCGAATATCCGTGGTAGTAGCGGTCGACCTCCTCTTGGGTGAGGGAGACCGGCTTGAGTACGTAGCCGGCTTCGCGTGAGGCCCCCCGGAAGATCTCGTCGATCCCCGGCACCTCTTCGGTGGTCCCGGACCACCCGATCCAGATGCCGCCCCTGTCGCGCAATACCGGCAGAAGTGCGGTCACCAGGCCGCCCGAGCCCGGCCTCAGCGTCCACTTGTCCCGAGCGTGGCTCTCCAAGACGTACGGGAGCCGGTTCGAGACGACGATGAGTCTCTTGGTCGGTTCGGTGGCCACTGGTCCTCCTTGGGTCGCTTTCTGGGATGCAGCCGGAACAAGCGGGCTGCCTCGGATCGGTCGGGAGCCGGCCTAGCCGAGTTCGATCCGGTCTTCGTTGCCGTGGATGAGCGCCACCATGATGGTAAGGTACTCGCGCAGATGCCGGGTGAGCAGGAAGTTCTGGCGCACTAGCTCTCTGGCGTTCTGACCGATCTGAGCCATGCGGTGACGTTCGGTCAGAAAGTAGCGGATCCGCATCGCCGCCCCTTCCGGTGTGTCGACGAGGAAGCCGGTGCGATGGTTCACGAGTTGCAGGCGTATTCCTCCGGTGTTGCCGCCTATGACCGGCTTGCCCTTCCACATGGCCTCGGTCACGGTGAGCCCGAACCCCTCGCGCAGCGACTTCTGCAGGACGATGTCGGCCCCCGTCTGCAGGGCGTTGATGATCCGGTCGCTGTAGTGTCCGGACGAAAGCACGTGTATGTCGGGATCGTCCCTGGCGGCGTTGCGCACGTCTTCGACGACCATCTCACCCTCGGGGTCGTCGACCGCGCTGCCGCCGGCCAGGACCAACTGCAGGCCCGGGACGAAATCCTTCGCCAGCCGGTAGGCCTGGATGACCCCCAGTGGATCCTTGAACCGGTCGAAGCGTGACACCTGCAGCACCATCGGCCGGTGAGGGTCGATGCCGAACTCTTCTAGGACCTTGCGGACCGTCTCGGGGTCCAGGGGCAGGTTCTTCTCGCTCAAAGGATCGATACTCGGCGGGATGAGGTACACGGGGTGGGGCATGGGTTGGGCGAAGGCGTCGAGCGAGAAGACCGACGCGTCGTATCCGGGCAGGAACCGGCGCACATATTTCCAGACCGGCCGGTAGGGGTGGCTGAGATCGATGTGGCAGCGCCAGATCCATTTCCCCCGCCTCCCTGGGCAGTGACTAAGGAGCGGCGCCGGCTGCGGATCGTGGACGAAAACGACGTCAGCCTCCTCGAGAACGGGGCGGAGGCGCTCGGCGTTCATCGCGTTCACATCTTCGTAGGCCCGCAGCAGCCTCGGGGGGATGTCGAGGCTCTTACCTTGAAGTGCGTTGTGGAAAGACTTGGTGCACGTGAAGAAGTCCTCGTTGCCCTCGATGACCTCCCAACTGGTGTCCAGCCCTAGTTCCTGCATGAGTGGGACCATGGCATCCAGGATCTCGGCCACTCCGCCGCCGGTACGGGTCGAATTGACGTGCACGACCTTGAGTCCCGTCAGGAGCCGGGCAAGTTGGCGGAGTTGCTCGATGGCGTCAAGACCCGCCTGCTCCGCGTATCGGTCGAGCAGGCCGGTGACCGGGGGCTCAGGGCTCATGCGCCCCCCTCCGCAGCCGGCCCACGCTCGGTTTCGGAGGGCTCGGGGTAGAAGTACGAGGTGAGCACGTTCGTAAGGCGGTCCCTCAGCGTGAAGAGCGATTCGAAGTAGGGATCGATCTCAGCCAATGAGTCGCAGAGGCCGGCGTATTCCGCCCCCAGACCCATGAGCCAGGCACGGAAGTCGTCGACCGCGATCGGTTCCCGCCTGCGGGCGTCGATCAAGTGGTAGAAGATGCTGCCTACCGACAGGCGGGGCAGGACGTCCACAAGCTCCCGGGGGTCCGACAGACGCTTGTAGGTGTCGAACACCACGATGACCGAGCGCGCGAAATGAAACTGCTGGTCGGCCCGCGCGAAGAGCATCACCTCCGTCTCGTCGAGCCTCTCGTCGATGACCTCGATCAACTCCTGACGGAGTTCCTCCATGTCGTGGAAGTCCGCCGGGTCGATCACGGCCAGGCGTTCGGCGGCCGTGCCGTCATGGAGACTGTGATGGCACCAGGTGGCGAAGTCGTTGTTGTATTCACGGTCGATGAACTGGGGACGCAGAAGGGTCCCCCAGAAGTGGTGGTAGATGCAGCCGGGGTGGATGTCACGCAAGATGTCCCGGAGCTCGCGCAGCGTCTGGGCGCGGCGTCCTGTCGCCATGATGGCCAGTGCGCAGTCTTTGATCGCGAAATCGATCATATGACCTGCCTCCTTGCCGGGGTCACAAGTCTACACTGACAGGGGCGGTTTGTCGCTTTTCCGGTCGACGAAGGTCCGTAGGAACTCGAGGACCTCCCCGTAGTCGTCGAGCCGGTAGTGCGCCTTGGTGGGTCCCGGTCCCTCGCCCACTATCACGCTCACCCCCCACCCGCGGACCGCCACGAACATGTCCTCGTCGGTCAGATCGTCCCCGACGCACAGCGGGCAGACGAGGTCTCTGTGCAACCGCAGCCGTCCGAGCAGCCACAGCACCGCCCGGCCCTTGTCCCACGGCAGGTGCGGCCTCAGCTCGTGGACGAGCTTGCCTGCGGTCAGGCGCAGGCCCGGGGTCGAGTCGACCACCTCCCGCACGATCCGTTCGACGAGGGGCCGCTGGTCCTCGGCCACCAGCCGGTAGTGCACGGAGAGCGATGCGCCCTTGGCCTCGATCACTACGCCCTCGATCGTATGCAGGCGACGCTCGAGTTCGTACGACGCCGTCTCCAGCGCGAGACGCTCTTCGAGACCCCCGACTTCGAGCTCCACGCCCGAACCGGGAGGTCCGGCGATCCGGTAGCCGTGGTCGCCGGCATAGTACACGGTGGCCAGGTCGACCTTGCGCCGGAGGTCGGCGAGGTCCCTGCCTGATACTACGCAGACCAAGTGGTCGCCGGCCAACTCGGCCAGGACCTCCCGCACGGCCCGCGGCATCTTAGCCTGCTCGGGCCGGGAAGCGAGGGGGGCCGTGGTCCCGTCGAAATCCAGGAAAAAGGCCGGTTTCCGGGCCCCGATCGTTCCTTCGATCTCCGGCAGGCTGTCTAAAGCCCAAGGAAGACCAGAAACGGTCACATGCGTCTCCTTTTGCCGCGATACAGTGGACCGCATGTTTTTACCCGCTCTCGGGCTTATTGATGTATGATGAGATGGCATCGAAAGGAAGCTCTCCCCGCGACGTGCAGAGTGCTTCATCTACTCGTCCGTCCGCAGGTGCATCCGAACGCATGCGGCTCTGTCATTGTGATCTGTGGAGGACTTGATGAGCACCGCAAGACTGTATGTCGGCAACCTGTCCTACGCCACCACGAAAGAAACCCTGGAGAAGGCCTTCGGCGAATACGGCGAGGTGGTCGCGGTGAACATCATCACCGACCGGCAGACCGGGCGTCCGAAGGGTTTTGCCTTCGTCGAGATGAGCACCCCCGAAGAGGCCGACGCAGCGAAGAACGCCATCAATGGGAGTGAGGTCGACGGCCGCACGCTCAACGTAGACAACGCCCGTGAGCAAGAGCATAGGACGGGCGGCTACGGCGGTGGAGGCGGTCGCGGCTACGGCGGTGGCGGCGGCTACGGCGGCGGTGGCGGTCGCACCGGCGGTTCGCGCTGGTAGGAAGCAGCGCCGCGCCGGGGGCCGGTTCTCGTTTCGGTAAGGATGATCGGGGGCGCCGCTCTGCCGGCGCCCCTTTCGGCACGTGCAGGATCCCGGCCTTGGCCCCGCCCTTCGCCTCCGGCCTTGGCCCCGCTCTTCGCCAGCGGCCTTGACTCCCGGCCTTCGGCTCCGGCCGTCGCTCCCAGCCTTGTAACGGAGTCCTTGCGACCGGTACGGTCACGGTCCCAGCAGTCCGGCCAGCTCCTTCGGGTCGCTCGTGGAGGGCAGACAGGCGGCGCCTCGGCAGAGCCAGGCGGCCGCGGCCACGCCGGGACCGGGCTCCCGTCCATGCAATATGGGGATGGCCGAGGCCGCCCCGGCGGAGCGGGCGGCGGTGACCAGCGCCGGGCGGAACGACGCCCCGGCCGCCGCGAGCAGGGCGAAGGCCTCGGGACTGCGCAGATCGCCGATCACGCCGAGTTCGTCGATGCCGCGTTCGGCGAGATGGAACGCCGACAACCACTGTCCGAACATGATGGGAGCGCGTCGCACCGCGTCGGCGGCGGTGGCCATCGTCTCCTCGGCGAGGCGGGAGTAGCGCGCCTCGCCCGTATAGGCGGCGATCTTGAGTAGGATGGTCGCGGCCAGCGAATTGCCGCTGGGGGTGGGAGTGTCCTGCAGAGAACGAGGCCGGACCAGAAGGGTCTCGTGGTCGTCGCTGGTGTCGTAGAAGCCTCCCGTGGGTCTCGAGAAATGCTCGATCATGGCCTCGGTGAGACCTCGGGCGGTGACGAACCACCGCTCAGCGAAGGTGGTCTGATACAGGGCAAGAAGTCCTTCGACCACGCAGGCGTAGTCCTCCAGGAATCCGTTGCCTCGGGCGCGGCCGTCCGTCCAAACGTGGGCGAGGCGGTCGTGAGGAAGGGCCAGTTCTCTTGTGATGAACTCAGCGGTCTCGACGGCGGCCTCGCGGTACCGCTGCGACCCTAGAACACGGGCCGCCTCGGCCAGGGCTGCAAGCGCAAGGCCGTTCCAGCCGGCTAGGATCTTCTCGTCCCGTGCAGGTCGGGGCCTGCGTTCCCGGGCCCGGAGCAGCTCTGCCCGGGCCGGCGTCAGAGAAGTGCCATGATCGGCCGAGTCGAGCGGCTGCGCCGCCAGGTGCAGGATATTGGCCCCCTCGGAGTTCCCCTGGGCCGTCACGCCGTAGGTGGCGGCGAAGAGCTCCGCCTCCTCGGAGGGGAGCACCTCGCGTATCTGCTCCAACGTCCAGACGTAGAAGGCGCCCTCCTCGCCCTCTGAGTCGGCATCTTCGGCGCTGAAGAAGCCTCCTTGGGGGTGGCGCATCTGTCGGAGAAGATAGTCGAGGGTTTCCACCACGACCTCGCGATAGCGGGGTTTTGCCGACACCTGCCACGCGTGCAGGTAACAGCGCGCCAGCTGGGCGTTGTCGTAGAGCATCTTCTCGAAGTGGGGCACCAACCAACGCTTGTCGGTGGAATATCGGTGGAACCCTCCCCCGAGATGGTCGTAGATCCCTCCGGAGGCCATGGCGTCGAGGGTCATCTCGATGTCCGACCGAACGTCCGCCCGGGGTAAGGCAACCTCCTGGGCGAGGAGGAAGTCGAGCACCAGGGGCTGGGGGAACTTGGGCCCCTCTCCCCAGCCTCCATACACGGGGTCGCAGAAGGCGTGCAGAGCTTCCGTCGCCTCGCTCAGGAGCCGGCGCCCGGCGATCTCCGTGGCCTGTTCTTCCGGGTCCCGGCTCAGGAGTCGCGACAAGCGGGCGGCAGTCTGCCGGACGTCTCCGCGGCGCTCGCTCCACGCGGAGGCGACCGCCTCGAGCACCTGCCGGAAGGACGGCAGGCCATGATGGGGCGAGGGAGGGAAGTAGGTCCCGCCGTAGAAGGGCGCGCCGTCGGGAGTCAGCCAGACGCTGAGCGGCCAGCCTCCCCGGCCCGTCAGCGCGGTCACGGCCTGCATGTAGATGGAGTCAAGGTCGGGTCGCTCTTCACGATCGACTTTGATGCTGACGAAGTGGGCGTTCAGGTACTCCGCGATCCCTGGGTCGGTGAACGACTCACGCTCCATGACATGGCACCAGTGGCAGGAGGAATAGCCGATGCTGAGAAACACCGGCTTGTTCTCCCGCCGGGCCCGTTCTAGAGCCTCTTCGCCCCAGGGGTACCAGTCGACCGGATTGCCGGCATGCTGCAATAGGTATGGACTGGACTCTCCCGCCAGATGATTGGGCATGCCCGTCTCCCTGTAGAAATGCCTTCTACGTGGTATTTCCCCCCGGGGCCGACTTGTATACAATGAGTCTTGGACTTCGTCCTGTCTCTCATGGAGGCGTCGATGCCGAGATTCCTCGGAAGGAAGTCCCGCCGCATCTGGGTCGATGTAGTGGCAGTGGTCGTGTTGGCCCTGGTAGTGATCCTCGTGCTCGAACTCACGGGGACTACCCACATCTTCACGTAACGAGGAGGTTTGTGGTGCAAAAGGCGAGTGACGTGATCGGACGTTCCGTGGTTTTGCGTGAGGGCGGAGAGACGGTAGGTAAGGTCAAAGACCTGGTTGTGGATCCCGCCGGCCGGCAGGTGCTCGGCTTCGTCGTGAGCGAGAGTCTCTTCCGGGGCACCAAGGTGGTTCCTTGGGCGGGTGTACAGGCGATCGGCCCCGATGCCGTCGTGGTGGGCGCGGCTGCGAGCATCGTCAAAGCCGCCGACGCTCCCGACATCAAAGCCGTCCTCGACAAGGACCTGAGTATCCGGGGACTGCGCCTTCAGACGACGGCGGGCAAGGAGCTGGGGAAGATCGACGACTTCCAGTTCGATGAACACACGGGAGCCGTGCTCGGATACGAGTTGGCCGGGGGTGTGTTCGGACGCAACTCCTTCTTGCCCACCCCTCTGTCACTGGAGCTGGGCAAGGAATTGGCCTTCGTCGGCCCGGAAGCGGAGGCGACCATCGGGAAGGTGGAGAAGGAATAGCGGC
>JAJFUK010000113.1 GCA_021372435.1 Actinomycetes bacterium | reverse complement strand
GACGGCTGGCCGATCTCCCGGCGTTGGTGCTCGCCGGGGCGCAGAAGCTCGAGTATCGGAAGCTGATGAAGGAAGTAGCGAAGAGGGGTCTGGAAAAGAAGGTGCTCTTCCCGGGGTTCATCGGCGACGAAGACCTGCCGGTGGTCTACTCGGCGGCTACGGTGTTCATCTTCCCGTCTCTGGCCGAGGGGTTCGGCCTGCCTCCCCTCGAGGCGATGGCCTGCGGGACCCCCTGTATCGTCTCCAATTCTTCGTCGCTACCGGAGGTGACGGGTTCCGCGGCCCTGCTGTTCGACCCCACGTCGCTGGAAGCACTCGAGAGCTGCGTGACGAGGGTCCTGGCCGATCCCGGCCTGCACGAGGAGCTCAGGCAGGCCGGGCTGCGGCAGGCCGCCCTGTTCCGCTGGTCCAGGTCGGCCGAAGAGACCCTCGAGGTCTATCGCAGCGCTCTGGGGGAGTAGTCTCGGTGAGATGAAAGACCTGCGCGATTTCATCGAAGTGCTTCGGGATAGGGGTCGGCTGACCGTCATAGACACCCCTGTCGACCCGGTGTTGGAGATGACCGAGATCGCCGACCGGGTCGTGAAGAGTGGCGGGCCGGCCCTTCTGTTCACCAAGCCGAGGGGCTACACGGTCCCGGTGCTGATGAACCAGTTCGGCAGTCACGAACGCATGTGTCTCGCCCTACGGGCGTCTTCGTATGAGGAGCTGGCGGGTAGGGTTACCAAACTCACGGAGCTGGAAGTCCCCGGCGGCACCTGGGAGAAGCTGAAGGCCCTCGCCCGTTTGAAACAGCTGGCGGCTTTGCAGCCGCGGTTGGTCAAGGCCGGCGCCTGCCAGGAGGTGGTGCTCACCGGTGAGCGGGTCGACTTGGAGGCGCTGCCCATCCTCCAGTGCTGGCCTCTGGACGGGGGCCGCTATATCACGCTGCCCTTGGTGTTCACCCGCCACCCCGTGACCGGCGTCCGTAACGTGGGCATGTACCGTCTGCAGGTGTTCGACAAGCGCACCACCGGCATGCACTGGCATCTGCACAAGGACGCGGCCGAGAACTACCAGGCGTGCGAAAAGCGCATGGAGGTCGCCGTCGCCATCGGGACCGACCCCGCTCTCACCTACGCCGCCACGGCGCCTGTGCCCGGCTCCATCGACGAATTGTTGTTCGCCGGCTTCCTTCGAGGCGAGGCGGTAGAGCTCGTACAGTGCCGGACCGTCGATCTACAGGTGCCGGCCCACGCGGAGTTCGTGCTCGAAGGGTACGTCGATGTCGACGAGAGGCGGGTGGAAGGTCCGTTCGGCGATCACACCGGCTACTACTCCTTGGCCGATGAATACCCGGTCTTCCATGTCACCGCCCTCACTCACCGCCGGGATCCGATCTATTCGACGACCATCGTGGGCCGGCCTCCCATGGAGGACACCTATCTGGGCAAAGCGACCGAACGGGTATTCCTTCCTCTGATGCGTCTTACCCTCCCGGAGTTGGTGGATTGGGACCTGCCCAAGGAGGGAGGATTCCACAACTGCGTCCTCATCTCGGTGAAGAAGCGCTATCCCCTGCACGCCCGCAAAGTCATGCATGCGCTCTGGGGGATGGGCCAGATGCAGTTCTGCAAGTGCATCGTGGTGGTCGACGCCGAGGTGGACGTGCACGACTATGGCCAGGTAGCCTGGCGGGTGCTGAGCAACGTCGACTGGAGACGGGACGTGGTCGTCAGCGAGGGGCCGCTCGACGTCCTCGATCATTCCGCGCCGCAGCCCCTTTGGGGGGCGAAGGTCGGCATCGACGCCACCACAAAGGGGTCCGCGGAAGGGCATCAACGGGAGTGGCCGCCGGATGTAGACATGTCGGCCGACGTCAAGGCTCGGATCGACGGGCTGTGGCCGGCCCTCGGCCTGCCCGGGCTCGAGGGCACCGGCGCGGACGGACGGACATCCGCGGAGAGCTAGAGCGCCGGCGTGTTCATGACCTATCTCCGCCGCTTCGCCGGCCTGGTGAAGTTCGAGCACTCCATCTTCGCCCTTCCCTTCGCCTACTCGGGCGCCTTCTTGGCCGAGATGCGGGTGCCCGGCTTTTGGCGCCTGTTCTGGATCACGGTGGCGCTCGTGGCCGCCCGCAGCTTCGGCATGGCGCTCAACCGGCTCATCGACGCCGAGATCGACGCGCGGAACCCGCGGACGGCCGGGCGGGAGTTGCCCACAGGCAGGCTGAAGCGGTGGCAGGTATGGGCGTTCGCGCTGGTGTCGCTGGGCGTGCTTGTGGGCTCGACCTTCGCTCTACCGGTGATCACCCGCTACCTCTGGCCGGTGGTTATCGTGCCCATGGTCGTCTACCCGTACACCAAGCGGTGGACGTGGCTCTCCCATCTGGTGCTCGGCTTCACCGACGGCTTGGCGCCTATCGGCGCCTGGATAGCGGTGACCGGCGCGCTGGCGTGGGAGCCGTTCGTGTTGGGCGCCGGCGTAGGCTTGTGGATCGCGGGGTTCGATGTGATCTATGCCTTCATGGATATCGGCGTCGACCGGGAGCAGGGGCTACACTCCATCCCGGCCGATCTGGGGGAGAATGCAGGGCTTTGGAGCACCCGGATCCATCACGCGGCGGCCATCATCCTGCTTGGTCTCACCGGGTATGTCCAAGGAACCAACTTCGTCTACTATCTCGGAGTGGCGGTTTGCGCGGTCCTTCTGTTCTACGAGAACTGGCTCATGCGCAAGGCCGACCTGGAGAAGGTGGGTGTGGCCTTCATGACCATGAACGGCGTCATCAGCGTGGTGTTCCTGTTCTTCACGACCCTCTCTCTGTTCGTGCCGTGAGCAGCCGCGCCGACAACGGTCGCCGGCGCGGCGCCGTCGACGCTTTTCCCGAGCCCGGCAAGATACGGCAGATGTTCGACGGCATCGCGGATTCCTACGACCGGCTCAACGACCTCATGACGGCGGGTCTCCACCATCGTTGGCGGGAGACGGGAGTCATGCTGAGCGGCGTGGGGCCGGGGTCTACCGCTCTGGATGTCTGCTGTGGCACCGGCGACTTCGCGTTCGCCCTTAAGCGGGCGGTCGGGCCGCGAGGCCGGGTGGTCGCAGTGGATGTGTCGGAGGAGATGCTCGAAGTCGCCCGCGAGAAGTGTGGGCGCAACCAGCTCTACGTGGAGTTCCGGACCGGCGATGTGCTCGACCTGCCGTTCCCTGACGGGGGCGCGAACAGGGGCTTCGACGCGTGCGCGGTGGGCTTCGGCATCCGCAACGTCATGGACATCCCGCGGGCCTTCAGCGAGATGCGCCGAGTATGCCGGCCCGGAGGCAGGGTGGTCTGCCTCGAGATCACGCAGGCGCACATCCCGGTCTTCAAACAGTTCTACGATTTGTGGCTGGACCACGCCGTACCCTGGTTGGGCAGGCTGGCCGCCGGCGATGAACCCGCCTACCGCTACCTGCCGGCGTCGGTCAAACGCTTCCCCGGCCCCGACGAGCTGAAACGCCTCATGGAGGAAGCCGGCCTGCGCAACGTCCGCTACGAGATTCTGGCCGGAGGGATCGTCGCCGTGCACCACGCGCTGGTGTAGGCGATCTTGGGTGGTTATCCCCGTGGAGCCTGCGGCCATCCAGCTCGTGCGGAGCCCGGCGGGAAAGGTCGGGGGAAAGGGCAGGGGAAAGGGCGGGCAGCCCCGGGCCAGCGGCTGTATGCAGATGGTGCGGAGGCTACGCACTGAGGCTCTGGGAGGCTCCGTGATGTACATACAATGTGCGTACACTGCAAAGCCCTTCGTGGAGAGACGCACCACACTCAGCCGCGCCTCTTTGATACCGCTTCGGCCCTGCCAACGCACCTTGCTCAGTACCGGCGGGGGTAACCACCGGAGCGCCGGCTGCAGCAGCGGCCGGAGCAACGACCGTGCCGTGCTAGACTCCGTCCATGTCGCCCGTGTCCCCCCATGCGCACCCCGACCCGCTCGTCGCCATCGAAGAGAAGGTAGCTCGCCAAGAGCGTCTTTCCGCCGGCGATGGTCTTGCCCTGTTCGAATCCCCCGACTTGCTGCGAGTGGGCCGCCTGGCGGACCGCGCCCGCCGCGACAAGGTGGGCGACAGCGTCTATTTCGTGGTGAACCGCCATGTCAACTACACGAACGTATGCCGCAACCGCTGCCGGTTCTGTGCCTTCTCCCGGACGGAGGGAGAGCCCGGCGCCTATACACTCACCGTCGACGAGGTCGTGGCCAAGGCGTTGGAGGCCGTGGAGCAGGGCGCCACCGAGATCCACATCGTGGGGGGAGAGAACCCTTCGTTGCCGTACGAAGCCATCCGGGCGATGGTCGCGGGCATCCGCCGGAGGGCCCCTTCCGTCCATATCAAGGCGTTCACGGCCTCTGAGGTCGCCTGTTTCGCAGAGACCGAAGGATCGACCCCTGAGGCGGTACTCCGCGATCTGAAGACCGCCGGGCTGAACGGCCTGCCCGGTGGTGGGGCTGAGATCCTGCGGGCCGAAGTCCGTCGGCGCGTGTGCCCGGCCAAGATCTCGGGAGAAGAATGGCTGAAGATACACAAGGTCGCTCATCGCCTGGGGCTCAAGACCAACGCCACCATGCTTTATGGACACGTGGAGACCTACGAAGACCGGGTCGATCATCTCCTACGCCTCCGCGCGGCGCAGGACGAAACGGGCGGCTTCCAGGCTTTCATCCCGCTTGCGTTCCAGCCCAAGAACAGCGCCCTGTCGGATCTGCCCGGTCCGACGGGGACCGACGATCTGAAGACGCTCGCGGTGGCGCGCCTGCTCTTGGACAACTTCCCCCACATCAAGACCTATTGGGTCATGACCGGTCTTAAGCTGGCGCAGGTGGCCCTCTTCTTCGGGGCCGACGACATGGACGGCACCGTGGTCGAGGAGATCATCTCGCTGATGTCGGAAGCAGGTCACGGCCAGGCCGTGGCCAAATCGGAACTGGTGCGGGTGATCCGCGCCGCGGGACGGGTCCCCGTGGAGAGGGACGCGCTCTACGGAGTGTTGCGTCGCTATGAAGGCCCGGAGCCTGCGGAGCCCGACGGGGGAGGTCCTGGCCCGTGCGGTCGGGGGCCGGGGACATGACCGTCCGGATCGGTCACATCCGCTTTCTGAACTGCTATCCGCTGTACTACGGACTGGAGCGGCGGGGTCTGCTGGTTGGCGACCGCCTGGTCGAGGGGCCGGACCGGCCGGACGGACCGAGCCGGCCGGCGATCGAGTTGGTCCCCGGAGTGCCGACGGATCTTAACCGGTGGTTGACCGCCGGGGATCTTGACCTGGGCCTGATCAGCTCCATCGCATATGCACGCAACCACCGCGAGATGCTGCTCTCGCGCTATGTAAGCATCTCGTCCTTTGGAGCAGTGGACAGCATCCAACTGGTGAGCCGCCTTCCGTTGCCGGAGATACGGAGCGTCGCCCTGACACGGCAGAGCGCGACCTCGGTCGCGCTGCTGAAGACGCTCTTCAAGCTCCGTTTCGAGCAAGACGTGCGCTACGGCGATCTGGAAGGTCCATTGGCCGATGGTCTGCGGGAATACGATGCCGCCCTCGTCATCGGTGACCAGGGACTGGAGGCTCTGTATTTTCCAGAGCCGGGCACCACCTGCCATGACCTGGGAGCTCTGTGGAAGGAGTGGACCGGCCTGCCAATGGTCTATGCGGTGTGGGCGGCGCGGGAGGAGTTCGCCCGGGTGAACGGACGGGAACTCATCGCTGTGGAGCAGGAGCTGGTGAGGTGCAGGGACTACGGGTGTGAGCGGCTGCCGGAGGTGGTCGAGTCGGCCCTGGACCGGTACCGCTTCGACCGTGAGACTCTCACCCGGTACTTCGGGCTGCTGCATTACGGCTTCACGGAGGAGTACCAGAGGGGATTGCTGCGCTTCTACGAGTTGGCTCATGAGGCCGGCGAACTCCCCGAGGTGCCGGGGTTGCGCTTCATCGACGCTTTTGTCGGCGCAGAAGCGGGCGGGGTCGAAGGGGATATGCTGTGACGCGGATGACCGAGCACGAAGCCCTGGAGCTCCTGCGCTCGCGCGACCTGCTGGGAGTGGGGGCGCGGGCCCACGAAGTGCGCGAGCGCCTCGTCCCCGGGCCGCTGGCCACCTTCATCATCGACCGCAACATCAACTACACCAACGTCTGTGTGTCGGGCTGCCGCTTCTGCGCCTTCCACTGCGCCCCCGGGGCGCCGGAGGCCTATCTGCTCCCTCTGGAGGTCATCCATCAGAAGATCCAGGAGACCATCGATCTGGGCGGCACCGCGGTCATGATGCAGGGCGGCCTTCACCCGGGCCTCGACATCACCTACTTCGAGGAGCTCTTCCGGTCGATCAAGGAGCGCTTCCCTGTCACCATCCACTCGCTTTCGGCCCCTGAGGTAGTCCACATCGCCAAGGTAAGCCGGCTGACTGTTCGGGAGACATTGCGGCGACTCAAAGCGGCGGGCCTCGACTCGCTGCCCGGCGGCGGGGCTGAGATCCTGGTCGACCGGGTCCGCGAGGAGGTCGCCCCCCGCAAAGCGACAACCGAGGAGTGGGTGGCGGTCATGCGAGAAGCGCACCTGCAGGGCATCCCCGGCACGGCCACCATGATGTTCGGCAGTGTGGAGACGCTCGAAGACCGCGTAGAGCATCTGCGCGTCATTCGCGAGTTGCAGGATGCAACCGGGGGATTCCGGGCCTTCATCCCCTGGACCTTCCAGTCCGGGCACACCGCTCTTGAAGGCTCCACGGACGAGGCCACGGGAGTCGATTATCTGATGATGCTCGCGGTGTCGCGGCTCTACCTGGACAACATCCCGCACGTCCAGGCTTCGTGGGTCACGCAGGGGCTCAAGGTCGGGCAAGTGGCGCTACGGTTCGGTGCAGACGACCTCGGCAGTACCATGATCGAGGAGAACGTCGTCGCCTCTACCGGCGTGCACACCCGGGCCAACAGCGCCGACTTGGTTCACGCCATCCGGGGGGCCGGCTTCATACCTGCCCAACGGCGCACGGACTATAGCCTGGTGCGCACGTTCTAAGCCGGCGTCCCCGAGCACGGGCTACGGTCTAAGAGCGAGGGCGCCTCCCGGGGTTCCAAGCCCCAAAGCAGGCTCCCGGGGCGCAGGTCGCAAGCAGTATTCCACGACGGATGTATCATATATCTTCGCCGATACGGACGGAGGGACGGGTGATGAGAGTAGAGGGAACACTTAGAGTCAAGACGGGTCTCGCCGAGATGCTCAAGGGCGGGGTCATCATGGATGTCACCTCGGTCGGCCAAGCCCGCATCGCCGAAGAAGCGGGGGCCTGTGCGGTCATGGCCCTCGAGCGTGTCCCGGCCGACATCCGTAAAGAGGGCGGCGTAGCCCGCATGGCCGATCCCGAGAAGATCGTCGAGATCCAGGAGGCGGTCAGCATCCCTGTGATGGCCAAGGCGCGCATCGGCCACTTCGTGGAGGCTCAGATCCTAGAGGCTCTCGAGGTGGACTACATCGATGAGAGCGAAGTGCTCACGCCGGCGGACGAAGCGCATCACATCAACAAATGGAAGTTCAAGGTACCGTTCGTGTGCGGTGCGACGGGTCTGGGCGAGGCTTTGCGGCGCATCAACGAAGGGGCCGCCATGATACGGACCAAAGGCGAGGCGGGCACCGGCAACGTGGTCGAGGCGGTCCGACATATGCGGGCCATCATGGACCAGATCCACGCCCTGAGTGCCATGGACGAGGACGAGCTGTTCCGCGCGGCAAAGGACTATCAAGCGCCCTACGAACTCGTCGCCTGGGTGGCCGGACACGGCACGCTGCCCGTGGTCAACTTCTCCGCGGGCGGCATCGCCACCCCCGCGGATGCCGCTCTCATGATGCAACTGGGCGCCGACGGGGTTTTCGTGGGCTCGGGCATCTTCAAGAGTGGGGACCCGGCTGCTCGGGCCAGAGCCATAGTGGAGGCTACAACGCACTTCCGAGATCCCGGTGTCCTGGCCCGGGTCTCGCGGGGACTGGGAGAGGCCATGCCGGGCCTGGAGATCGGCGCGATGCGACCCGAGGAGCTCATCCAGCATCGTGGTTGGTAGCGGCCCGCCGGCCGTCCCGGGAACGGACGGTCCTCCGACCGGGCATCCCGGGACCCGTCGCTCCAAGATCGGAGTCCTCGCCCTCCAGGGAGCCTTTCGCGAACACATCCGCATGCTCACGGGTCTGGGGGCGGACGCGGGCGAGGTGCGCACGCCGGGCGAGCTGGACGGACTGGACGGCCTCGTGATTCCCGGTGGGGAGAGCACGACCATCGGCCTGCTCATGGAAAAGGGTGGGCTTCTGACTCCCCTCCGTGAGTTCGTCGAGGCGCGCCCCGTTTTCGGGACCTGCGCCGGTCTCATAATGTTGGCCCGAAGCACGGTCGACGGAGAGCAGCCGCTGCTGCAGGTCATGGACGTGACCGTGCGGCGGAACGCCTTCGGCCGGCAGACTCGCAGCTTTGAAGCTCCCGTCGACCTCGCTCTTATCCCCGGGGTGCAGGAGACCTTCCCCGGCATCTTCATCCGGGCGCCCTGGGTAGAGCGGACGGGCCCCGACGTCGAGGTGATCGCCCGCTGTGATGGGCGCATCGTGGGAGTCCGCCAGGATCGTGTGATCGGAGTGGCCTTTCATCCTGAGCTGGGGGATGACACCCGTCTGCATGCCTACTTCCTCGGGCTGGTCACGGCCGGCGCAGTCCGGCCCCCGGTCCGGCGCTAAGGGCCTCGGCGCCGGCCTGATAGCCATCAGGGTGCGGATATAAGGCCTGCAAACACCCGTATTCAAATCGGGCCCCCGACGTTGCTTCCTCCAGGGAGACCGCCCTTCCGGTGATATACTGACTTGCTGGTGTGCCGCACCAGCCCGCCTGCCCGTTTCTCAGCGCCGGCCGCTGGGCGCACTTCCCTGGGGTACCGGTGCCTTGCTTAGCGATAAGGAGGGTTGGCTTGATCCGATACGACGCAGACCAAGCAGCGTTCTATCGGGAGAAGTTGGTCGAACGGGTGCAGGCGGACGTCCGCGAGTGCTACCAATGCGGCAATTGCTCGGCCGGTTGCCCCGCGGCGTTCACCTTCGACTACACTCCCAACCAGGTGATGCGGATGCTGCAGGTCGGCCTGGCCGAGAGGGTGCTGGATTCCAAGGCGCTCCAGCTCTGTGTTCAGTGCCTCACCTGCACAGCGAGGTGTCCGCGCAACATCGACATCGCCGGGATCTTCGAAGATCTGAAGACCGTCGCGACCGCTCAGGAACGCGAGGTGCCCGAGCACGTGAAGACTTTCAACAAGGCTTTCATGAAGGCTGTGGCGCGCTTCGGGCGGTTGCCCGAGTTTTACGACATGGCTACCTTCTACCTTGGGACCATGAACCCAAAGATGGCCCTGGGTAACGTGGGTCTCATGATCCCCGTGATGAGCAGGCGCAAGATGCCGCTGCTGCCGCGCAGGGCCAAAGGCGCCGACGAGGTGTCCCGGATATACAAGAAGACCATGGAGAAGGCCAAGGCGCGCGAGAAGGCGGCCGCCGAGGCGGCGAAGGCGGCCGGTGCGAAGGCCGCTGCAGGCGCCAAGGCCCGCGGCGCCGGGGTTTCCGGCGCTCCTTATCACAGCTCTGCAGCCGCCGGCGCTACGGAAAACGAGGTGGCCGAATGATCCTCGCCTACTACCCCGGTTGCTCTCTCCGTCACTCTTCGGAAGAACTGGATCACGCCACCCGCCAGGTGCTTGCCGCCTTGGACGTGGAGTTCGAGGAGGTTCCGGACTGGACGTGCTGCGGTTCGACACCGGCGCACATGATGGACCATCTACTGGCCCAGGCGCTGGCGGCACGCAACCTGCGGCAGGCGTCGCAGGTGAGCGACGAGCTCCTTGCCCCCTGTCCTTCCTGCTTCCAGCGGGAGAAGAACGCCGCGCTCGAGATCCACGAGAGCGACGCCTTCCGCGCCGAGGTCAACGAAGTCCTCGATAAGCCCTACACGGGGCAGGTCACGTGCTACTCCCTCCCCGAGTATCTGATGAAGTTCGTAGGTGTGGAGAAGATCGCCTCGTCGGTCAAGACGGACCTCTCTCAGCTGAAGGTGGTCCCCTACTATGGCTGCCTCCTGGGCCGGCCGACCGAGTTGACCGACGAGACCGACCCCGAGCAACCCATGGCGATGGATCTGTTGCTGCAGGCCGCCGGGGTCGACGTCAAGTGGTGGAACTACAAGACCGAGTGCTGCGGCGCCAGCGTGGGCATGCCCAAGGAGGAGATCCAGCGCACATTGAGCGGCAAGGTCCTGGAACAGGCCCTGGTCGCGGGGGCCGAGGCCGTCGTGGTCTGCTGTCCGCTCTGCCACGTCAACCTCGACCTACGGCAGAGCCAGATCAACAAAGCGCTCGGCACCGACTACCACGTCCCGATCCTGTACCTTCCTCAGGTGCTGGGGCTGGCCTTCGGCATGACCGCCGATGAGGTCATGCTCAGCAAGAACATCGTCGACCCGGAGCCACTCATCAAGCGGGTGATCGCCGAGGCGGCGGCCATTAAGGCCGAGGAGGAGCGCAAAGCGGCGGAGAAGGCCGCCAAGGCGGCCGCGCGCGAAGCCGCGGCCAGGTCCGCGGAGGCGCCCTCCGCCGAAGCATCTCCCAGGACTGCCAAGACCGGCGCGGGCGGCGAAGGCGCCGGGGCGGGCGGCGGCTCAGAAGGCGCGGACGAGGAGGTGGCGCCATGAGGATCGGTGTCTTCGTCTGCCATTGCGGCAGCAATATCGCCGGCACGGTCGATGTCGCCGAGGTCGCCAGGCGGGCCCTCACCCTCAAGGATGTCGTCCACGCCGAGGACATCATGTACACCTGCTCCGAACCGGGACAGGCCGCCATCCAGCAGGCCATCCAGGAGAAGAAGCTCGACCGGGTGGTGGTCTCGGCCTGCTCGCCGCACATGCACGAGGTGACGTTCAGGCGCTGCGTGGAAAAGGGCGGCCTCAATCCCTACCTCTTCGAGATGGCCAACATCCGCGAGCACTGCTCCTGGATCCACACCGACATGCCG
>JAJFUK010000104.1 GCA_021372435.1 Actinomycetes bacterium | reverse complement strand
GCTGAGCACCGCCGGTCGAGCGGCGGTCGTCGATCAGCTATTTCTTCTTTACCGGGCCGATGGGGAGCACGACCTTGTCGTACACCTCGTTGAGGACCTGGGCGACGGCTCCATAGATGGCCGAAAGACCGCAGATGATTCCTTCCCAGCCGGCGATTTTGCCGACGACCTCGCTGCCCGCCCAGTCACGGATGGCAAGAAGCCAGAACAGGATGACCAAGGTGCCGAACACCACCTGGAGGGAGCGGTTGATCCTCAGGGTCCCGATGAACATGCAGAACGTGAAAAAGCCCCAGAAGAAGAAGTACCAACCCATTAAGCCGTCCGACGTGGCATCCCACATGCCGAGCTTGGGAGCGACTAACAGGCCGACCAACGACAGCCAGAAGAGACCGTACGACGAGAAAGCGACGGTCCCGAATGTGTTTCCCTTCTTCCACTCCATCCAGCCTGCGAATACCTGGGCGAGGCCGCCGTAGAAGATGCCCATCGCGAGGATCATGGCGCCGAGCTCATAGTAGCCGGTGTTGTGGATGTTGAGGAGAACAGTGGTCATGCCGAACCCAAGCAGGCCCAACGGCGCCGGGTTGGACGTGGTGTCCTTGATCTTCGCTACGATCTTTTCGTGCTTCTCTTCCATCAAGCAACCCCTCCTACGAAAAGTGGTGGTACCGGTAGCGACTCTATCTCGCTGGTTCCCTCTTGTCCAGCGACCTTTGCTCCGTATCCCCGTTTCGACAGGGATCGCCGGCCGTTCGGTGTGCGCCGGGCGGCACCAAGAGGCACACGTCGAATTGCGTTAGAATTCCCTCCATGATCCTTTGGGGAGATATCAGACAGTTCCCGCTCTTCACCGTGCTGCAGTTCCTGGCGGCCCAGCGGCGCACGGGAATGCTCGAGATACAGGACTACGAGGAGATCGGGGAGATACACATGAGCCGGGGTCGTATCGAGGGCATCTCGGCGCCTGCCTGGGATGAGACGCTCGCAGCCAAGCTGGTGGCCGCCCGCGCGCTCACAGAGAGCCAGGTAAAGGAGTGCTTCATGGAAGTGGGCGAACGCGAGGATGCCCCGCCCGTCTTGGCCCTTCTCTTGGAGCAGGCGAAAGGGGACCTACGGGTTCTCCGGGAGATGATCGATAACCACATCGGCGACGCGATCATGCAGCTGATGTTCTGGAACTCCGGCACCTTCCGTTTCACGGTGCCCCCGCGGCCGGTGTCGTTCGCCATACTGCCTTTTCGTGACGTCGAGAACTTCCTCCTCGACTCCATCCGGAGGGTCGACGAGGGGGAGAGGCCGTGGCGGGAGAAGCTGCTTGGTGAAGTGGAGTTCTGCACGACGTGCACCCTGGACTGCTCCGAAGAGATCAAGAGTCGCTTTCTGAAGGCGGATGTGTGTTTGTGGCGAAGCATGCCGAGCACTCTCAAAGACCCGATCTACCGGGAGATCCGCAAGAAGCCCTTGCCGTACGACGAAGACGAGATCGAAGACCTCCCCTTCATCTGATCCGCATGCGTGCCAGTATCATCTGTGTCGGGCGCCTGACCCACGAGTACCGGCACGTCTGGCGTCACTACGAGAGTCTGACGCGGCCTTACTTCGATCTGGAGGTGTTGGAAGTGCCCGAGGTTCCCTTGACGGCGGGCGAGCAGGGCGCCAAGGCCAAAGAAGCGACGGCGCTGCTCGGTCTTTTGCGCAAGGGGGCCTTCACCGTGGCGGTCGACGGCCGCGGGGAAGAACATTCGTCCGAAGGATTGAGCGCCTTTCTGGCCGCCAAGAAGCTCGACGGCCGCAGTCATTTCCAGTTCGTTCTTGGTGGCGCCTCGGGTCTCGACCGGCGCGTGCTCGACTCTAGCGATGCGTGCTGGTCGCTTTCGCGGTTGACCTTCCCTCATCAGATGGCCCGGTGCATCGTGCTGGAACAGCTGTATCGCGCGATGCGCATCGAGCGCGGCGAGCCCTATCATCACTAGGATGTCGACGGCGGATATCGTATGAGGCAGGAACTCCGGACGGCCCTCTGGATCTTGGGAGCGATGTGCCTGATCGTGCTCTTGGGCACGATCGGTTATGTGCTCATAGAAAGCTGGAGCGTCCTGGATTCTTTGTACATGACCGTGACCACCATATTCACGGTCGGCTTCGGCGAGATCCATCCGCTGTCGACAGGAGGCCGGGTCTTCACGGTCATACTGATCTTTCTGGGAGTAGGGACCATCTTGTATGGTATCGGGGCCTTGGTGGAGTGGGTGGTCGAGGGACAGCTGTCCGGCGTGTTCCGAAGAAGGGTGGTGAAGAGACAGGTGGAGGCGCTCGAAGGACATTACATCATCTGCGGATACGGCCGGGTTGGCGAAGCGGTGGCCCGCCAGCTTGCCGCGCACAAGGCCAAGTTCGTTGTGATCGACAACGATCCCGATAGTCTGCTCCAGGCTGAGAACGACGGCTGTCTGAGCGTCCGCGGAGACGCATCCAGCGACGAGGTGTTGGAAGCCGCGGGCGTACGGAAGGCCAAGGGGCTGATCTCAGCGGTCGGGTCGGACGCGGGGAACATCTTTGTGGTGTTGTCGGCCAGGGTCTTGAATCCCGGACTCATGATCGTGGCCCGGGCCGGCAGCGACGATGCCGTCAGCAAGCTGCAACGGGCCGGCGCGGACCAGGTCGTGTCTCCATACGGCATCGGCGGCAAGCGGATGGCCACCCTCATGTTGAAGCCGCTGGTCAGCGACTACCTAGAAGTGGTCACCGGCGGCGGTGAGCTGGCCTTCGTCGTGGAGGAGTTCGAACTGCAGGGCGATTGCTGCATGATCGGACACTCCATCGGGGCTCTGGAGGTACGCAGGCGCACAGGAGCCACCATCCTCGCCGTGCGACGGGCGGCCACCGGCGCCTTCGACACCAACCCGGTGCCCGACACCGTCTTGAACCCCGGAGATAGGATCATCGCCATCGGCACACCGGGCGAGATCGCCGGGCTCGAGCAGATGATCGGAGCTCCGCGGACCGACCGGGCCCCGGCCCGCGAGGCTACGGGACTAGAGGCGCCTGGGCCTGCTTAGAGGCCGGCTCAGGACGAAGCAACGGCGACCGGGCCGTGATGGACGAGTACGAGGCAAGGACGGCAAACGCGTGATAACCGAGAGAGTGCAGCGAGTGGTGACAGAGTGGGCGGCCGAGGAAGGCTGGGCTGAGACGCCCGTCTGCCGTCTTGAGCGTCCGGCCGAAGAGGCGCACGGGGACTATGCCACCGCGGTCTGCCTGCAGATGGCCAAAGCCGCGCGCCGGCCGCCGCTGGTCCTTGCCGAGGAACTGCGCCGGCATCTGCTGGCCGACCCTGAGGTCGCCCGGGCGGTGGATAAGCTGGAGATCGCCGGCCCGGGATTCCTCAACTTCACGCTGAGTCGAGATGCCTACGTAGAGGCTATGGCCGAGATGCTGGCCGCCGGCGAGGACTTCGGCCGGGGGCCGGAGCGGGCCCATCCCCGGGTGAATCTCGAGTTCGTGAGTGTCAATCCGAACGGTCCGCTCCACGTGGGACACGGGCGCTACGCCGCCTACGGCGATTCCCTTCAGAGGCTGCTGAAGTTCAGCGGGATGAACGTGGCCACCGAGTTCTACATCAACGACTACGGCCGGCAGATGGACCGCTTCGGTCGCAGTGTCGCCGCCAGATACGCTCAGTCGTTCGGGGTCGATCTGCCTGTCCCCAACGACGGCTACCAGGGGGAATACGTCAAGGAGATAGCTGCGGGTCTCCGCGCGGAGATCGGTGACCGGTACGCGGAGGCTCTCGAACGGGCCGCCTCACGGGTGACGGTGGCCGGCGCGCCGGGAAGGAACGCCGGTGGAGCTCGAGAGACGGCCCCGGAAGAGGTCCTTTACGAAGAGGAAGAGGAAGAGACACCCGATGGATTGGCGGAATGGCCGGACGACCCGGCGATAAAAGAAGCGGTCGATTTCTTCCGCACCCGCGCCTGCCGGGTGATGCTCGAGCAGATGAAGTCGGAGCTGGAGGCGTTCGGGGTGGTCTTCGACTGCTGGTTCAGCGAGACCGGCCTTCATGTCGACGGCCGGCTGGAAAGGGTCGTTCAGCGGCTGCTGGACGCGGGAGAAGCCTACCGTGAGGGCGATGCCGTATGGCTGCGCACCACTTCCAGAGGCGACGATAAAGACCGGGTACTCATCCGTCGCAACGGCGCGCCGACGTACTTCGCCGCCGACATCGCCTATCACGAGAGCAAGCTCGAGCGCGGCTTCGAACACCTCATCAACATCTGGGGGGCCGACCATCACGGGTACGTGGCCCGGATGAAGGCGGCCGTCGAGATCCTATCAGGGCGGCCGGGCTCGCTGGAGATCATCATCGGCCAACTGGTGAACCTGTTGGAGAAGGGCGCGCTCCGGCAGATGTCCACTCGGCGCGGGGAGATGGTCACGCTGGCGGAGCTGGTGCGGGCCATCGGGGTGGACGCGGCCCGTTTCTTCCTAGTATCGCGGTCGCAGGATCAGACGCTCGACCTCGACCTCGACCTCGCCCGACGGCACTCGCAGGACAACCCCGTCTACTATGTGCAGTACGCCCACGCCCGGATCGCCAGCATCATCCGCAACGTGCCCGAGGGGATGGAGGCGGGCGTGCCGGTGGGCGCCGAGGTCTTCGCCACTCCGTATGAACAAGCCCTGGTCAAGCGCCTGGAGAGCTTCCCCGCCGTCGTTCAGGACGCGGCGGAGCGCAGGGCTCCGCACCGCATCGCCGGGTATGCTCAGGAGTTGGCCGGTGACTTCCACGTCTTCTACAAACACTGCCGGGTGATCGGGGTCGGGCCCGAGGAGGGCGCTTCGCGGCTTGCGCTGTGTCTGGTGACCAAGCGGGTGGTGGCCCGCTGCCTGCACCTCTTGGGGGTGAGTGCTCCTGAAAGTATGTAGCGCCGGCCGCCATGCCTGAACTGCCCGAGGTCGAGACGGTCAGACGCCAGTTGGCCGGGGTGTTGGTCGGGAAGACCTTCGCCGTCGTCGAAAGGCTCGAAGCGGGCATGCTCCGGGATTGCGGACCGGAGCAGGTACGGGACGGGTTACCGGGCCGGTGCGTGGAGGAGGTCGACCGGCTGGGCAAGTTCCTGGTGATAAGGCTCAGCGGCGGATTCTTTCTCACCGTCCATCTGGGCATGACCGGCCAACTCCTGGTCGGCCCGGACGAAGACGGCCGGGGCGAGGGCGCCTTGCGGCCGCCCGGCATCCAGGCCGAAGAGGATCGCCATCGCCGCTTCCTGTTCGTGCTGGCTGATGACGATGGACGCCGTTTGCGACTGGAGTTCCGCGACATGCGCAAGTTCGGCAGACTCCACTTGACCGCCGGGGCGCCGGCTCCCCGCCTTCGGGACCTGGGTCCTGACGCATGGCGAGGTTCGTGGGATCGCGAATACTTGGCGCGCAGGTTGCGGGGGAGGACGGCACCTCTCAAGGCGTTCTTGCTCGATCAGCGGCATCTGGCCGGCATCGGCAACATCTACGCCGACGAGATCTTGTGGTGGACGGAGCTGTCACCTCTGCGTCCGAGCGGCTCACTTTCCGACGAAGAGATCGCGCGGCTGGCGACGGAGATACCGCTGAGATTGGGCGAGGGAGTGAGGTTGCTCGGCTGCAGTCTATCCGATTTCGTCGACATAGAGGGCAGGCCGGGAACGTTCCAGCGTTGGCTACGGGCCTACGGAAGGCACGGACAGATCTGCTCGCGATGCGGCGGCGTCCTGCAGCGGGCGCTGGTGGGGGGCAGGGGTACGGCCTACTGCCCGGGCTGCCAGCGCTGACTCTGCCGGTGCCGGGAGTGGCAGAGCCGGTATGACGGGGCAACGACGGTGCAACGCCCCGGAGCGCCGGGGTCGGCAGGCGCCGGGGTCGGCAGGCGCCGGGGTCGCCAAGATGCGAGGATCAGGGCGCAAGGATCAGGATACAAAGAAAGCGAGCCCCGAGTGAACTCGCTTTTCGTCTTTCAACGGCTCTCACTTCGTCCCCGCTTCGCTGTACTTCGCGGCCATTTACCTCCGCGTTTCCTCTGCGGGTCCCCTTGTAAGCTCCTCAGACGCTGCGTCTGATCTCTCGGGACTCTGAGCATTATTCTACGCGTGTTTGCCAAGAAGTCAACCCCCCAAAGTGCGTCTGCCTTATGAAAAACGCCGCTCGGTGCACCCAATGCCGGCGGAAACGCCGTACGCCTGGAGCGCACTCCGGCCCGGTCGGATCCCCTAGATCGATGGACGAACCGCACACCGCTGGGGCGCAGGCGCCACCGGTGTGCCTGAAATCGGGGGACCTTGTGCTATGATACGTGACGTTTGAAGAAGGTCGGCCGGCGGGCGGAGTTAACTCAGTTGGTAGAGTGCCAGCTTCCCAAGCTGGATGTCGCGGGTTCGAACCCCGTACTCCGCTCCATCCCTTTTGGTCCTACGCGTCGCTTTGTCCCGCGCCATGCGTCCCGGTAGGCGCTGACGGGGATGAGTCAGGCGGGGGCGGCGCGGGCCTCCGCGACTCTGTCTCGGAGCCAGGCGGCAGTGCGGACATGCACAGCCGGGTCGTGTTGGGCTGATGTGTGTCCTCCCCTTTCGAGGGCGACCAAGGTGGTCCGTGTGCGGAGATGCCGCGTAAGAAGCAAGGAGTGCTCGAAGGGGACCTGCCGGTCGGGTCTCGCGTGCACCAAGAGGACCGGACAGTCGACCCGGGCGGCCAGTTCCCGGCTGTCTTGCTCCTGGAAATACGCTCGAAGCCGGGGTCTATCCCAGCGCGCCGTAGCCGC